>DASUKH010000137.1:0-4868 GCA_036278835.1 Allostellaceae bacterium
CGCATCCGCGACGAGGCGCGCGCCGCCGGCGCGTGGCCGCCGGCCACCCGCGGCCAATTCGTCCAGCAGGAAAATATGCTGGTCGTCCCGGCCGAGTTCTCGCCGCTGCACTAAAGTTCTTTCGGCTTCCTCTCCCTGGGGACAGGGAGGGGAAGCTGCTACCCGAATCCGCATTCCCGGCGAAAGCCGGGACCCACGCTTCAACAATCGCGACGCCGATCCGTGGACCCCGGCTTACGCCGGGGTTGCAGCTTTTTGAGCGGGGATAGGGTCCTTAAAATCCGGCGTTGCGCTCGGCTTCGCTGCGGCGGTCGGCCGATTCCGCCTGAGTGGCCGATGACGACCGGGTGCCGAGCCACCCGAGCAGCCGCTCGAAAGGCGATCCCGCTTCTTGCGGCGTCGGCCGGTCCGTCGCCGCTTCCGCCACCGCGGTCGGCAATGGCCGCACCGGCCGGCCCTGTTCCGCCGCTGCCATGAAGGCGTGCCAGGTACGGGCCGGCAGCGAGCCGCCGGTGACCCGACGGGTCGGCGAGTCGTCATCATTGCCGAACCACACGCCGGCCACCAGGTCGGCGGTGTAGCCGACAAACCACGCATCGCGGTAATCCTGCGTCGTCCCGGTCTTGCCGGCGGTGGGGCGCTTCAGAGCGGCCGCGCGGCCGGTGCCGTGGCCGACGACTCCCTCCAGCATGCGGTCCATCATCGCGACGTCTTGCGGCGCCACGACCCGTCCCGGCCCGGAGCCGGTGCGGCGATAGACGATATTGCCATCGCGGTCGCGAATTTCGCTGATCCCGTAGGCGAGCACCCCGTTGCCGCCATTGGCGAACGGCGCATAAGCCGAGACCAACTCCAACAGGTTCACCTCGCCCGTTCCGAGCGCGATGCTGGCATCGGCGGCGAGATCGGAAGTAATGCCGAGCCGGTTGGCGACTGCGACAACCCGCTTGATGCCGGCGCGCTCGGCGACCTGCACCGCGATCGAATTGATCGACTGCGCCAGTGCCTCGGCCAGCGTCATCTCGCCGCGGTAATGGTTGCTGTAATCGCGCGGCCGCCAGCTGCCGATCCGGATCGGTCCATCGATCAGCCGGTCGTCGGGGCGCATTCCGGCTTCGAGTCCGGCGAGATAGACGAACGGCTTGAACGCCGAGCCGGGCTGGCGCTGCGCCTGCGTCGCGCGGTTGAACTGGCTCTCGGTGTAGTCGCGGCCGCCGACCATCGCGCGCACCGCGCCATCGGGGGCCAGCGCGACAAGCGCCCCCTGCCCCACCCGGTCGCGCGTTCCGTAGGTGCCGAGAGTGGCGGAGACGGCCGCCTCCGCCGCTTTCTGCAATCTGGGATCGAGCGTCGTATGCACGACAAGGTCGCGGGCGGCATTGCCGGCGAAATCATGCACCTGATCGGCGATCCAGTCGGCGAAGTAGCGCATGCCGGGCCGGCCGACATGGGCAAGTTCGGCCCCCTCGCGGCGCGCGGCGGCGGCACGTGCAGCGCTGATGTAGCCGGCCTCGACCATGTTCTGCAGCACCTGCCCGGCGCGGCCGGTGGCGGCATCGCGGTCGTGAGTCGGGCTGAACCGGCTCGGGGCCTTCAGCAGCCCGGCGATGACGGCGCTCTCGAACAGGTTCAGCTGCGATGCCGATTTCCCGAAATAGCGGTGCGCTGCAGCATCCACGCCGTAGGCGCCGGCGCCGAGATAGACCCGATTCAGGTAGATTTCGAGAATCTGGGCTTTGGTAAATCGGCGCTCGAGCCAGAGTGCGAGCAGGACCTCGCGGATTTTGCGCGTGAGGCTGCGTTCCGGCGTCAGGAACAGGATTTTGGCGAGCTGCTGGGTGATCGTGCTGCCGCCTTCGACGATATGCCCGGCGCGCAAATCGGCGATGGCGGCCCTGGCGAGACCGATCGGGTCGATGCCGAAATGACTGTAGAAGCGGCGGTCCTCGGTGGCGATGACCGCCTCCGGCAGGTACGGCGACATCTCGCTCAAGGTCAGCGGCCGGCCGAACAGGTCGCCATAGGTGGCGATCGTGCTGCCGTCGGCGGCCAGGATCGTCAGGCTCGACCGCCGCTCGGCGATGCTGAGCTGGCTGGTGTCGGGCAGGGTCATCGCGAAATAGGCGAGCACCCCGCCGCCGGCGATCAGTGCCCATAGCCCAATCACCACGATGACGATCATGGTGCGGCCGAAAAGGCGCCGCTGCGGTACCCGGCCGCGTCCGCCGGACGGCGGCTTGCGACCGCGCCCGCCATCGCGAGGGCTTCCGGCCGGGCCGGCGCGCGATGGCTTTTCGCGCGAGGTGCGCGGGTTCTTCACGGCGCGGCTGAACGCATGCGGCGGCCCCCCGCGGTCCAGCCGGGATCAACGGACCGCCTTTTTGCAGTATGCCGGCAAAATGTGAGGGACTCTGGGCGGCCGCGCCGACAATCCAGGGCGGAACCGGCCGGCCCTGGCAATGTTCGAGAATATAGGGACTCTACGGGGAGCGGCTCATGGCGCGCGCGGTCGGCCAGCCAGCGGCAATCGAGACCAAAATCGGCACGGACGAGCGAATCGGCTCGGCGATCGCCGGGATCGCTCTGATCGCGCAAGCCGCGATACGGCCGACGCTCGGCCGGCTCGCACTGGCGATCGGCGGCACGGTGCTGCTGGTGCGCAGCATCACCGGGCGGTGGACGATCTACGAAGCGCTGACGACGGTCGAGACGACCCCGCAGCACGCCGGACGGGTGCTGGTGACACAAGAAACCGACGCCGCGCTGGACCCGGTCACGGCGGCATCGGAACAGAGCTTCCCGGCAAGCGACGCGCCGGCCTGGACTCCGGTAGGGGGCAACGTGCGGCGCTGAAGCCGGCGCCGGTTTCTACTGCAAGGCGCGGCAGGCTCGCTCGATCCGGGTGCAAGCCTCGCGCAGTTCCTCGTTCGAGGTGGCATACGAGATGCGGAAATGCGGCGCCAGGCCGAAGGCGGTGCCGTGTACGACCGCCACCCCCTCGGCTTCGAGCAGATAGCGCGCGAAATCCTCGTCACTCTCGATGGTCGCGCCATCCGGGGTGCGCTTGCCGAGCACTCCGGCACAGGACGGATACACGTAAAACGCCCCCTCCGGCCGATGGCAATAGAGGCCGGGCACGCGGTTCAGGAAATCGACGACGAGATCGCGCCGCTCCTTGAACAGCCGGTTGTGCTTCGGGATGAAGTCCTGCGGGCCGCTCAACGCCTCGATCGCCGCCGCCTGGCTGATCGAGCACGGGTTGGCGGTCGAGTTCGACTGGATCGCCCCCATCGCCCGGATCAATTCGCGCGGGCCGCCTGCATAGCCGATGCGCCAGCCGGTCATGCAATACGCTTTCGAGACGCCGTTGACGGTCAATGTCCGCTCATAGAGCCGCGGCTCGACCTGGGCGATCGTCTTGAAGCGGAAATCGTCATAGACGAGGTGCTCGTACATGTCGTCGGTCATGATCCAGACATGCTCGTGCTTGAGCAGCACGTCCGCGAGTTCGCGCAGGTCGCGCTCGGTATAGGCGGCGCCCGACGGGTTGGACGGCGAATTGAGGATCAGCCACTTGGTCTTCGGCGTGATCGCGGCGTCGAGGTCCTCGGGGCGCAGCTTGAAGCCGTTGTTCTGCGGACACGCCACCGGCACCGGCTCGCCGTCGCACAACAGCACCATCTCCGGGTAGGAGACCCAATAGGGCGCCGGCACGACGACCTCGTCGCCGGGGCTCAACGTCGCGCAAAAGGCGTTGTAGAGAACCTGCTTGCCGCCGCTCGAAACGGTGATCTGCGACGGCTCGTATTTGAGGCCGTTCTCGCGCTCGAACTTGCCGCAGATCGCGCGCTTCAGCTCGATCCGGCCGTCGAACACGGTATAGCGCGTCTCGCCGCGCTGGATCGCGGCGATGCCGGCTTCGCGGATATTCGGCGGCGTATCGAAATCCGGCTCGCCCTGGGACAGCGCGATAACGTTGCGCCCAGCCGCCTTCAATTCGGTGGCCAGCGCGGTGATCGCCATCGTCGGAGACGGCTTTACGCGGGCGAGACGGTCGGCGAGAAAAGTCATGACGCGAATTCCTCAAAGGCCGGCCCTAACCTAATGGCGCGGCCCCGCCGTGTGAAGAGACGCCTTGAGGCTCACAGGCGAGGCTAATACGGCTCGCCAACGAAGAGGAAGGTGGTGCCGGTGACGATCGGGGCGCTGGCGCCGACGAAGGAGACATTGGCGTCCTTGACTTGGCGCGAGCCGGCGCGGCCCGACGCCTGCAACGCGCCTTCGATGATGTGCCACAGGCCGTGGATGCGTCCGGTGCCGAGGCTGCCGCCGAAGGTGTTGAGCGGCAACTCGCCGTCGAGTTCGATGCGGCCGTCCTGGATGAAGTCGAGCGCCTCGCCCTCCTGGCAGAACCCATAAGATTCGAGGCCGTAGATCACCGAGGCCGAAAACCCGTCATAGATCTGCGCGACATCGACATCCTTGGGGCCAAAACCGGAGCGTTCCCAGGTCAGTTTCGCCGAGCTGCGGCCGCCCTCCATGTAATCGGCGAGGCTGCCGATGCGGCCTGCCACCTCGAATTTGAGGCGCTCGCCGTAGCCGGCGAGATAGGCCGGCTTCGGTTTCAGGTCGCGCGCCCGCTCGGCGGTGGTCAAGACGATCGCCACCGCCCCCTGCACCGGGATATCGCAATCGAAGAGGCAGAACGGGTAGGCAACCATACGGGAATTGAAATAGTCCTCGCGGCTGAGCGGGGTGCCGTAGAAATAGGCCTGCGGCGTATGCTGGGTGTGGCGGCGCTGGGTGACCGCCAGGGTCGCCATCTTCTCACGGCTCTGGTTGTGCCGTTCGAGCCAGCGCGTATAGGC
>DASUKH010000138.1:0-4941 GCA_036278835.1 Allostellaceae bacterium
CCGCCATGCCGCTCGCCGATTTTGTTCATCTGCGCACCCATACGGCCTATTCGCTGTCGGCCGGGGCGATCAAGGTCAAGGAGCTGGCGCAATTGTGTCGCGCCGAGGCGATGCCGGCGGTCGCCATTACCGACAGCGGCAATTTGTTCGGGGCGCTCGAATTCGCGACTGCCTGCGCCGATAGCGGCATCCAGCCGGTCATCGGCGTTGAGATCGCGCTGGCATCAACCGGCGAGGCGCGCCCCCCACGCGGCGGAAATGGCAACGGCCATGGCGGCGGCGATCCCGACCGCATCGTGCTGCTGGTGCAGAACGAGGCCGGTTACCGCAACCTGATGGGGCTGGTCAGTCGCGCCTATCTCGACGGCGAGGCGGGCGCCGAGCCGGCCCTGACGCTCGCCGATCTGGCAGCCGCCAATGCCGGCCTGCTCTGTCTTGCGGGCGGCGCCGGCGGCCCGGTCGGGCGGCTGCTCGCCGAGGGCCAGGGAGAGGCGGCGGAGGCCGTGCTCGGCCGGCTGAAGGAGATTTTTCCCGGCCGCCTTTATATCGAGCTGCAGCGCCACTTCCTGCCCGAGGAGGCGCGCAGCGAGGCCGGGCTGATCGACCTCGCCTATGCGCACGACCTGCCGCTGGTCGCGACCAACAACGCCTGTTTCCCCGACCGCGACTTCTACGAGGCGCACGATGCGCTCCTCTGCATCGCGCAGGGCCGCGCGGTCGCCGACGACGACCGCAAGCGGCTGACCCCGCATCACTATCTGCGCCCGGCGGCGGAGATGCGGGTGTTGTTCGCCGACCTGCCGGAGGCCTGCGACAACACGCTCGTCATCGCCCGGCGCTGCGCCTTCATTCCGCAATTCCGCAAGCCGATCCTGCCGGATTTCGGCGACGGGGCGGACGAGGCGGCGGCCTTGCGCGAGGCGGCGCGCGCCGGCCTCGGCACCCGGCTCGCGGCGATCGGCATTGCCGATGGCGACGAGGCGGCGCGGCCCTATCGGGAACGGCTCGCGTTCGAACTCGAAACCATCGTCGGGATGGGGTTTGCCGGGTATTTCCTGATCGTCGCCGACTTTATCCAATGGGCGAAGCGCCAGGGCATCCCGGTCGGGCCGGGGCGCGGCTCGGGGGCCGGCTCGGTCGTCGCCTGGGCCTTGACGATCACCGATCTCGACCCCTTGCGCTTCGGTCTCCTGTTCGAGCGCTTCCTCAACCCCGAGCGCGTATCGATGCCGGATTTCGACATCGATTTCTGCCAGGACCGGCGCGACGAGGTGATCCGCTACGTCCAGCAGAAATACGGCCGCGACCGGGTGGCGCAGATCATCACCTTTGGCAAGTTGCAGGCGCGCGCGGTGTTGCGCGATGTCGGGCGGGTGCTCGGCATGCCCTACGGTCAGGTCGATCGCCTGTGCAAGCTGGTGCCGAACAACCCGGCCCACCCGGTCAGCCTCGCCCAGGCGATCCAGGGCGAGCCGCAATTGCAGGCGCAGCGCGATGCCGACGAAACGGTCGGGCGGCTGATGACGATCGCGCTGAAGCTCGAAGGGCTTTACCGCCACGCCTCGACGCATGCCGCTGGGGTGGTGATCGGCGACCGGCCGCTGGCGGAGCTGGTGCCACTCTACCGCGACCCGCGCTCCGACATGCCGGTGACCCAGTTCAACATGAAATGGGTCGAGCCGGCCGGCCTCGTCAAATTCGACTTTCTCGGCCTCAAGACGCTGACCGTGCTGACCCGCTGCCTCGAACTGCTCGAACGGCGCGGCGTCCGGCTCGACCTCGCCAACCTGCCGCTCGACAATCCGGCTACCTTCGAGCTGCTCGGCCGCGGCGATACGGTCGGCGTGTTCCAGCTCGAAGGCCAGGGCATGCGCGACTATCTGCGCAAGCTGCAGCCGGACCGGTTCGAGGACATCATCGCGATGAACGCCCTCTATCGGCCGGGGCCGATGGAGAACATCCCGCGCTATATCGCGGTCCGGCACGGCGAGGAGGCGCCGGACTACCTGCATCCGAAGATCGAGGGGATCCTGAAGGAAACCCACGGCATCATGATCTATCAGGAACAGGTGATGCAGATCGCGCAGGTGCTGGCGGGCTATTCGCTCGGCTCGGCCGACCTGCTGCGCCGCGCGATGGGCAAAAAAATCCAGAGCGAGATGGATGCCCAGCGCGCCCAGTTCGTTGAGGGCGCCGTGGCGCGCGGGGTCGACAAGGCGCGGGCCGAGCTGATTTTCGACCAGATGGCGAAGTTCGCCGGCTACGGCTTCAACAAGTCGCACGCCGCCGCCTACGCCCTCGTCGCCTACCAGACCGCGTATCTGAAGGCAAATTACCCGGTCGAGTTTCTCGCCGCGTCGATGACCCTCGACCTCGGCAATACCGACAAGCTCGCGCATTTCCGCCAGGAACTCGCGCGGCTCGCCATCCCGCTGCTACCGCCCGACATCAACCGCTCCGAGGTCGCGTTTGCGGTTGAGGAGGACCCCAAAAGCGGCACCGCGGCGATCCGCTACGCGCTAGCCGCGGTCAAGGGGGTCGGCGCGCAGGCGATGGCCGACACCGCCGCCGAGCGGGCACGCGGCGGTCCCTTCAAGGACCTGTTCGATTTCGCCGCGCGGCTCGATACGAAAAGCTTTAACCGCCGCCAATTCGAGAGTCTGGCGCGGGCCGGCGCCTTCGATTGCCTCGACCCGAACCGCGCCCAGTGCTGCGCCGCCGCCGACCTGCTGCTGCGCCAGGCGAGCCGCGCCGCCGAGGAGCGCGAGAGCCGGCAGGAGAGCCTGTTCGCCGGCATCGGTGCCGGGGTTGCCGCGCGGCCATCGCTGCCGGTTATCGCGGACTGGCCGCCGGTCGAGCGGCTGCAGAACGAGTTCGAGGCGATCGGATTCTATCTGTCGGCCCACCCGCTCGACCCCTACGGGCAAAGCCTGCAGCGCGCCGGCATCATCGCCTGGGCCGACCTGCCGGCGGCATTGGCGGCCGGCGGCGCCAGCCGTTTCCGCCTCGCCGGCATCGTGATCGGCCGGAAGGAGCGCACCTCGGCACGCGGCAACCGGTTCGCCTTCGTGCAGTTGTCCGATACCACCGGCGCTTTCGAGATCACCGTGTTCTCCGATGTGCTGAGCCAGACCCGCGCGCTGCTCGATGGCGGTCAGCCGCTGATCGTCACCGTCGATGTCCGCCGCGAGGAAGAGAGCCTCAGGCTTACCGCGCAGAAGATCGAGTCGCTCGACGCTGCCGTCGCGCACGCGGCGGCCGGGCTGCGAGTTTTCGTCGCCCAGCCGGAGGCGCTGCCGCGGCTCAAGAGCGTCATCGCGCGCGAAGCCGGCGGCCGCGGCCGGGTGACGGTGGTGCTCGACCTGCCGCGGAACGAGGTCGAGATCGCGCTGCCCGGCGCCTTCCGCATCAACCCGGCGATCCGCGCCGCCGTCAAATCGCTCCCCGGCGTCCTCGACGTGCACGACATTTGACCGGGCGGCTTGAGGCCGAATGCTGAAGGCGATCAAGCCGCGGCGGGCGAGACCTCGGCGGCGATCCTCTCGGCGAGTTCGGCTTCGGCACGCGACAGGTCGTAGGCGGTTTGTAGCCGCAGCCAGATCGCCGCGGAACCGCCGAAATAGCGGGCAAGGCGCAGCGCCGTTTCCGGTGTTATCGCCCGCTGCCCGCGGATGATTTGGCTGATGCGCGACGCCGGCAATCGCAAGGCCAGCGACAGGGCATGAGCCGAAAGGCCGCGCGCCTCGAGTTCGTCCTTCAGCACCTCGCCCGGATGGGGAGCGGGTCCCGCGAGCGGCCTTATCCGCGCGATAGCCATGGTCCGAGCCTCATCAATGATAATTCACGATTTCGACATTCCAGGCGTGCGCGTCCCGGAACTCGAAGGTGATGCGCCACGGGCCGCCGGCCGATATTGCCCATTGGCCTCTTCGATCGCCCTGCAGTCGATGCAGCCCGACCGATTTCAGGCTGGTCAGGTCGTCCAGCCGCTCGGCTTCGTCAAGAAGCTGTAGACGCCGGCGCGCCAACGCCGTGTGCAGCCCGGAAAACCGCCCCTTGCCCTCTTCCGCGAAGCGCTGGGTGGAGCGGTTCGCCCAGGATTTGATCACCCGATGATCATATGGGCGATGCCCGTTGAATGTGAAGCGGTTTACGTCGAACGGAAATCTCGTCTGTTTCTCTTTTGCCCGCGCTTTCGCAACCGGTAAGGTGCGCGGGCAATGCCCGTGTTGCAGACCGCGCTCGATCCGCGCTCCGAGGATTTTCGTGCCAATCAGGCGGCGATGCGCGCGCTCGTCGCCGATCTGCGCGAGAAATCGGCGGCGATTGCCGGGGGCGGCGACGAAGCGGCCCGCAAGCGCCACGAAAGCCGCGGCAAGCTCTTGCCGCGCGAGCGCATCCGCCTCTTGCTCGATCCCGGCTCGCCGTTTCTTGAACTCTCGGCCTTCGCGGCCTGGGGCATGTATGACGGCGCGGTGCCGGCGGCCGGCATCGTCACCGGGATCGGCCGCATCAAGGGACAGGAATGTGTGGTCGTCGCCAACGACGCGACGGTGAAGGGCGGCACCTACTTTCCGATGACCGTCAAAAAGCACCTGCGGGCCCAGGAGGTCGCCCGCGACAACCGGCTGCCCTGCCTCTACCTGGTCGATTCCGGCGGCGCCTTTCTGCCGGCACAGGACGAGGTGTTCCCCGATCGCGACCACTTCGGCCGCATCTTTTACAACCAGGCCAATCTATCGGCCTTGGGGGTGCCGCAGATCGCGATCGTCATGGGGTCGTGCACCGCCGGCGGCGCCTATGTCCCGGCGATGAGCGATGAGAGCATCATCGTCAAGGGAGAGGGGACGATCTTTCTTGGCGGCCCGCCCCTGGTGCGCGCCGCCACCGGCGAGATCGTCAGCGCCGAGGATTTGGGCGGCGCCGACGTGCATAGCCGCA
>DASUKH010000139.1:0-8438 GCA_036278835.1 Allostellaceae bacterium
GCCGGGCGACACCAATCCGCCGATCGTCTTCGAGCCGCCGAGCGGGTTGTCGGGTGGCGATCTCGAAGTGTGGATCATCGCCTCGGGCGGCGAGCATTGGGGCGGCTGTCAGGTCTGGGTGTCGAGCGACGGCAATACCTACGCGCTGGCCGGCACGATCTACCGGGGCGCCCGCCAAGGCATATTGCGCGCTGCCCTGGCGGGCGGCGCCGACCCCGATACCGCCGACACCCTCTCGGTCGATCTCAGCCAGAGCCAGGGTCAGCTGCTGTCCGGCACGCAGGCCGACGCCGACAATTTCGTCACCTTATGCTACTGCGACGGCGAACTGGTCAGCTACCAGACCGCTACCCTGGTGGCGGCGTTCAATTACGACCTCGCCTATCTGCGCCGCGGCATTTACGGCACCCCGATCGGGCCGCATTCGCAGGGCGCCACCTTCGCCCGCTTCGGGCCAAACGATCCCTCGCTGTTTCGCTATCGCTATCCGACGAGCTTTGTCGGCCACACGGTCCAGGTCAAACTGCCGGCGTTCAACATTTTCGGCCAAAGCCTCCAGGATTTGAGCGGGCTGACCGCCACCGCCTACACGCTGACCGGCGGCGGGGCGATCGCCACACCGGCCTATGTCGCGGGGTCGTTTGCCGGCAGCCCCGGCGCCGGGCAGACGATCGAGCGCTACATCTTTGGCGGCCCGGTCACCCTCCCGCAGGGGCTCGCCGGCAGCTACGGCAGCGCCGGCGCCCCGGCGACATCGTCCGCAACATTCACGATCGCCAAAAACGGCGCCGCGGTCGGCACGATGATTTTCCCTGCCGGCGCTACGGCGGCGAGTTTTGCGATGGCATCCGCCACGCCGTTTTCCGGCGGCGACGTGCTGACGATCGCCGCGCCCGCCACCCCCGATCCGACCCTCGCCAACCTCGCCTGGACCCTGACTGGCACGACATGACGCAAATCCTGCCCGATCCGAACGCCGATTCCGGGGCACACGACGAGACCTGGCTCGGCGCAATCCACCCGCATTTCACTCCCGACATCAACCTCGGTCATCTCGTGCAGGCGGTGCTGATCGTCACCACGCTCGGCGGCGGGATACTCGCCGGTTATCTCAGCCTGCGCGACGGCCTCGATACGCAGCGCGCCGAGTTCCGCGTTGCGCTGGCCGGGCACGAGGTGCGCCTCAGCGAAGCCGAGCACGCGCTCAACGAACGCCGCACCGACGAGCGCCAATTCCAGGCCGAGATGCGCGCCGCCATCGAGCGCGTCATGCAGGCGATCGCCGACTTGCGCACCGATCTCGTTCGCAAACAGGACCGGAAATAGCAAAATGCTTGATCCCCCTCGCTGCCCGCTGCCCGCCGTCGTTTTCGACGGGATCATCGACGTGTCGCACCACAACGGCGCGATCGACTGGCCGGCGGTGGCTGCGGCCGACATCACCCTCGTCTTTGTCAAGGCGACGCAGGGGGCCGGCTTTGTCGATCCGGCCTTCGCCCGCAACCGGCGTGGCGCCGCCGATGCCGGCATCCTGGTCGTGCCCTATCACTTCCTCGATACCGCCGACCCTGACGATCAGGCCGACAACTTTCTCGACGCGACCGGGATCGGCGCCCGCGGGGTCGCGATGATTGACTGGGAGAGCGAAGCGCCAACCGCCTTGATGGCGGCTTTCGGCGAGGCGCTGGCGGGATGCCTCGGGCGCGATCCGCTCGGCTATTACGGGTTTGCGCAATTGCCCAAACCCGATCCGGTCGTGTCGGGCTGGCCGCTCGTCCTGCCGGCCTATCCGCACGGCGAGCGGCCGGGGGAGTACGCGTCGCTGGTCCGCCGGCCGCCGCGCCTGCCGCCCGGGCGGCCGTCGTCTTGGGAAGGCGGCGCCCGGCCCTACGACTTTCATCAATACACGCCGGCCGGCCGGGTGGCCGGCATTGCGACCCCGGTCGATCGCTCGATCTGGGTCGGCAGCAAGGCCGATTTGCGTAGCTGGTTCGCGACCGGCCGGCTGCCGGAGGACTCCCCCCGCCTGAGCTGATTCCCTCTCCCGACCTTCTCCTTCCGAGCCGCCTCTGGGCGGCTTTTTGCTGCCTGAAAGGATTTGCCGATGTCGATCGTCGCCTATCTGCTGGCCCGCCTCTCAGAGCCGTCGAGCTACGCCGGCCTCGGGGCGATGATGGCATTGCTCGGCTGGAGCCTGCCCGACGGCGCCGTGGCGCAGCTTGCGCAATTGCTCGCGGCGGCCTGCGGGCTGTTGGCGCTGCTGTTGAAGGAGCGTGGGCTGATCCCGGTTGTGCTGCTGGCATGCGTCCTCCTGCCGGGTCTGACCGCTTGCGCCGGCGTGCCGGCGGCCGCGGTTGGCGGTCTCGGCGCGGCCGGGGTTGCCTATGCCGCGGTCGATCGTGTGACCGAACAGGCCGGCTCCTATATCGGCGAGGGCTGCGCCGTTTATGAAAAGGCCAAATCGGCGGCCGACGCGGTGCTTGCCGCCGGCACCATGTCGCCGGCGGTGGCCGCCAAGGTGACGGCCGTCGAGAGCTTTGGCGATGCCGCCTGCGCCAATCCGCCCGCCGGGGACCCGCTGTCGACCGCAATCTGGCTCGGCCGGCTCGCCGGCCAGATCGGCACATTGGTCAGTGCTTCATCATAGCCGGCGAGGCCGCCTTGCGCGCAGAGCGGCCGGCTGTGCTACACTCGGGAACACTGAACGGGGGGCGGACATGGCCGATGACGCGAAGCATCCAGGCGCCTATCCGGCGCTCGTCACCAGGATCATCGCCAGCTATCTCTCCCACCACAAGGTGCCGCCGGAGCAGATCCCGGAATTGATCGTTGCGGTGCACCGCACTTTCGGAACCCTCGGCAGTTCGGAAGAACCGCAGGGGGCGCCGAGCCCGGCGGTGCCGGTGCGCCGCTCGGTGCAGCGCGACGCCGTCGTGTGCCTGGAATGCGGCTGGAAGGGCAAGATGCTGCGTCGCCATCTCAGCACGCGCCACGGTTTCACGGGCGAGCAATATCTAAGGCGCTGGAACCTGCCCAGCGATCACCCGCTGACCGCGCCAACCTATTCCGAGCAGCGCTCAAGTCTTGCCCGGGAACTTGGTCTCGGCCGAAGCGGCCGTGAAGCGGAGGCGCCCCCAACCGATGCGGGGCCGCGCCCGCGCCGCGGCCGGCCGCGCGCCGCCACGGGCAGCCCTTAAGCCGGCCGCGAGTCAGCCGGCCGGCGGCCGGCTTCGGGTGCCGCCTTCGGTCACGATCCGGTCCATCGGCACATCAAACGGCTGCGGGTGGATCGTCTCGAGTTGCTGCGCCGAGAAACCGACCCCGATAGCGAACGGACCCGGCTTCAGGGCGGCGAGCGTCCGGTCGAAATAGCCGCCGCCATAGCCGAGCCGATAACATTCGGCATCAAACCCGACAAGCGGCGCCAGAACTATCGCCGGGATCACGATTTCGCGCTTTTCCGGCACCGGGATGTTCCACACCCCGTCGACGAGCGGATCGCCGGGCCGCCACGCGCGATATTCGAGCGGCCCCTTTTTGTCCACGACCGCCGGCAGCGCGATGCCGCGTCCGGCCGCCACGGCCCAGTCGATCAGCGGCCGCGGGTCGAACTCGGCGCGGAACGGCCAATAGACGCCAATGATCCCCGGACGGTCCGAGACAATCGCCTCGATCGCCGCGGTGATCGTGAAACCGAGGCGACGACGCTCCGCGGGCGGCATCCCCTGGCGCAACGCAAGCAACCGTTCGCGCTCGCCGCGCCGCCATTTTTTTACTTCGTCAGGAGCCACAGCGCCACTACTCCGGGATCAGATCAAGCACGTCCTCGCCATTGTGCAGCCGCTCGGCCAATTCGGTATGAAATTTCCGCAACCATACGACCACCTCCACCGGAGTCTTGGTGGGTCGGATTTCGTAATCTTCTGATATCAGGGCGATCATCGATTGCATGTTCTCTAATTCGGCGCCCCCATACGGGTATTCGAACAAAAGGTCGTAGTAAAATTTGAAAGATCCGCGCCGATTGTTTGGCTTCATTCGCATATGTTGAATCTTGTTCAACCAACTTCGCAGTTCGCGGCGAAAATGTTGGCGAAGTTCCTGCGGAAAATCGAATGCAGTCAGCTTCACCAGATGCAAGTTTATCTGGTCGTATAGCCCAAGAATCACCTGTTCGACCAGCTTGCGTGGGAGGGCCATCACCATTCCCTCGTCAATCTTCATGATGATGGCCTCTCATTGAAGCAGCCCGAATCCGGCGGTTCAACTACCCACAACTAACCGCGAATACCTCAGAACAGCCCAGTGACCAACCCGTCCTCGGTCAAGGTAATGCTGTTGGCGGACGGAACGCGCGGCAGGCCGGGCATCGTCATGATCTCGCCGCAGATCGCAACGACGAACTCGGCGCCGGCCGACAGCCTGACCTCGCGGACGCCGACGACATGGTCCTCCGGCACGCCCTTGGCGTTGGGGTCGGTCGAAAAGCTGTATTGCGTCTTTGCGATGCACACCGGGAAACGGCCGAAGCCCTGCTCCTCGAACTGCTTCAACTGGTCGCGCACCGACTGCGCCGCCTCGATGTCGCGCGCGCCATAGATGCGCTGGGCGATCGTGCGGATTTTTTCGAGGAGCGGCATTTCCTCGGGATAGAGGAACTGGAACTTCGCCGTCCCGCTCTCCGCCAATTCGACGACAGCGCGGGCGAGATCGACCGCGCCTTCGCCGCCGCGCGCCCAGTGATCGGCAACGACCGCCTGCACTCCCTCGGCGGCGCACAAATCGGTGAGTCGCTTCATTTCGGCCACGGTATCGGCGCTGAACCGGTTGACCGAAACCACCGCCGGCACCCCGAACGTGCGCAGATTGGCGAGGTGCCGTCGCAGATTGGTGAACCCCTTCTCGACCGCCGCGACGTTCTCCTGTTTGAGGTCTTTCAGGGCGACCCCGCCATGCATCTTGAGCGCGCGCACCGTGGCGACGACCACCGCCGCGGCGGGGCGGATGCCGGATTGCCGGCACTTGATGTCAAAGAATTTCTCGGCCCCGAGATCGGCCCCAAACCCGGCCTCGGTGACGATGTAATCGGCCAGCTTCAGGGCCGAGGTCGTGGCGATCACCGAGTTGCAGCCATGCGCAATATTAGCAAACGGGCCGCCGTGGATGAAGACGGGGTTGTTCTCGATCGTCTGCACCAGATTGGGCGCCAGCGCGTCCTTTAGCAGCACCGCCATCGCCCCGGCGGCGTGGATGTCGGCGGCCCGCACCGGCTGCCGGGCGCGGGTCTGGCCGACTACGATATTGCCGAGCCGGCGCTGCAAATCCTTCAAATCCTTGGCGAGGGCGAAGGTCGCCATGACCTGCGAGGCGGCGGTGATGTCGAACCCGTCCTCTCGCGGAAAGCCGTTCGCGACCCCGCCCAACGAATTGACGATCGTGCGCAACGCCCGGTCGTTCATATCGACGGCGCGGCGCCAAGTGACCCGGCGCGGATCGATCGCCGGCTCGCTGCCCCAATAGATGTGATTGTCGATCATCGCGGCGAGCAGGTTGTTGGCGGCGCCGATCGCGTGCAGGTCGCCGGTGAAGTGGAGGTTGATGTCCTCCATCGGCACCACCTGGGCATAGCCGCCGCCGGCGGCGCCGCCCTTCATCCCGAAGCACGGCCCGAGGCTCGCCTCGCGCAGGCACAGCATCGCCTTTTTGCCGATGTGGTTGAGCGCGTCGCCGAGGCCGACCGTCGTCGTCGTCTTGCCTTCGCCGGCCGGGGTCGGGGTGATCGCGGTGACGAGGATCAGCTTGCCGTTCGGCCGGTCTTTTAGCGAGGCGATGTAATCCAGCGAGATTTTCGCCTTGTACTTGCCGTAGGGCGATACCGCGTCGTCCGGGATGGCGAGCTTGTCGGCCGCAACCTGACCGATCGGCCGCATCGTCGCTTCCTGGGCGATCTCGATATTGGTTTTTGGGTTTCTGTGCTGCTCCTCTCCGCGCGCCACGGCATCTCTCCTCGTTGCGGCCCTCACGATGCGAGGGTCTTAGCCCCCCTGCCGCCCGCCTGCAACCGCTCTGACCCGGCGGCCGGGGCGGGTTGCGCGGCGATCGGCGACGGTGTACCCGGCCAGGGTGAGGAGATCGGCAACACGCGCAGCCCCGTCGGCCCGGCGCGTCGTGCTGCGGGCCGGGCGTATCGCCGCTCTCGCGATCAGCGGGTTTTTGATCCTCTCGGTGGCATTCGTGTCGCTCTATCGCGAGGTGCGGCCGCTGCTGACGCCGCTGATGCCGCTGCGCCTCGCCGAAGGGTATGGCCTCCACAAATCGTGGGTGCCGCTCGACCGGATTTCGCCGGAGTTGATCCGCGGCGTGCTGGCCGGCGAGGATGAGAAATTCTGCCTGCATCACGGGTTCGATTGGGCGGCGATCGGCACCGCGTGGGATCGGTACGAGAGCGGCGACGGCCCGCTGCTCGGCGCCAGCACGATCTCGATGCAGACGGCCAAGAACGTCTTTCTGTGGCCGGCCCGCGGCTGGCTGCGCAAGGGCCTCGAAGCCTGGTTCACCGGCCTCATCGAGCTGGCCTGGGGCAAGCGGCGAATCCTCGAGGTCTATCTCAATGTCGTCGAATGGGGGCCGGGGCTGTACGGCGCCGAGGCCGCCGCCCGCCACTATTTCCGCAAACCGGCCTTTGCGCTCAATGCCGCCGAAGCGGCGCGTCTCGCCGCCGCATTGCCCGACCCGCTCGACCGCTCGCCCCGCCATCCGGGCCGCGCGGTCAGACACCGCAGCGCCTTCATCCGCCGCCACATGGCGGTCCTCCCGGTGACCCGGCCATTGCCTTGCGGCGAGCGGCGGTAAAATCCCAGCCGGCTTGACCGCAGCCGCCCTCGCCGACATCCTCCGGGAAACAGGATGGAGGCTCGATGATGGCGCGGCCGATTGTCTATGGACCGGCGGGCAGCACCTATGTCTGGAGCGCGCGGCTGGCGCTGGCCGAGAAGGGGGTGGCGCACGAGCTGGTCAATATGGGCTTTGGCGAGCATCGGGAGGAACCGCATCTGTCGCGCCATCCGTTCGCCAAGGTGCCGGCGTTCGAGCATGACGGCTTCGCGCTCTACGAGACGCAGGCGATCCTGCGCTATGTCGACGAGCGGTTTCCGTCGGCGCCGCTACAGCCGACCGACGTGCACCAGTTCTCGCGCATGAACCAGATCATGGGCATCGTCGATGCCTATGCTTGGCCCTCGATCGCCGCGGGCATCCTGTTCAACCGGATGCTCGCCCCCCGCCTCGGGCTGCCGGTCGATGAGGCCGCCGTCGCGGCGGCTCTGCCGCGCGCCCGGCTGTGCCTTGCGGAGTTTGTCCGGCTGATGGGCGATGGTCCCTATCTCGCGGGCGAGCGGGTTACCCTTGCCGACCTGATGGTGCTGCCGTTGCTGTCCTATTTGGTCCGGCTGCCGGATGGCGAGGCGCCGATTGCCGAGCAGCCCGCGCTGCGCCAATGGCTGCGGCATATGGAGGGGCGGCAAAGCTTCGCGGTGACAAAGCCGCCAGGGATTTGAGGAGACATCTCCGAGGTCTCCCGCGCGGCGGCGGTCAACCGGGGAAATCCTCCGGGCGCAATTCGATCGGCGTGCCGTGCGGGGTGCGGTGGGCGGCCCGGTCCCAGGCGTCGCGGTAGCGGACGAGGCTCGCCGGATCGGCGGCGCCCTTTTCGGTGGCGAGGCGTTCGAGCGCGGCGAGCCAGTGTCGGTAATAGGTGTCGCCGGTATCGGGATCGCCCGCCGCCTGGGCGCCCTTGATCTCGGCCGCAAGCGCCGCCGCCCATTCCGGCCACGTAAAGAGGCCGCGACGGTAGAGCGCCAGGGTCATCGCAAAGGCCTGCGCCTCCCACGGTTCGCGGAACACCGGCCCGCCGCCGTCGTCGCGCGGCAGATCGGGCAGCGCGACGGCGATATCGGCGATGTCGCTAGCCATGCCGCCCCTCACCCTTGCGCGAGAACCTCGAGATAAGGCTCGAACGCCTCGATCGACACCCGCACAGCCGGGTCGGCCGCCTCGCCCCACAATTCGCGGGCCGGGAACACCACCGTGTAGAGCCATTGCGGGTCGTCGCCGGCACCGATCGCTGCGCTGTCGGGGAAGACATGGCAGCCGCGCACTGCCTCGACCGTACCGGTCTTGCCGCGGGCATAGCGCGGCAGGCGGGTGTGGGTTTCCGGGTTGATGTTGCGGGCGCGCACCCGGTCGCCCGGCTTGAAGCGGGCGGCGGCGGCGGTCGGCCGCTCGAAATTGCCGCGGGTCATCATGCGCGGCACGTCGCCGGCGGCAAGCTTGCGGTTGAGGCGGATGCCCGGACGCAGCGAGCGCCCCGCGGCGATCTCGTCCTCGCCGACCAGGCCGTGCGCCACCACCCGGCGCTCCAGCCCGAGAAACCAGCGGGC
>DASUKH010000140.1:0-5049 GCA_036278835.1 Allostellaceae bacterium
CGATCGACCAGCGGCGCCGCGAACGGCATGCCAGCGTTCATCTCCGTATTCCTTCGATGGTCGTCTCCAACCGCGGCGTTCCCTGCTTGAACCAGGCGCGCGCGATCTTTCCGCCCTCGACCTGGTAGATCGCAATCACGCTGACGGTGCCGCGGCCTTCGGCGAAGTTTCGGGATACCAGCTCGTGATCGACGACGAGATTGTCTACCGACATCCGCGCCATAAGCCTGCCGTGCAGATCGGGCTCCTCGAAACGCGCCAGGTGGCGGGCACGGATTGCCGCGGCGCCGTCGGCTAGGAGTTCGTCCGGGTGGGCAAAGTATCGGGCATCGTCGTGCCATTCCGCCATGAAGCTCTCGATGTCGCGGGCGTTGTAAGCGGCCAGTTGACGGGCGACGACGGCTTCCGGCGTCAGCGTGTCGGGATTCACGGTTTGCGGCCTTTCATGCCTATGCTTCGCAGCGTCCGTTGCTGAAGGATAGCGCACATGGCCCCTTCGCTCGACACCGAAGCACTCGGGCTGCCGGATGGCGCGTTCGCCCGGCTCGACGAGGAAGACGACGAAATCTTCTACGCGCCGGCGCGCCTCGTCGCCCATATCGACAGCGGCGCCATCGCCTCGCTGACCCGCTGCTACCGCGAGGTATTGCCGGCCGGCGGCGTGCTCTTGGACCTGATGTCGAGCTGGATCAGTCACCTGCCGACCGAAATCGCCTATGCCGAGGTGATCGGCCACGGCATGAACGCCGAGGAACTCGCCGCCAACCCCCGCCTCGACCGTAATTTCGTGCAGAACCTCAACCGCGACCCGGTCCTGCCGCTCCCCGATTCCAGCGTCGATGCGGCGACGATCTGCGTGTCGATCCAGTACCTGCAGCGCCCGGTCGCGGTGTTGCGCGAGGCGGCGCGGGTGTTGCGGCCGGGCGGCCCGCTGGTGGTCGGCTTCTCGAACCGCTGCTTCTGGACCAAGGCGGTCGCGGTGTGGCGCGCGCTCGACGATGCCGGCCATGTGCGGCTGGTCGAGGCCTACCTCAGCGCCGGCGGCTTCGAGCGCATCGAGACCCGCCGCCTGCAGCACTGGATCGAGGACGAGCAGGACCCGATGTTCGCCGCCATCGGCCGCAAACCCGATTAAGCCTAAAACTCAGCGCAATTCGACGCTGAGGCGGTAGTCGGCGTCGCTGCGCGACGTATCGATGACGATCAGATAGCTGCCGGTCGCCGGGGCGGTGTCGGCCCAGCGGGTGACCGCGTCGTCGCCGAGCTGGTCGCCGGCGACGTCGCAATCGCCGGCGGCATCGCAACTCGTCCGCCAGCCGGGGGCGAAGACCGCGAAGACCACGTCGTTCCGGGGACTGTCGATGGCGATGCTGACCGGCTCGCCGGCCTGCAGCGCGACCTGGTAACATTCGACCGCGCCGCCGGCGCCGGAAGCCGCCGTGCTGTCGCCGGGGCGCAGGGCCTCCGGGTGGTTGCAATCGGCCAGCGCGCCGGCCGGCGCCGCCGCCATCAGTGCCGCAACCGACAGAGCGAACCGCATCGCGGCGCCTTGAACCGGGGCTTCCCGATCGATACCGGAAAGCCGGATGCCGTCAGGAAGCGCCTAGCCCTTTTTCAGCGTACGCTCCCACATCGCGAACATCTTGTCCCAGGTCTCCTCGGCGGCCAGCGTGTTGTAGATCTGCCGCTCGGGGAAGGCGAAGCCGTGCTCGGTGCCGGGGAAGGTCTTGATCTCGTGCCGGATGTTGGTCTTGGCCAGCAGCTTGGCGAGGTCGCCGGGGATGTTGGGCGGCACGCTGCGGTCGGTCTCGGCGAAGGCGTAGTAGAGTTCGCCCTTGATCCGGTCGAGGAACAGATGCGGCGAATCCTCCTTGTCGGTGATGATGCCGACGCCGTAGAGCGAAGCTGCCGCGGCGATGCGGTGCGGGTAGAAGGCGGCGGCGTTGGTGATGTGCATGCCGCTCATGCAATAGCCGACGCAACCCATCGGGCCGGGCTTGCACTTTTCCTGCGCGTCGAGCCAGCCGATCCAGCCGCCGGTGTCGTCCATCACCTTGGCGTTGGTCAGGCTGTGCATCGCCTGGAGGAATACGGGCGCCATCGAGTCGTCGCGGCGCGCAACGTCAAAGCGCAGCGTGCCGAGCCGGTAATACATGTCGGGCAGCAGGCAGAAATAGCCGGCCCGTGCGATCCGCCGCGCCATGTTGCGCAGTTCCTCGCGGATCCCCGGCGCGTCCATGTAGAAGATGATGCCGGGATACTGCCCTGGCGCCTCCGGGCAGACCGCAAAGCTCGGGCAGCTGCCGTATTTGGTGGTGACGACGACGTCCTGTTCGATCATGGCGAGGAGCCTCCGTGGCGCGAATCGAGAGATTGCAGCCTCGCCCCAACGCGGCGCCTTGTCACGCGGTTTCATGTCCGCCGGCGTCCCTGGTGACGACGCCCATCCGGACGGCAACCCCGCCCTGATCCGGACGATTGCCTTGCCCGGCGGAGTCTGACAAAGCTGCGCGATGGACAATGAGACGCGGCGCCCGCTGGCGCTTGTTACCGGCGCGTCCGGCGGCATCGGCGCCGAACTGGCGCGCGAGCTGGCCCGGCACGGCCACGATGTGATCCTCGCGGCGCGGAGCGTCGCGCCGATGGAAAGGCTCGCCTCGGAACTCGAAGGCATCGGCGCCGCCGCGACGGTGATCGCCGCCGATCTCGCCAAGCCCGGCGCCGCCGCCACCCTGGCGCACGACATCGCCAGCCGCGGCCTCGCGATCGATGCGCTGGTCAACAATGCCGGGCTTGGCGCCGCCGGCCGCTTCGATCGCATCGACCCGGCCCGCCTTCATGAAATCCTGCAGGTCAACATCGTCTCGCTGAGCGAGCTGACCCGCCTCATCCTGCCCGGCATGGTCGCGCGGCGGCGCGGCCGCATCCTTCTCGTCGCCTCGGTCGCGGCGTTTCAGCCGGGGCCGGGCATGGCAGCTTATTTCGCCAGCAAGGCCTATGTGCTGAGCCTCGGCGAGGCGCTCTATTACGAGTTGCGCGGCACCGGGGTCACCGTCACGACGCTGTGCCCGGGCTCGACCGCGACCAATTTCTTCGTGACGGCGGGGGCGGAGAATTCGCCGATGGCGCGCCATCTGCGCCATATGATGTCGGCGGAAAAGGTGGCGCAACTCGGCTGCCGCGCGATGCTGGCCGGGCGGCGGCTGGTCATCGCCGGCACCGCCAACCGCCTTGTCGCGCTGGCCAGCCGGCATGCGCCGCACCCCCTGACATTGCCGGTCACCGAGCGCATGATGACCCCGGATTGACGGACGGGCGCTTCAGGCCCCCACCCTGCCCTCGCCCGCTTGCGGGGGAGGGTTGTAGGAGGGCGTTGCCCGCTGCGGGGGAGGGTTGTTGACGTTCTCCCGCGAATTGGGTGACCGGCGCGGGGCTTACGCCAGGGAGGAAGGATGGTTCAGCGCGTCGCGATCGCCGGGTTTGGCGCGATCGGCAGGGTTGTGGCGGCGGCGCTTGATCGTGGCCTCGATGGGCTGGCGCTCGCCGCAGTGTCGGCTCGCGACCGGGCGCGCGCCGAAGCGGCTATGGCGGGTTTCGCCCGGCCCGTGCCGGTGCTGCCGCTGGCGCGGCTAGGCGACGCGGCGGAGATCGTCATCGAATGCGCCCCGGCGGCAGTATTGCGCGAGATCGCCGAGCCGGCATTATCGGCCGGGCGCACATTAATGGTGCTGTCGTGCGGCGCGCTGCTCGACAATTTCGACCTCGTCCAGCTGGCGCGGAAGAATGGCGGCCGGGTGATGGTGCCGACCGGCGCATTGCTCGGCCTCGATGCGGTGCAGGCTGCCGCGCAAGGTGAGGTCGCCCGCATCCATATGGTGACCCGGAAGCCGCCCAACGGCCTCGACGGCGCGCCCTACCTCCTCGCGCACGGCATCTCGGTGGCGGACCTCGCCGAAGCGAAGCGGGTCTTCGCCGGCACCGCCCGTGAGGCGGCGAAAGGCTTTCCCGCAAACGTCAATGTCGCGGCGGCATTGGCGCTCGCCGGCATCGGCCCCGATCGCACGACGATCGAGATCTGGGCCGACCCGGCGGTCACCCGCAACACTCACCGGATCGAGGTCGAGGCCGACTCGGTGCGCCTCGCGATGCAGATCGAGAACGTGCCGAGCGAAAACCCGAAGACCGGGCGACTGACCCCGCTTTCGGTCATCGCGCTGTTGCGCAAGCTGGCGAGCCCCTTGGCGATCGGGACGTAACGGGACGGTGGCGAAGCGGCGGGCCGATCAGCTGCTGGTTGAGCGTGGCCTCGCCGAAAGCCGGGCCAAGGCGCAGGCGCTGATCCTCGCCGGCCTCGTTTCGACCGAGAGCCGGCGGGTGGACAAGGCCGGGATGGCGCTTGCCGAAGATGCGCCGCTCGCCGTCGCCGGGCGCGGCCACCCCTGGGTGTCGCGCGGCGGCATCAAGCTCGCCTTCGCGCTCGACCATTTCAACCTCGATCCCGCCGGCGTGGTGGCGCTAGACATTGGCGCCTCGACCGGCGGCTTTACCGATGTGTTGCTGGCGCACGGCGCCCGGCGGGTTTACGCGGTCGATGTCGGGCGCGGGCAACTCGCCTGGAAGCTGCGCCAGGACGAGCGGGTCGTGGTCCACGAGGCAACCAACGCTCGTTATCTGACCCGCGCCGACATCCCCGAGCCGATCGACCTGATCGTCTGCGACGCGAGCTTTATCGGGCTGGCGACGGTGCTGCCGGCATCATTGACGCTGGCGGCCGAGCGGGCCGCCCTGGTCGCGCTGATCAAGCCGCAATTCGAGGCCGGGCCGGGTGACGTCGGCAAGGGCGGCGTGGTGCGCGACCCAGAGGTCCATCGCACGGTGTGCGACCGCATCGCCGCCTGGGTCGAGTCTCAACTCGGCTGGCGGGTCGTCGGCATCGTTGAGAGCCCAATCCAGGGTCCCGCCGGCAACCACGAATTTCTCCTCTACGCGCGACGCGGCGGATGGCCTTCCGGAAGCGCCGGCGTCCCGCAGTGAGGGCGGCTACTCCCG
>DASUKH010000141.1:0-37373 GCA_036278835.1 Allostellaceae bacterium
CCCTCTCCCCGCGAGCGGGGAGAGGGGAGAGGGGCTAGGGCGCGCGGTTGACGGTGATGACCCGCCAGTTGTGCCCCATGCCCGGCCCCTCGATGTGGTCGATGCGGGTCAAGGAGCAGTTCTCCATCGTGAAGGCGAGGCAGTGTTCGGGTTCGAGGCCGAGCGCGAGGCCGAGCGCGGCGCGGATCGTGCCGCCATGCGCGACCGCGATCACGTCGCGCCCGCGATGGGTTTCGAGCAATGCGAGGATCGCCCGCGCCACCCGCGCCATCACGTCGGTAAAGCTCTCGCCGCCGGGGACGCGCTGGTGCGCCGGCGCATGCCAGAAGCGGTGAAACGCCCCGCCGCGCGCGTGCCGCAACTCCTCGTAGGTCATGCCCTGCCAGTCGCCGAAATTCTGCTCGGCGAGGTCGGGGATCGCTTCGGCCTGCGGACCCGGGATCGCGTCCGGGCCGGGCAGCCCGGCGCGCACGATCGCCTGCGCGGTCTCGTGTGTGCGGCGCAGGTTGCTGACCACCCACACCGCCGTCGTCGGAAGCTGGCGGGTGAGACCGGCGAACACCGCGGCGTCGGTGCAGTCGCACGGCATGTCCTTCTGGCCGTAGATTCGGCCGCCATGCTCGACCGGCGCGTGCCGCACCCACCAGAAGCGGGTCGTCGCCGCGCCGTCGCCAGCGCCGCCGTGGGCCGTCAGCCCACGGACTTGATCCGTGGGGCCAATCGCCCCGGCGCTGAACGGCGATACGTTGCCAGTAGGCTTGGCGGGTGAAACCCCGCTCATTGCGCCGCCGCTGCGAGCAGCATGACGATTTCTCCAATCTGCTGGAAGGAGCCGAGAACGTCGCCGGTGTAGCCGCCGATCTGACGCTGCGCAAGCCGGGCGGCAAACGCCACCGCGATCCCCGCGGCGACCAGCGCGACGGCGCCATGCCGCGGCCCCAGCATCGCCAGCGCGATCCCGATGCCGAAAACCGGCGCGAGCAGCGCAACCAGCCAGCCGGGCCGTCCGGCCATGGACCCGAGCCCGTCGGCTCGCGCCGGCGTCATCAGCCGCATGAACGCTGGTAAGGCGCCGCGCGAGGCGGCATGCGCGGCGATCAACGCGAGGCCCGCGGCGATCGGGCCGCCGACCGTGGCGAGCGCCGCGGCGCGCAACCCAAGGCTCAGCCCGAGCGCGACGATGCCGTAAGTGCCGTGCCGGCTGTCGCGCATGATCGCGAGCTTTGCCTCGCGCCCGATCCCGCCGCCGAACCCGTCGGCGGTGTCGGCGAGGCCGTCCTCATGCAGCGCGCCGGTCAGCAGGATGCCGGCGGCGAGTGCCAGCACCGCCGCCGGCGCATCCGCAAGGCCGGCGGCTCCGGCGACGAAGAACACGAGGGCGCAGACCGCGCCGATGCCGGCGCCGACCAGCGGAAAGGCCCAGCCGGCGGCGGCAACCGCCCCCGGCTCGACGGCGCCCGCCCCGACCGGCAGCCGGGTCAGCAGCCCGGCAGCAGCGGTAAAATCGTCGAACGGCCCGCGCCGTGCATCGCCGGCAAACGGGTAGCCGGGATCATCCTCGGTCGGAACGCCGGTCACGCCGCGGCGCGGGCCAGCCGGATGGCGCGGAACTGTAGGGCGCGCCATGCGATCCCGGCGGCGATCCAGCCGAGCCGGCCGTTCGGGGTGAGGCCCGCCGCCTTCAGCAGCATCGCCACGCCGCGCTCGACATGGTGCGCCCGGTAGAGCGCAAAGGCCCGCCGCGCGTAAGCGCGGCCGCAACGCCGCCGGTCGTAGGGGCGCTCGCTCTCGTTGGCCGCGTAATAGGCGTAGGCCAGCTCGTCATCGTCCGATTCAGCAACCCGGCCGAGCGCCACCCGCAGCCGCGCCAAGCGCCCGAGCCGTTCGCGCGCGAGGCAGCGGTCGAGTTGCTTGTAGAAGAGGCGGTAGTGACGCAATTCGTCGGCCGCGATATGGCGGCAAATTTCCTGCAACACCGGCTCTGCCGCCGCCTCGCGCAGTGCGGTGTAATAGGAGCTGGTGCCGATTTCGACGACGCAGCGCGCCACCATCTCGCCGGCGCGCGAGCCGCGGCGCGACCGGTCGCTGTCGAAATCGATTTTGAACCCGTCCCGAAAGCGCGCGAAGGCGGCGGCGAAATCGAATTTGGGATCGGCGAGCTTCGCCCAGTGCGCCAGCGCCTTTCCGTGCTGCACCTCTTCGGCACCCCAGCGCCGCGCGGTCTCCTGGAATGCGGGATCGTCGACGAAGACCAGGCAGAGATGCCGGGCATAGGCGGCGCCATTATGCTCGACAAGGCTGGCCGCCTTGACGATCCGCACCAGCTCGGGGTCGAGCCGCGAGCGGTCGAAGCGATCCCACGGAATATCGTCGAGCGTCCACCCGCCCATGCCGCCGCTCCAGGCACGCCGTCACCGTGCGGCCTTATACACCACGTGCGGAGACCGGCAAAAATCCGGTGCGTATTAGTGGCTGATCTCCGACAACGCCTGCAATTTGGCGCGGGCGACGGTTTGGCGGCGCTCGAGTTGGCGCAGTTCGGCGGCGAGGTGTTCGCGGTCGGTGCCCTGGGTGCGGCCGATTTGTTCGCGCAAGCTCGGCAGGTTGCCCTCGATCTCCTGGATTTCGGCTTCGAGGACGGCGCGGTCGAGCGAATCGGGGGGCATCGCCTCGTCCGCCAAAACGGTGCAGCGCTGCGGCGTCACCTCGGCGATGCCGCCAACGACAAAGATGCGCTCGGCAATCGTGCGACCCTGGTAGATGTCGATCGTGCCGGGGCGGATCGTCGAGATAAACGGCGCGTGGCCGGGCAGCACGCCGAAATTGCCCTCGGTGCCCGGCACCACGACCATCTCGACATCGCGCGAGACGATCAGCCGCTCGGGGGTGACAAGCTCGAACTGAACCGGCATCACGCCGCCTCCGCGGCCATCTTGCGGGCCTTGTCGACCGCCTCGTCGATCGTGCCGACCATGTAGAACGAGGCTTCCGGCATCTCGTCGTATTCGCCGGCGACGATGCCCTTGAAGCCCTTGATCGTGTCTTCGAGGTTGACGAACACGCCGGGGGTGCCGGTGAAGACTTCGGCGACATGGAACGGCTGCGACAGGAAGCGCTGGATTTTGCGGGCCCGCGCCACGGTCAGCTTGTCCTCTTCCGACAATTCATCCATGCCGAGAATCGCGATGATGTCCTGCAGCGACTTGTAGGTCTGCAGCACGCGCTGCACGTCGCGCGCGATCTGGTAGTGCTCGTCACCGACGACCCGCGGGTCGAGCATGCGCGAGGTCGAATCGAGCGGATCGACCGCCGGGTAGATGCCGAGTTCGGCAATCTGCCGCGACAGCACGGTGGTCGCGTCGAGATGGGCGAACGAGGTGGCGGGCGCCGGGTCGGTCAGATCGTCGGCCGGCACGTAGATCGCCTGCACCGAGGTGATCGACCCCTTCTTGGTCGTCGTGATCCGCTCCTGCAAGGCGCCCATGTCGGTCGCCAGGGTCGGCTGATAGCCGACCGCCGACGGGATGCGCCCCAGCAGGGCCGACACCTCGGAGCCGGCCTGCGTGAAGCGGAAGATGTTGTCGACGAAGAACAGCACGTCCTGCCCCTCCTCGTCGCGGAAGTATTCGGCCAGGGTCAGGCCCGACAGCCCGACCCGCGCGCGCGCGCCGGGCGGCTCGTTCATCTGGCCATAGACGAGGGCCGCTTTCGACCCCGGCCCGTCGGGCACGATGACGCCCGACTCCATCATCTCGTGATAAAGGTCGTTGCCCTCACGGGTGCGCTCGCCGACCCCGGCGAACACCGAGTAGCCGCCGTGCGCCTTGGCGATGTTGTTGATCAGTTCCATGATGATGACGGTCTTGCCGACGCCGGCGCCGCCGAACAGCCCGACCTTGCCGCCCTTGGCGTAGGGCGCCAGCAGATCGACGACCTTGATGCCGGTGATCAGGATCTCGGCCTCGGTCGATTGGTCGATAAAGGCGGGAGCCGGCTTGTGGATCGGCGAGCGGTGGTTGGTATTGACCGGGCCGCGCTCGTCCACCGGTTCGCCGATGACGTTGAGGATGCGGCCCAGGGTTTCGGGGCCGACCGGCATGGTGATCGGGCCGCCGGTATCGACCACCTCGGCGCCGCGCACGAGGCCGTCGGTGGTGTCCATCGCGATCGTGCGCACCGTGTTCTCGCCCAGGTGCTGCGCCACCTCAAGCACCAAGGTGCGGCCGCCGTTATCGACGTGCAGCGAATTCAGGATCGACGGCAACTCTCCGTCGAAGCGGACATCGACGACGGCGCCGATGACCTGGGTGATCGTCCCGACATTGCTTTTCGAGATGGTGATCGTCATGGATCGAATGACCTTGCCTTTATTGTGCCAGCGTCGCCTTTAGAGCGCCTCGGCGCCGGAGATGATCTCGATCAGCTCCTTGGTGATGACGGCCTGGCGGGTGCGATTGTAATTCATGGTTAGCCGGTCGATCATCTCGCCGGCGTTGCGCGTCGCGTTGTCCATCGCGGTCATCCGTGCGCCCTGCTCGCTGGCAGCGTTTTCGAGCAGCGCGGTATAGACCTGGACGGCGAGGTTGTTGGGCAGAAGCTCGGCCAGAATTTCCTCCTCGTCCGGCTCGAACTCGTAGATCGCGCCGCGCAAATCGTCCACCTCATCGGCCCGGCCGGTATCGGCCGGCGCCATCGGGATCAGCTGCTGCACGGTAACGATCTGGGTGATCGCCGAGCGGAACCGGTTGAAGACGATCGTGCAGACGTCGAACTCGCCGGCCTCGTACATCGCGCGAATGCGGTCCGCGATGTCGCGCGCCTCGTCGAACCCGACCCGGCGGCGGCCGATTTCGGTCAAGCTGTCGTGGATCAGCCTTCCGTAGTCGCGGCGCAGGCTGTCGCGGCCCTT
This sequence comes from Allostellaceae bacterium, assembly GCA_036278835.1. Lineage (GTDB taxonomy): Bacteria > Pseudomonadota > Alphaproteobacteria > ATCC43930 > CGMCC-115725 > DATARH01. Next base: position 4,910 of record DASUKH010000141.1, read on the forward strand.
GCGGCCGATCGTCAGAATCTTGACCGCCTTGCCGGCATTGTCGAGATCGCGGATGCGGCGCCGCGCCTCGCGCAGGATCGAGGCGTTGAATCCGCCGGCGAGACCGCGGTCCGAGGTCGCGACGACCACCAGGTGAACCTCGTCCCGCCCGGTGCCGGCGAGGAGCGGCGGCGCCCCCGGCATGCCGACCATGCGCGAGGCGAGCGAGGCCAAGACCCGCTCCATCCGCTCGGCATAGGGCCGCGCCGCCTCCGCCTGCTCCTGGGCGCGGCGCAGCCGCGAGGCGGCGACCATCTTCATCGCCGAAGTGATCTTCTGCGTCGACTGGACGCTGCGGATGCGGACCCGCAGGTCCTTCAGGCTGGGCATCGGGCAACGCCGCTATGTTGACAAGACGGTTCCCCGCACCGCAGTCCCGGCGAAAGCCGGGACCCACCGGTCGGCTTGGGAGTGGATGGAGAAGTGGGTCCCGGCTTGCGCCCGGACTGCGGCATTGGTGTGGGCATCGAAGCTTACGCAAAGGTCCGGGCGAAGCCGTCGAGGAATTCGGTCAGCCCCTTCTCGGTGTCCGCACTGACCTCGCGCTCGTCGCGGATCGCGTCCAGCAGTTCGTGCCGGCTGCCGCGCAAGTCGGTCAGCATCGACTGCTCGAAGCGGCCGACATCGGCGATCGCAATCCGGTCGAGATAGCCGCGCGTGCCGGCGAAGATCACCACCACCTGCTCCTCGACCGGGACCGGCGAGAACTGCGGCTGCTTCAACACTTCGGTAAGTCGTGAGCCGCGCGCCAGGAGGCGCTGCGTCGCCGCATCGAGGTCGGAAGCGAATTGCGAGAAGGCGGCCATCTCCCGGTATTGCGCCAGCTCCAGCTTGATGCGTCCGGCAACCTGCTTCATTGCCTTGATCTGCGCCGCCGAGCCGACCCGGCTGACCGACAGGCCGACATTGATGGCCGGCCGGATGCCGCGATAGAACAGGTCGGTTTCAAGGAAGATCTGGCCGTCGGTGATCGAGATCACGTTGGTCGGGATGTAGGCCGAAACATCGCCGGCCTGAGTCTCGATGATCGGCAGCGCGGTCAGCGATCCCGAGCCGTGATCCTCGTTCATCTTGGCGGCCCGTTCGAGCAGCCGCGAATGCAGATAGAAGACGTCGCCGGGATAGGCTTCGCGCCCGGGCGGGCGGCGCAACAACAGCGACATCTGGCGATAGGCAACGGCCTGCTTCGACAGGTCGTCATAGATCATCAGCCCGTGCATGCCGTTATCACGGAAGAATTCGCCCATCGCGCAGCCGGCATAGGGCGCGAGGAATTGCAAGGGCGCCGGCTCGGAGGCGGTGGCTGCCACCACGATCGAGTAGTCGAGGGCGCCGTAATCCTGCAAAGTCTTGACGATCTGGGCGACGGTCGAGCGCTTCTGGCCGATTGCGACATAGATGCAATAGAGCTTCTTCGATTCGTCGTCGCCGGCGTTGACCTGGCGCTGGTTGAGAATCGTGTCGATCGCGACGGCGGTCTTGCCGGTCTGGCGGTCGCCGATGATCAGCTCGCGCTGGCCGCGGCCGATCGGCACCAACGCATCGATCGCCTTGAGGCCGGTCTGCACCGGCTCGTGCACCGAGCGGCGCGGGATGATGCCGGGCGCCTTGACCTCGACCCGCGTACGGGTCACGTCGGTGAGCGGCCCCTTGCCGTCGATCGGGTTGCCGAGCGCATCGACCACGCGGCCGAGCAGCCCACGGCCGACCGGCACATCGACGATGGCGCCGGTGCGCTTCACCGTGTCGCCCTCACGGATGCCGCTGTCCTCGCCGAAAATGACGATGCCGACATTGTCGGTTTCGAGGTTGAGGGCCATGCCCTTCATGCCGTTCGGAAACTCGACCATCTCGCCGGCCTGGACCTTGTCGAGACCATAGACGCGGGCGATGCCGTCGCCGACCGACAGGACCTGCCCGACCTCGGCGACATCGGCCTCGCTGCCGAACCCGGCGATCTGCTGCTTGAGGATCGCCGAAATCTCTGCCGCGCGGATTTCCATCTCTGTTCCTTCAGAATTGCCCAGTCATGTCATTGCGAGCGCAGCGAAGCAATCTCGTCGATCGGCGCTCGGCGTTACCGGATTGCTTCGTCGCCTGCGGCCCCTCGCAATGACAAGTGTTTCAAGCGGTCGCCTTCATCGCCAGCCGGAGCCGGTGCAGCCGACTTTTCAGCGAGGCATCGACCATGCGCGAGCCGACCTTGACGATCATGCCGCCCAGGAGGCCCGGATCGACCCGGAGATCGATCGCCACCCGCGCTCCGACGGCGCGGCGCAGTTGCTCGGTGAGGGTGGCCTGCCGCGCCGCATCAAGCGGCTGCGCGACCGTGACTTCGGCGGTGACCTCGCCGCGCCGCTCGGCCAGCTTTTTCAGGTATTCGGCGATCATCGCCGGAGCGGCGAACAGCCGCCGGTTCTGCGCCACGACACCGAGAAAATCGCGGGTCAGCGGCGACAGGCCGGCCTTGTCGGCAATTGCGGCGATCGCCCTGCCCTGCTCGTCGCGCGACAGCACGGGGCTGCGCAGCAGCCTTTCGAGATCGCCGCTGTCATGCAGCATCGCCCGCAATTCGCGCAGGTCGCCAGCCACCCCGTCAAGCGCATGGCGCTCATCGGCCAGTTCGAAGAGCGCCGCCGCATAACGTTCAGCCAGGCCGGAAACGCCTGTCCCTTCCGAAGCCAAGGAAAGTGTCCCCAATCAGCGCGCCGGCCGAGCTCGGTCGCGACAAATCGTTGCTGTGGGAGATTTCGGCGCGAGGGTTCGCGCTCGGCGCCACAGGGCTCCGTGAAATCCGTGCGGTTCCTAACATGAGTCGCAGCCCCGGCGCAACCATCCGAGGCGCTCCCAGCCCTGCCCGTTCCCGCAACCGCGGGCAGCAGACCAGCCACGAACCGCGGCCCGGCCGACATATGATGGCGATTTCGCAGGTTGCCAGCCAAAACCGGCCGGACTGGCTCGCCAGCCGCCCCGACCGGGCCCGTGCGAAATTCGAGGTCAGCCCGTGCGGCGCAGCCCGATATCGCGCCGGCAGAAGCCTTCGGGCCAGTCGATGCGGTCGACGGCGCGGTAGACTCGGGAGCGCGCCTCGGCAAGGTCGGTGCCAAGCGCCGTCACCCCGAGCGCGCGGCCGCCCTCGGCGATCAGGCGGCCATCGTCGCGACGGGTGCCGGCATGGAAGATTTTGACCTCGGGGTCGCTTGCCGCGGCGGCGAGGCCGCGGATTTCGCTGCCGCGCACCGGGTTGCCGGGATAGCCTTTCGCCGCCATCACGACGCATAGCGCGCTGTCGTCGTACCAGCGCAGATCGACCTCGCCCAGCACCCCGTCGCGGGCGGCGATCAGCGCCGGCAAGAGATCGCTCTTCAGCCGCATCATCAGCGGCTGGCATTCCGGGTCGCCGAAACGGACGTTGTATTCGAGGAGCTTCGGCCCGTCGGCGGTCAGCATCAGCCCAGCATAGAGAATGCCCTTGAACGGCCGGCCGCCCTGCGCCATCGCCCGCACCGTCGGCAGGATCATGCGCTCCATGACCGCGCCCTCGATCGCCGGGGTGACCGACGAGATTGGCGAAACTGCCCCCATCCCGCCGGTGTTGGGGCCGGTGTCGCCGTCCCCCGTCCGCTTGTAGTCCTGCGCGGCGGCGAGCGGCAGCGCATTCGCGCCGTCGACCAGCGCGAAAAAGCTCGCCTCCTCGCCGTGCAGAAACTCCTCGACGACAATCTCGGCGCCGGCCATGCCGAACCGGCTTTGCGTGAGCGCGGCATCGACCGCCGCCGCAGCCTCGGCGCCGGTCTGCGCCACGACCACCCCCTTGCCGGCGGCCAGCCCGTCCGCCTTCACGACAATCGGCGCGCCCCGTTCGGCAATGTAGGCCTTGGCGGCGGCGGGATCGCGGAAGCGGCGCCAGGCGGCGGTCGGGATGCCCTCGCGCGCGCACAAATCCTTCATGAAGGCTTTCGAGCCTTCGAGCAGCGCGGCCGCGGCGGTCGGGCCGAACGCGGCTGTGCCGTTTGCCTCCAGCGCATCGACAAGGCCGCCGACCAGCGGCAGTTCGGGGCCGACGATGACGAAATCGATCGCCGCCTTTTCGCAGAAGGCGATGAGGCCTTTCGTGTCGCCCGCGCCGACCGGCACGCACTCGGCGTCCGCGGCGATTCCGGCGTTGCCCGGCGCGCAATACACCCGGTCGGCCAGCGGCGACCCGGCCACCGCCCAGCACAGCGCATGCTCTCGCCCGCCCGATCCGACGACGAGGATGTTCATCGACGTCCTCCTGAGAGAACCCTCTTCTCTACCGGGGGAGAGGGCAGGGTGAGGGGGCCATCCGCGAGATTTCGACGGTCCTCCCCCTCACCCCGACCCTTTCCCCCATTGGGGGAGAGGGAGCATTCGAGGAAGGGGCATTCAAATCGCACCCGCATCGCGCTTTCCGGCCCTCTCCGGTAATATCCGCCGATGGACGACCAGCCTTTGACCGCCGCTGCCGCCTGGGGCGAGACCCCGGCGTCGAACCGGGCCGAATATACCGTCTCCGAACTGTCGCAAGCACTGCGGCGCTCGATCGAGTCGGGGTTCGGGCATGTGCGGGTGCGCGGCGAAATTTCCGGCTGGAAGCGGCACGGCTCCGGGCATTGCTATTTCGCCCTCAAGGATGCCGAGGCGGTGCTCGACGCGGTGTGCTGGCGGATGACCGCGCTGCGCCTTGCGATCCGGCCCGAGGACGGTATGGAGGTGGTGTGCACCGGGCGGCTGACAACCTATCCCGGCCGCTCAAAATACCAGCTGATCGTCGATTCGGTCGAGCTGGCCGGGGTCGGCGCGCTGCTGCGCCTCCTCGAGGAGCGGCGCCGCCGGCTCGCCGCCGAAGGGCTGTTCGATGCTGATCGCAAGAAGAAGCTGCCATTTCTGCCGGGCGTGATTGGCGTCGTCACCTCGCCGACCGGCGCTGTCATCCGCGATATACTGCACCGCCTCGCCGACCGCTTCCCGCGCCGGGTCCTCGTGTGGCCGGTAGCGGTGCAGGGCGAAGAGGCGGCGGCGCAGATCGCGGCGGCGATTGACGGGTTCAACCGGCTGCCGCCCGGCGAGCATGGGAAGAACAGAGTGCCGCGCCCCGATCTGCTGATCGTCGCGCGCGGGGGCGGCAGCCTCGAAGATTTGATGGCGTTCAACGAGGAGATCGTGGTGCGCGCCGCCGCTGGCTCGGCGATCCCGCTGATCTCGGCGGTCGGCCACGAAACCGACACGACGCTGATCGATCACGCCAGCGACCGCCGCGCCCCGACCCCGACCGCGGCGGCCGAGATGGCGGTCCCGGTGCGGCTCGACCTGATCGCCGACCTCGGCAGCAAGGCGTCGCGTCTGGCCGGCGGGCTGTCGCGGCTGTTGAGCGAGCACCGGCTGCATTTGGCGGGGCTGGCGCGCGGCCTGCCCGAGCCGCGCGATCTGCTGGGCGCCGCGGCACAGCGGCTTGACGACCGCAGCGAGCGGTTGCACCTGGCGATCGGCGGCCGGCTTGCCGCCGCCCGCACCCGGCTCGGCCTCGCTGCCGCCGGGCTGCGGCCGGCGGCGCTCGCTGCCGATATCGGACGCGCCCGCGAGCGGCTGGGCGATACCGAGCGGCGCCTCACGGCAGCGCTCGGCCGGCTGTTCGATGCGAAGCGCACCGCGGCCGACAATTTCGCCGGCCGCCTCGCGACCCATTCCGAGCGCCACGAGAGCCTGTTGGCGCGCGGCTATGTCGTGGTCCACGATCTGGCCGCGGCGAAGGCGGGCGGAGTCGTCACCGAGGCGGCCAAGGTCAGGCCGAACGCCACCCTGGAACTCGAATTCTATGACGGCAAGGTCGGCGCCATTGCCGGCGGGTCGCGGCGGCCGGTACGCCGTTCGCCACCCTCGGCGATGCAGGGCCGCCTGTTCGATTTCTGAAACATTCGGAGACAGCGATGCGAGCATCCGGACGCGCCCCCGCGGCGATGCGCCCGGTCAGCCTGGAGCCGGGGGTCGCGAAATATGCCGAGGGGTCGTGCCTCGCGAAATTTGGCGACACCCATGTGCTGTGCGCCGCCACGGTGGAAGAGCGGGTGCCGCCATTTCTGCGCAATACCGGGCGCGGCTGGGTTACCGCCGAATACGGCATGCTGCCGCGCTCCACGCACACCCGCACCGATCGCGAGGCGGCGCGCGGCCGACAGAGCGGCCGCACCCAGGAAATTCAGCGGCTGATCGGCCGCTCGTTGCGGGCGATCACCGACCTCGCCGCACTGGGCGAGCGCCAGATCCGCCTCGATTGCGACGTGTTGCAGGCTGATGGCGGCACCCGCACCGCTGCGATCACCGGCAGTTATGTCGCGCTTTATCAGGCGCTCGCGAAATTTGTCACCGCCGGCCTCTTGCCGCAGGTGCCGCTCGCCGACAGCGTCGCCGCGGTGTCCTGCGGCATCGTCGCCGGCGCCCCTATGCTCGACCTCGATTACGGTGAGGATTCGCAGGCCGGGACCGACGCCAATTTCGTGCTGACCGGCAAGGGTGGCATTGTCGAGATTCAGGCGACGGCGGAAGGCGCGCCATTCGAGGAGGCCGATTTCGCCCGCATGCTCGCATTGGCGCGCGGGGGCATCGACGAACTGACGGCGCTGCAGCGCGCCGCACTCGGGCTGGGCTAGGCATGGAGCGGCGCCTGACAGCGGGCGGGCGGCTGGTAATCGCCAGCCACAACCCCGGCAAGGTGGTCGAGATCGCGGCGCTGCTCGCGCCTTACGGCCTCGCAGTGGTCGGCGCCGCCAAACTTGGTCTGCCCGAGCCGGAGGAAACCGGCGCCACCTTCGAGGCCAATGCCGAATTGAAGGCGCATGCCGCCGCAGCGGCGAGCGGCCTCGCCGCGCTGGCCGACGATTCCGGGCTGGTGGTGTCGGCTCTCGGCGGCGCCCCCGGCATCTATTCGGCGCGCTGGGCCGGGCCGACGAAGGATTTCGGGGCGGCGATGGCGCGGGTCGAGCGCGAACTCGGCGATAGGGACCGGCGAGCGCATTTCGTTGCGGTATTGGCGCTCGCCTGGCCGGACGGCGGGGGCGCGACATTCCGTGGCGAGGTGCACGGCCGGCTCGTCTTCCCGCCGCGCGGCGGGCGCGGCTTCGGCTACGACCCCATATTCGTGCCGGACGGATACCAGGAAACCTTCGGCGAGATGGACCCCGAATTGAAGCACCGCATCAGCCATCGCGCCCGCGCTTTCGAGAAGCTGGTCGCGGCGTGCCTCTAGGTAGGGAGATTGTACCGCCGGCGTCCCGCCGGCATTACCCCCACCCTTCCCTCCCCCGAAAGCGGGGGAGGGTTAGGGAGGGGGCCGGCGGGACGCCGGCGGTCCCAAACGGGACAACAACCCGCGAACCGCTGGCGGTCTATATCCACTGGCCGTTCTGCCGGTCGAAATGCCCCTATTGCGACTTCAACAGCCATGTCCGCGAGCGCATCGACGCGCCGCGCTGGACCGCCGCGCTGCTCGCCGATCTGGAGCGGCAATCGCCGCTCGCGCCGGACCGCGAGGTTGTTTCGGTCTTTTTCGGCGGCGGTACCCCGTCCCTGATGCCGCCCGAGACGGTGGCGGCGCTGATCGCGCGGGTGCGGGGATTGTGGCCGCACGCGGCGGACCTCGAGATTACCCTTGAGGCCAACCCGAACTCGGCCGAGGCAGAACGATTCGCCGCCTACAAGGCGGCCGGGGTCAACCGGCTGTCGCTCGGGGTGCAGGCGCTCGATGAAGAGGCGCTGCGCTTCCTCGGCCGGCGGCACGACCGCGATGAGGCGATCCGGGCGATCCGTCTCGCCCGCGGCATCTTTCCCCGCTATTCGTTCGATCTCATTTATGCCCGGCCCGGCCAAACCGTCGCGGCGTGGCGGCGCGAACTTGACGAGGCGCTCGACCTCGCCGGCGAACACCTGTCGCTCTACCAGCTGACGATCGAGCCAGATACCGCGTTCGGCAACCGTGCCAGGCGCGGCGAGCGGCTGACGGCCGACGAGGAGACCGGCGCTGCGCTATACGAGGCGACGCAGGCCCGCCTCGAAGCGGCCGGAATGCCCGCCTACGAAATTTCCAACCACGCCCGGCCCGGCGGCGAATGCCGGCACAACCTCGTCTATTGGCGCTATCAGGATTATCTCGGGATCGGTCCCGGTGCGCACGGCCGCATCACAACCGCCGACGGCCGGGTCGCGAGCGCGCAACGCCGCGCCCCGGAGGCGTGGCTCGACGCGATCGAGCGCGACGGCGCCGCGTTCGACGAGGTGATGCCGATCGATGCCATGACAGCGGTCGAGGAAATGACGATGATGGGGCTGCGGCTCGCCGAGGGCATCGACCGAAGCCGTCTCGAAGCATTGGCCGGACGCCCGGTCGAGGTTTTGTTCCGCCGCTCCCTGCCACCACTCATCGAGGGCCGGTTTTTATCCCTCGATGAGGAGCGGCTGGTCGCGACCGCCGCCGGCCGGCGGGTCCTCAACGCGGTACTGTCCGCGCTGCTTGCCGGCTTGTAACGGGTCAGCCGAGCGGGATCGTCATCCTCGCGGCGTGGTGGCGCACCGCGTCGGGCCAGCGGGCCGGCCGGCGCGCGTCGAGGTCCAGGTTGACGGCGTACTGCCCGAGCTGCGCGACGAGGGCGCCATCGCGCGGGTCGGACAGCCGGTGGATCAGCCGGATCGACGAATTGCCGAGATGCGCGATGCCGGTTTCGACCAGGTAGGGCGAATCGAGGCCGAGGGCGCCCCGCACGGCAAGCACCAGCTCGAAGGTCGAGAGCGCGCGGCGATCGCGTTCGACAACCCGGGCATCCATGCCGATCGCGGCGCCCGCTTGCAGCGACCCGTCCGTGAAGCGATGGACCATTGCCGCAAGGCTCATCCGGGCATCGGCATCGAGGTCGCGGGGCATCACCCGGCCGCGGGCGGTCGGGATGAACCCGGCATTGCCCGCCGGCTCCGGCCGCTCCTCGAAGGCCGGTCCGTCCCATGCGCCGAGCCGGGTTTCGATCGCCGCCCGCCGTTCGGGCGGCAGGCCGCCTGACGGCAAGTCCCAATGCGCCTCGACCCAGGTGACGGTCTCGCCATCGGCCGAATCGACAAAACGGTGGCCGAGGCGCAGGCCGCCCGCCGTGCCGAGCGCGGCGCTTTCCAGATGAAAGCTGCTGCCGGCGCGCAGCTCGCGGGCGAAGCGGAAGTGGAAGCGGCGGGCGAAGCCGCCGGCGCGCAGCCTATCGGCGAGTCCGAGCGCGTCCGCCAGGGTGCGTTCGGCCTGCTCGAGCCGCTCGGCGTAATAGGCGATCGTGAAATGCTCGGTCACGTCGCATTCCCAGGGCGGCACGGTGCCTCGATAGGTCTCAAGCCAGTGCTGCATACGGGCTCCCATTTTGGTGCGGCGTTGTAGTCGTAGGATGGGCTGAGCCCGGCGACAGCCGGGGGAAGCCCATCGACGGCCGGTCGATCGGTAATGGGCTTCGCGGTGCTCAGCCCATCCTACGGTTTCCTACCGGAGAACCGCGCTCGGGGAAAAGCGCGAGCAGGCCCTCGCGCGAGGCCGGGCAGACGCCGCGCTCGGTGATGAGCGCGGTGACGAGCCGCGCCGGGGTCACGTCGAACGCGAAATTCGCGGCCGGGCTGTCTTCCGGGGTTAGTCGCACCTCGGTCCGCTCGCCGGCCTCGGTCCAGCCGGCGATATGGGTGACCTCGCGCGGGTCGCGCCGCTCGATCGGGATCGCCGCGCCGTCGGCGATCCGCCAATCGATCGTCGGCGACGGCAGCGCGACATAGAACGGTACCCCGTTGTCGCGCGCCGCCAGCGCCTTGAGATAGGTGCCGATCTTGTTGGCGACGTCGCCGGCGGCGGTGGTGCGGTCGGTGCCGACGAGGCACAGATCGACCTCGCCCCGCTGCATCAGATGGCCGCCAGCATTATCGGCGATGACCGTATGCGGCACTCCGTGCTGACCCAACTCCCAGGCGGTGAGGCTCGCCCCCTGGTTGCGCGGCCGCGTCTCGTCCACCCAGACATGCAATGGGATGCCGGCATCGTGCGCGCGATAGACCGGCGCCAGCGCGGTGCCCCAATCGACAGTCGCCAGCCAGCCGGCATTGCAATGGGTCAGAATCTGCACCGGGGCGTCGCGGCGCTTCGCCGCCCGCGCCGCCTCGATCAGCGGCAGACCGTGCACGGCAAGCCCTTGGTTGATCGCGACATCCCCGTCGGCAATTGCCGCGGCCCGCGCGAAAGCGGCGGCGCGCCGCCGCTCGGGCGGCAGTTCGCTGAGTGCCCGGCGCATCTCGGCCAGAGCCCAGGCGAGATTGACCGCGGTCGGCCGGGTCGCGGCAAGGATCGCGGCGGCCTCCTCGAGATTTTGGTCCGAAGTGTCCTCGGCCATCGCGAGCGCGATGCCGTAGGCGGCCGTTGCGCCGATCAGCGGCGCTCCGCGCACCTGCATGTCACGGATCGCGCGCGCCGCGTCGGCGAGGTGCACCAGTGCGACGATGGCCAATTCGTGCGGCAGCCGGGTCTGGTCGATGATTGCGACGCTCTGGCCGCCTTCAGTCTGCCAGATCGTCCGCATCGCGCGGCCGCCAACCCTCATCGCGCACTACCGGTTGAGAACCCGGCCGGCAACCGCGTCGAGGCGGCCGACGAGTTGCGGATCGCGGTATTCGGGGGCGGTGATCAAGGCATGTCCGAGCGCCCGGTCGCAGCCCTGGCGGCACGGCCCGTCATGCCCGGCCAGCAGCGGAACGACATGCCGCACGAGGTCGCGGGCGCGCGCCGCATTGGCGTTCAACACCGACAAGATCATCTCGACCGTCACCGCATCGTGGCCCGGATGCCAGCAATCGTAATCGGTTACCATGGCGAGGGTCGCGTAGCACATCTCCGCCTCGCGGGCGAGCCTCGCCTCGGGCAGGTTGGTCATGCCGATCACGTCGCAGCCCCAGGCGCGGTAGAGTTCGCTCTCAGCCAAAGTCGAGAATTGCGGCCCCTCGATTACAAGATAGGCGCCGCCGCGCTTTGCCGCGATCCCCGTCTCAATCGCCGCGGCGGCGACCGCATCGCCGACCCGTCCGCATACCGGGCGCGCCAGCGAGACATGCGCGACGCAGCCCGGGCCGAAAAAGCTGCGCTCACGCCCGATTGTGCGATCGACGAACTGATCGACCACGACGAAATCGCCGGGCGCCAAGTCCTCGCGCAGGCTGCCGACCGCCGACAGCGAGACAATGTCGGTGACGCCGCAGCGCTTCAGCGCATCAATATTGGCACGGAAGTTGATCGCCGAAGGCGGCAGCACATGGCCACGGCCGTGCCGCGGCAGAAACACCACCCTCTGGCCATCGAGCGTCCCGAAGCAGAATTCGTCAGAGGGGCGGCCGAACGGGCTGTCGACCGGCCGCCATTCGATATCGGCGAGCCCGTCGATCCGGTAGAGGCCGCTGCCGCCGATGACGCCAATGACCCGCCCGGTCATTGGACCACGCGGCCGTAGGATGGGTTGAGCGGTGCGAAACCCATCCTCTTCTCCCCTCGGTCGATGGGCTTCCTGCGGCTTTCGCCGCGCTCAGCCCATCCTACGCTGCGACTGTGACTTGTTCAGTGGACGCGCGACCAGATGCGGCGCTTGGCGGCGTAGAAGACCCCGGCGGCGATGATCAGGAACAGCATGACCTTGAAGCCGATGCGGTGCTGCGCTTCGAGGTTTGGCTTTGAGGCCCAGGTCAGGAAGGCAGCGACGTCGTGCGCCATCTGCGGCACGGTGGCCGGGGTGCCGTCGGCGAACTTGACCTGATTGGGGCTCAACGGCGGCGGCATCTTGATCTGATGGCCGGGAAAGTATTCGTTGTAATACGTGCCGGGAGTCAGGTGGAATCCCTTCGGCGGCTCCGTGAACCCGGTCAGAATGGCATAGACGTAATCAGGGCCGCCCTCGCGCGCGTTGACGATCAGCGACAAATCGGGCGGCAATCCGCCGTTGTTGGCGGTGCGGGCGGCCTCGTCATTGGGGAACGGCCCGGGAATGTGGTCGGACGGGCGGCCCGGCCGCTTGAACATGTTGCCCTGGTCGTTCGGCCCGTCGACCACTTGGTATTGCGCGGCGATGCCTTTGATCTGGTCCGCGGTGTAGCCGATCTCGGTCAGGTTGCGGAAATAGAGATGCTTGACCGGATGGCAGGCCGAGCAGACCTCCTTGTAGACTTGAAATCCGCGCTGCAACGCCGCCCGATTGTAGGTCCCGAAAACGCCGCCGAACGACCATTGCTCGTTGGGCAGCGGCGGCGTGCCCGACTCCTCGGCCTGGGCGGTCCCGACCGCCGCGCCGCACAGGAGGAGCGCGGCGCAAAGTGCAGCGAACCCAAATCTCGGCATGTCAGCGCCTTTCCGTCGAACCACTGGGGACGAGGTGCGAGCCGGCTTGCAGCACCGCCTCCCCGATGCTCATCGGCAGCGGCTTAGGTCGTTCGAACTTGCCGATCAGCGGGATCAGAACCAGAAAATGCAGGAAATAATAGGCCGTCGCGAACTGCCCGATCGTCACCACCACCCCCGCCGGCGGGTTGGCGCCGACCCAGCCGAGCGCGATCAGGTCGAGCGGCAACAGCCAGCAGATCACGCGGTACCACGGCCGGAACCGGGCGCTGCGCACCGGCGAGGTGTCGAGCCACGGCAGGAAGAACAGGACGAGGATCGACGAGAACATCAGGGTGACGCCGAACAGCTTGTTCGGCACCGAGCGCAAGATCGCGTAGAACGGCAGAAAGTACCATTCCGGCACGATGTGCGGCGGCGTCACCATTGGGTTGGCCGGGATCGAATTGTCGGGGTTCATCAGGAAGTCGGTCGCGTAGAAGATGAACACCGAATAGATCAGCAGGAAAATGCAGAGGCCGAACAGGTCCTTGACCGTGTAGTACGGATGGAACGGCACCGTGTCCTGCGGCCCGCGATGCTCGATGCCGAGCGGGTTGTTGGAGCCGTGCCGGTGCAGCGCGATCAGATGCAGCCCGACCACCGCGACGATGACGAACGGCAAAAGGTAATGTAATGCGAAGAACCGGTTGAGGGTCGGATCGCCGACCGTGAACCCGCCCCACAGCCAAGTCACGATGTATTGCCCGATCCACGGGATCGCCGAGAACAGGTTGGTGATGACGGTGGCGCCCCAGTAGCTCATTTGCCCCCACGGCAGCACATAGCCCATGAAGGCGGTCGCCATCATCAGCAGCAGGATGACGACGCCGAGCATCCATAGCAGTTCTCGCGGATATTTATACGAGCCGTAATACAAGCCGCGGAACAAGTGGATATAGACAACGATGAAGAACATCGACGCGCCGCTGGCGTGGATGTTGCGCAGCAGCCAGCCGAAATTGACGTCGCGGCGGATGTCCTCTACGGAGTTGAACGCGTGATCGCCGCTGGGGACGTAGTGCATCGCCAGCACGATGCCGCTGATGATCATGATGATCAGCATGATCCCGGCGAGCGACCCGAAGTTCCACCAGTAGTTGAGGTTCTTCGGCGTCGGATAGGCGGTGGTCTCGTGCTCGATGAACGAGACGAACGGCAGCCGGTAGTCGATCCACCGGATGATCCGGTTGTGGCCGCCGGCCGGCAGGCTGGCCGGCGGGCTGGTATCGGCGGCGGGTTGGTTGCCGTGATGCGTGGCGGCCATGGCGCTTCCTAGCCGATCTTGATGAGAGTTGGCTTGGTGAATTCGTAGGGCGGCACGAACAGGTTAAGCGGCGCCGGCCCCTGGCGGATTCGCGCCGAGGTGTCGTAGATCGAGCCGTGGCAGGGGCAGAACCAGCCGCCATAGGGGCCGCGGGGGTCATCCGCCTTCTGGCCGAGCGGGATACAGCCGAGATGCGTGCACACCCCGATCACCACCAGCCAGTCCTTCTTCTTGACCCGCGACGCATCGGTCTCCGGATCGCGAAGGCTCGCAACCGGAACGGATTCGGCCTCCTGGATTTCCTTCGCGGTGCGGTGGGCGATGAAAACCGGCTTGCCGCGCCATTTCGCTGTGAGGCGCTGGCCAACCTGCACCGGACCCAGATCGACCTCCGTCGAGGCCAGGGCCAGCACGTCCTTGGCCGGGTTCATCTGGTCGACGAACGGCCACAGCGCGATCAGCCCGCCGAGAATGCCGAGCGCCCCGGCGCTGACCACCAGGAAGTCGCGGCGGGTCTCGCCCGCGTGCTCGGAGCCGCCGTAGGACGCTCGCTCTGACTCTGCCGTATCGGCCATGCAACCCCTCGTCCGTTCCGCCGGCGCACCTCCCGGGGAGGCTTTGGCCGCCGCCCGCTCGCTTGCCGCACGACGATCACCGGCAAAGCCGCGACGGCGCGCCGGCACCGGGCGGCAAGCTATACGCTTGAAGAGGCCGAACTATGCGACAGACTGCCGCATAAATCGACGGAACCCGGTGGCCCTGCATAGATTTTCCGCGTCGCCGCTAAGGCTTTTGCCGGAGAAGGCCGATTTGCGTCTCGCTCTGTTCGAGCCCGACATCCCGCAAAATACGGGGGCTTTGCTGCGTCTGGCGGCGTGTTTCGGTGTGGCGCTCGATCTGATCGAGCCGCTCGGCTTCCTGTGGGAAGATCGGCGGCTCAGGCGGGCGGCGCTCGATTATGTCGCACGGGCGCCGGTATGCCGCCATGCCTCGTGGGACGCTTTCCTCGCGGCCCGCGCCCTGGCCCCACGACTCATCCTGTTGACGACGACCGGCGACGTCCCGCTCTACCGCTTCGCGTTCGCCCCCGGCGATACCCTGCTGCTCGGCCGCGAGAGCGCCGGGGTTCCCGATTTCGTGCACCGGGCCGCTTTCGCGCGCGTCGTCATCCCATTGCGGCCGGGAGCGCGCTCGCTCAACGTCGCGATGGCCGGCGCCATCGCGCTCTCCGAAGCGCTGCGCCAGACTGGCGGGTTGCCCGAGCCGCAGTCCGGGGCCGGCGGTCCCGGTGAAAGCGGCGGTTGACAAGGCAACGGGCCGGGCTTATCTCCCGCCGGCCCCGCCGCGGTATCGCCGCGGCGGCCACGGAGCGCCCGTGGCGGAATTGGCAGACGCGCACGGTTCAGGTCCGTGTTCCGAAAGGAGTGGTGGTTCGACTCCACTCGGGCGCACCATCTGAAAATCTGCATTGAGTGCGAATCGCCGGCATCGACGGGAATACGATGGCGGTTCGCGGCGTACGTTTAGGTGGTAAAAATCCTCGAAAGAGGGGCTGGTATTGGACTGGGACAGGCTGCGGGCGACTTGGGAGCCCCGCGTGTTGAGCGTCTTCCGCTTCGTGGTCGGGCTGTTATTCCTGGAGCATGGCCTTGCCAAGATCGCCGGGTTTCCGCCGCTGGCACATCATGCGCCCTATCATCTGTTCACCCTGGTGCCGGGTCTGGCCGGTATCCTGGAACTGGTCGGCGGCGCGCTGATCCTCCTTGGCCTGTTCACCCGGCCGGTCGCCTTCATTCTGTCGGGCGAGATGGCGTTCGCCTATTTCATATCGCATGCGCCGCGCAACCTGTTCCCGATCGTCAACGGCGGCGAGGGCGCGATCCTTTACTGCTTCGCCTTCTTCTACCTTTTCGTCGCCGGGGGCGGCACGTGGAGCCTCGACCGGCTGCTGCGCCCGCAACCCGAGCCGGCGGCCGCCGCGGGACGCTCATCGGCCCGCCCGGCGACCGGCGAGTTGACGAGCCGCCCGCCGGGATAGATAGTCTGCCGCCTTCGCAACGACTTGGTTGTCTGCGTGAGCCATCATTTGCACCACGGCGACCTGCCGGACGGGATCGGGTTCGGTGCGGCGGTGGCGGTCGATACCGAGGCGATGGGCCTCAACCCGCACCGCGACCGGCTATGCCTCGTGCAACTCTCGGCCGGCGACGGCGTGGCGCACCTCGTACAGCTCGCCGCCGGCGGTTACGCCGCGCCCAACCTGAAGCGGCTGCTGGCGGACCCGGCGGTCGTAAAGCTTTTCCACTTCGCGCGCTTCGACATCGCCATCCTTTATCACTACCTCGGCGTAATGCCGCGCCCCCTTTATTGTACAAAGATTGCGTCGCGCCTCGCCCGCACCTTTACCGACCGGCACGGTCTGCGCGATTTGTGCAGGGACCTGCTCGGGGTCGATCTTAAAAAGGAGCAGCAGAGTTCCGACTGGGGGGCCGACACGCTGAGCGAGGAGCAGCTGCGCTACGCCGCCTCCGACGTGCTGCATTTGCACGCGCTGCGGGATCGCCTCGACGGGATGCTGGCGCGCGAAGGCCGCGCCGAACTGGCAGGCAGCTGTTTCGAGTTCCTGCCGGCGCGGGCACGCCTCGATCTCGCCGGCTGGGCTGAGCAGGACATCTTTGCCCATTAGCCGGGCGGCGCGGTACCGGCCTTACAATCGTGCGCCGCCAAGCTATATTCATCGCCTGCCGATGGATGCCGCGCATCCTAACAGTTGGCATTCGAGCACCGGGTGGCCGTTGCAGGCGCTGCGGCGTCGCGCCAAAATGGCCGATAACTGACGCCTGCCACCAATATCAGGGGTGGCGCATCGGCTGCGGCGCAGCCGCGGCCCGCCCAAAGCAAGGGAGCACAACTATGTCGCTGCGCATCAATGATGAGGCACCGAATTTCACTGCCGATACGACCCAGGGGCGGATCGATTTCCACCAGTGGATCGGCGACGGCTGGGCGGTGCTGTTTTCGCACCCGAAGGATTTTACGCCGATCTGCACGACCGAACTCGGCTACATGGCCGGGCTCAACCCCGAATTTCAGAAGCGCAACTGCAAGATCATCGGCCTCAGCGTCGATCCGGTAGAGGATCACACCCGCTGGTCCAAGGATATCGAGGATGCTTCCGGGAATCGGGTAACCTATCCCCTGATCGGCGATCCCGAACTCAAGGTCGCGACGCTCTACGATATGCTGCCCGCCGGCGCCGGTACCACGTCGCAGGGCCGCACCCCCGCCGACAACGCCACGGTCCGCTCGGTCTTCGTGATCGGTCCGGACAAGAAGATTAAGGCCATGCTTACTTATCCGATGGGCACCGGGCGCAATTTCGACGAGGTGCTGCGCATCCTCGACTCGGTACAGTTGACCGCGCATCACCCGGTCTCCACCCCGGTCAACTGGAAGCCGGGCGAGGAGGTGGTCGCCTCCCCGGCCATGTCGAACGAGGAGGTGCAGAAGCGCTTCCCTGGCGGCTTCCGGGCGGTGAAGCCCTATTTGCGCTACGTCGCCCAGCCGCGCGGCTGACCGTAAGATGATGGGCTGAGCGCGGCGACGCCCAACTCTCGGCGCAGGCGCCTTCGAGGCGCTTGCGCCGTCGGCAAACCCGGCCTCGTTCATCGAGAACCCGGCGCCCCAGGGCGCCGGGATTTTTGCTACTTCGCGGGGGGTGCGGGAGCCTGAACGGCGGGAGGGCCAGAGTTCGGCTCCGTAATTCCAGGCAGTCCGGGTGTGGTCGGCGTCAGGGGACCGGCCGCCCCCGGTTGCCGGTGCACCTGGCCGCGCCGCCCGGGCGGCGGCAGCCCCGGCGTCCCGGCGGGCGCGTTCAGCTCTGGCGGTGTTCCCGGCAGCGGCAGGCCGCCTGGACCGGTTGTCGAAGGCAGCCCCAGCGTGCCGGGAACACCGGGAATCGTGGGTGCCGTCCCGTATAGCGGCCGCGGGTTCGGCCCCGTCGGCACAACGCATGGCGCGTTCGGCGCGGTGCTCGGCAGGCCGATGACGCCAAGCTCGGTGCCGGGAACCTCGGGCACCGTGCGGGGCGCGCTCGGCAACGCCCCCGGCTGGCGCCGGGTCCGGTTCGGCGGCGGCGGCAACCCCGGCAGGGTGGTCGATGACGGCGCGCCGGAAGCGGCGCCGAGGCCGAGGCCGGTTTCGCCGACCGAGGCGGGCAGCGCGACCGGCGCGATCCCGGCCGGCCGGACCAGCGATTCGATCGCGCCGTTGGTCAGCTTGATCCGATAGAATTTGTCGTAAAAGTCGCACACAGTGGTGCGCAAATCCTCCTCGGTCGAGCCGGGGTAGAACAGCACCGACAGCCAGTGCAGGCCGATCACCCGGTTGATCCCGGACGGGTCCTCGATCCAGCCGAACGGCCGCGTCGGTTCGAGATAGACGTGCCCGCGCCTGACCGCGGCGATCCCGCGGAAGGCGCGGTCATGCCGCAGGCGATTATAGGCCCGAGGCGTTTCGGCGATGATCACGTCGGGGTTCCAGGCACGCAATTGCGCCGGGGTCACAAGAGCTTCGGTGCCGCGGCCGAGCGGCGCCGCGACATTGATCGTCCCGGCCTCCTCGAGCGCGGCGGCGGCCGGCGATCCAGGCAGTGCGGTCAGCAGCCCGTCGCCGCCAAGGGCGAAATAGACCCGCGGCCGCCTGCCCGGCGGCTCGATCAGCAGGCGGCCGCGCAATCCGGCGATCGCATGCTCGGCGTAGGTGCCGAGATCGTCGGCCCGGGCCTCCACGCCGAGAATCGCGCCGACCGCCCGCATCATCTGCGGCATCCGCGCGACGCTGTCGTCAACCAGGATGTAGGGAATGCCGGTCGCCCGCTGCACGAGATCGGCATGGGCGGCGCGCGCCGGGGTGACCGGTCCGGCATCGAGGATCAGGTCGGCGTGCAACTCTCGCGCGGTCCTGCCGATGACCCCCGGGTCTGCCAGCCATTTCCACTCGATTACCGGCACGCGCCGGGCGTTGGGCAGGACGCCGCGCCACGGCACCTCGCCGAGGCCGGCCAGCTTTTCCGGCGCCAGCGCCAGCAGCAGCACCTCGGCATTGCGGTTGGCCGGCAGGACGCGGGTCACCGCCGCCGGCAGGGCGACCCGGCGACCGGCCGAATCGGTGAACACGGCTGCCTGCGCCGGTCTGCAGAGGCTCAGCAGGATGGCGGCAAGCAGCGCCGGCAGGATCAGCGCGCCCGCTTGAATGCGAGGCAATTTCGCGGCGGGCAAGCGAAGCGGCATCGTCGGCCTCAATCTGACCGGGAAAATCCCGATCTCGACTATAACCGGAGCGATCCCTTTGGCAAACCGGCCCGGCGGCACGAATGCCGGCATCGGCTCTCGCCAAGGCGGCCCCTCTCCCCGTAGAGTGCGCCGGTCCCCCCGCACCGGGAGCGAGTGCTGGCCGCCATGCCCGAAGAGTTCTACCGCATCAAGCGTCTGCCGCCCTATGTCTTTGCCGAGGTCAATGCGCTGAAGGCGACGGCGCGCGGCGAGGGCCGCGACGTCATCGATCTCGGCATGGGCAACCCGGACGGGCCGACCCCGCCGCACATCGTCGCCAAGCTGGTCGAGGCGGCGCAGAACCCGAAGACGCACGGCTATTCGACCTCGCGCGGCATCGCCGGCCTCAGGCGCGCGCAGGCCGCCTATTACGAACGGCGCTTCAACGTCTCGCTCGATCCCGAGCGCGAGGTCATCGTCACCCTGGGGTCGAAGGAGGGCCTCGCCAACCTGGCGCAGGCCATCACCGCGCCGGGCGACACGATCCTGGTGCCGAACCCGTGCTACCCGATCCACGCTTTCGGCTTCATCATGGCCGGCGCGTCGGTGCGCCACGTGCCGATCGGCCCCGAGCACGATTTTCTCGGCGAACTCAAAAAGGCGGTGCAACACTCGATCCCGGCGCCGCTGGCGATCGTCCTCAATTTCCCGGCCAACCCGACGGCGCAGACCGTCGATCTCGATTTTTATGCCGAGATCGTCGACTTCTGCCGCTTCCACAACATCATCGTGCTGTCCGACCTCGCCTATGCCGAAATCTATTTCGATGGCAGGAAGCCGCCCTCGATCCTCGAAGTGCCGGGGGCGCGCGACATCGCGGTCGAGTTTACCTCGCTCAGCAAGACCTATTCGATGGCCGGCTGGCGGATCGGCTTCGCGGTCGGCAACGAGCGCCTGATCGCCGCGTTGGGGCGGGTCAAATCCTATCTCGATTACGGCGCCTTCACGCCGATCCAGGTGGCGGCGACCGCAGCCCTCAACGGCCCGCAGGAGTGCATCGAGGAGATTCGCGAGCGCTACCGGGCGCGCCGCGACGTGCTCGTCCAGGGCCTCCGGCAAGCCGGCTGGGAGATCGCGCCGCCCGCCGCCTCGATGTTCGCCTGGGCGCCGATCCCCGAGCAGTTCCGCGGCATCGGCACCCTCGCGTTCTCGAAGCTGCTGCTGGAGCGCGCCAATGTCGCGGTGGCGCCGGGGGTCGGGTTCGGCGAATACGGCGAGGGCTTCGTGCGGATCGCGCTCGTCGAAAACCGCCAGCGGCTGCGGCAGGCCTGCCGCAACATCAAATCCTTCCTCGCCGGCCGCAATGACGTCGCGGAATTGCGGCGCGCCGAGCGGCTCGCGGCGGCGAAGTAGCCCGTCAACCCCCCTCGGCCAGGCGGCCGGGGTTGAGGATGCGGGCAGGGTCGAACCCCTCCTTGACCCGCCGCGACAAGGCCGCGAGCGGCGCCGGCAGCGGCTCGAAGACGGCGACGGCGCGGCGGATTTCGACCGATGCCTTGATCAGGGTCGCATGGCCGGTGCCGCGCCCGTCGGCGCCGCGGATCGCGGCCCGCACCGCGGCCGCGCCGGCATCGCCCGCCTCCGGCACCGCGATCCACAAAAGACCGCCGCCCCAATCGAGAAACCACTCGGCATCGAGCGCGCTTGCGACCGTTTCGGCAACCGTCGCGCCACGCGCCGGCGCCACCGAGACCCGCCACACCGCCCGCCCGGGAAGCTGTGCGAGCGGTGAAACCGCGGCGATCCAGCGCCATAGCCGGGCCGAGGGGGCGCGATCGAAAATGTTCGATATGCCGGCTGCAAGCTGATCGCGCAAAGCCTCGCGGCGGAATGCGACCGACGGGGCCGGGCCTTCGACCCGTAACAAAACGCTCCGGGGCGAGACCTCCGCACCGCCCTTCGGCAGGTATGCCGCAGCCGAGACTTCGTGCAGCGAGCCGAGCGCCGCCGCCATTACGCGCACCGCCTCCGCCGGCATGAGACCGGCGAGCATGACCGTCGCCTCGGTCTCGGGCCGCGGCAACACCTTGACCGTGACTTCCTCCAGCACTGCCAGGGTGCCGTAGGACCCGGCCATCAGCTTTGGCAGGTCGTAGCCGGTGACGTTCTTGACCACCTTGCCGCCGGCCTTGAAGATTTCGCCGCGGCCGCTGACCGCGCGAAAGCCGAGAAAATGGTCGCGCGCCGCCCCGGATTTCGGCCGTCGCGGCCCGGACAGATTGCAGGCCAGGACGCCGCCCAGGGTCGGTTCGCCGCCGTCGCCGAGGAGGCCGCGCCAATCGGGCGGTTCGAACGCCAGCATCTGGTTCTCGGCGGCGAGCGCCCGCTCGATCTCGGCGAGCGGGGTGCCGGCGCCGGCGGTCAGCACCAGCTCGCTCGGCATGTAGTCGCGGATGCCGGACAACTCCGACAGATCGAGCGTGTGTGCCGTCTGCATCGGCCGCCCGAGGCCGCGCTTCGAGCCGCCGCCGACGATCTCCAGCGGCTCCGCCGCGGCGAGCGCCGCCGCGACCGCATCGCGCAGATCGTCGAGTTCGGAAGGGACAAAACGGGCCATCGGTGATTGAGGTTAGCGCGCTTTTCTCCCTTGTCATCCCCGCGCGGGACCATGAGGGTCAACTTAAGGGAGAATCCTCCGTATTTCCGCATTCCCGGCGCAAGCCGGGACCCACCTGTCAGCAGCCGCGATGTTGCCGGCGTGGATCACGGCCTTTGCCGGGAATGTGTTCTCTGACGGAAGGAAGATCAAAACCGCGGCAATTCCGGGTGCGGCAGGCGGCCGGCGTGGACGTGCAGGCGGCCGAGTTCGGCGCAGCGGTGCAGTTGCGGGAACACCTTTCCGGGGTTCAAGAGCCCGTCCGGGTCGAAGGCGCATTTGAGGCGCTGTTGGTGGGCGAGGTCGCTCTCGTCGAACATCGTGCCCATCAGGTCGCGCTTCTCGACCCCGACCCCATGCTCGCCGGTCAACACGCCGCCGACCGCGACGCACAGCCGCAAAATATCGGCGCCGAATTCCTCGGCGCGCTCGATCTCGCCCGGCTTGTTGGCGTCGTAGAGAATAAGCGGGTGCAGATTGCCGTCGCCGGCGTGAAACACGTTGGCGACGGCAAGGCCATATTCCTCCGATAGCTCGCGCATGCGGGCCAAGACCTCGGCGAGGCGGGCGCGCGGGATCGTGCCATCCATGCAGTAGTAATCGGGCGAGATACGCCCGACCGCCGGGAACGCCGCCTTGCGCCCGGCCCAAAAGGCGAGCCGCTCGGCCTCGCTGCGGCTGGCCTGGATCGAGCGCGCATGGTTGGCGCGGGCGATGTCCTCGACCTTGGCGATCAGGTAATCGACCTCGGCCTCAGGCCCGTCCAACTCGACGATCAGCAGCGAGTCGGCGTCGAGCGGGTAGCCGGCGTGGACGAAGGCCTCGGCCGCGTGGATCGCCGGCCGGTCCATCATCTCCATGCCGCCCGGGATGATGCCGGCGCCGATGATCGCGGCGACGCAGTGCCCGGCATCCTCGGTGGCAGCGAAGCCGATCAGCAGTGCCCGCGCAGTCGGCGGCTTCCTCAGAATCCGCACGGTGACTTCGGTGACGACCCCGAGCAGCCCCTCGGAACCGGTCACGATCCCCATCAGATCATAGCCGCCGGCATCGAAATGCTTGCCGCCGAGCCGCACGATCTCGCCCCCCGGCAGCACCATCTCGAGGCCGAGCAGGTTGTTGGTCGTCAACCCGTATTTGAGGCAATGCACGCCGCCCGAGTTTTCCGCGACATTGCCGCCGATCGTGCAGGCGATCTGGCTCGACGGGTCGGGAGCGTAATAGAACCCGGCAGATGCGACGGCGTGGCTGATCGCGAGGTTGGTGACCCCCGGCTGCGCGACGACGGCGCGGTTCTCGTAATCGATGTCGAGGATGCGATTGAACTTGCCCATCCCGAGGAGGACGCCGTCCGCGAGCGGCAGCGCGCCACCCGACAGCGACGTGCCGGCGCCGCGCGGCACGATTTTCACCCCCTCGTCCTGGCAATAGCGCAACACCGCCGCGACCTGCGCCACCGTCGAAGGCAGCACGACGACCAGCGGCATCTCGCGATAGGCGGTCAGGCCGTCGGATTCGTAGGCGCGACGCTCCGCCTCGGCGACGATAACCCCTTCTCCGGGGACGATTTCCCTCAGCGCCTGGGCAATCTTCCCGCGTCGCGCGACGATTGCGGGATCGGGCTCGGGCATCTGCATGCCCGACACAGTGTCATTGCGAGCAACGCGACGCAATCCCGGCCCGTCTGTCCCCGGCGGCGGGATTGCCGCGGCGCCTGTCGGCGCCTCGCAATGACAGATAGTAGGGAGGATCAGCCCTGGCGGGCCTTGAAGCGGGGGTTGGTTTTGTTGATCACATAGACCCGCCCCTTGCGCCGTACCACGCGGCAGTTTTTGTCGCGCTTCTTCAACGTTTTGAGTGAGTTGGCAATTTTCATGACCGGTCCCTCGCGAGCCGGCGAACATAGGGAGCGAGACGCGCCAAGTCAACGACGGCCGTTGCGCGCGGGCGCACCAATCCGTATGACCCTTCCTACCCTCTGCAACCGACTCGAACCGGGTTTCCGCAATGATCGATTTCTATTACTGGCCGACCCCGAACGGCTGGAAGATCAGCATCATGCTGGAGGAGTGCGGGCTGCCGTACCGGGTCGTGCCGGTCAATATCGGCAAGGGCGACCAGTTCAAGCCGGAGTTCCTGGCGATCAGCCCGAACAACCGGATGCCGGCGATCGTCGATCACGACGACCAGGACGGCCCGGTCAGCGTTTTCGAGTCGGGCGCGATCCTCCTGCATCTCGCCGAGCGCAGCGGCCGGTTTCTGCCGGAAGGCCACCGCGCGCAAAAGGAGGTGCGCGAATGGCTGTTCTGGCAAGTCGGCAATCTCGGGCCGATGGCGGGACAGCTGAGCCACTTCGTCAACTACGCACAAGGCGAGCACCCCTATTCGAAACAGCGCTACGCCGACGAATACAGCCGCTGCCTCGGCGTGCTGGAGCGCCGGCTGGGAGGCCGCGAGTTTATCGTCGGCGAGTATTCGATCGTCGATATGTGCTGCTGGCCGTGGGTGCTGATCGCCAAACCGCTCGGCCAATCGCTCGCGGACCTGCCCAATGTCGCGCGCTGGCGGGAACGGGTGAAATCGCGCCCGGCGGTGCAGCGCGGCGTCGATCTCGGCAAGGAATGGCGCCGCTCGCAGCCGCCGAGCGACGAGGAACGCAAAATCCTCTTCAACCAGACCGCCCGCTCGGTCCTCGGCCGCTGATTCGACCGACGGACCCCGATGAACGATCGGCTGGAGCCGCGGATACGCATCCTGATCGGTGCGTCGATTGCGATTGGCCCCGGCAAGGCGGCGCTATTGGAAGGAGTCGGCGAAACCGGCTCGATCGCCGCCGCCGGCCGGCGCATGGGAATGAGCTATCGCCGCGCCTGGGCGCTCGCCAAGACGATGAACGCCTGCTTTCGCGAGCCGCTGATCGAGGCGGCGAAAGGCGGGGTCGGCGGCGGCGGCGCCCGATTGACCGCGACCGGCCGCGAGGTGCTGGCGCTCTACCGGGCGATGGAGGATCACGCGGCGACCGCGGTCCTCGCCGACATGGAGCGGCTGCGCGCCCTGATGGTCGATGAGCCGCCGGAGAATTGACCGGCGCGGCGCCCGATATGCAGGAAATACCATATCGGGACTGGTGATCCCCTGTGATTGATTAGGCGAGCGTCAGCCGAACAAGGCTCGCCGAATGAATGCAGATACGAAATATTTTATAGCCTTCCTGAGGCGATGGCGCCGCATCGCGGTTCCGGTGGCCGCGGCGGTGCTGGCGCTGATCGGCGCGGCGGTGCCTGCCGCGGCGGCCTCGTCGGACGCGCTGACGGTGTTCGCCGCCGGCACCCTGGCGGTGCCGTTCCGCGCGCTGGTGCAGCGCTTTGAAAAGCAGAACCAGGAGACGGCGGTGCACGCCGAGTTTGGCGGCAGCGTCAAGATGGTGCGGCAGATCGTCGATCTGCATCGCCCGGCCGACATCCTGGCGGTCGCCGATTACAACGTCATCCCGAAATACTTGTTCGCTCACAACGGTCATAAGGGTCTGGCGGGCTGGTATGTCGGCTTCGCCGGCAACGCGATCACTTTCGTCTATACCGACAAGAGCAAATACGCGAAGGAGGTCGATGCGCGGAACTGGTACAAGATGCTGGCGCGCAGCGGAGTCGTGATCGGCCGCTCCGACCCGGATACGGACCCGTCCGGCTACCAGACCGTGCAGATGCTCGACCTGGCGGCCCGCTATTACAACGAGAAGGGCCTCGCCAAAAAAATCCTGGCCAACTCGCCGCCGGCGGCGATCCGCGATACCGAAACATCGCTGATCGCGGCCTTGCAGCTCGGGCAGATCGATTATCTCGCGATCTATCGTTCCGACGCGATACAGCATCATTTCCGGTACTTGAAACTGCCGCCGCAGATCGATCTGAGCGATCCAGAGTTCGCGGCGGAATACCGCAACGGGGTCGCCCACACGGCGAACGGCGACCTGCCGGGCCGGCCGATCGTCTATGCAGTGACGATCCCATCGAACGCGCCGCACCCGCAGGAAGCGGCCGAATTCCTTGCGCTGCTGCTCGGCGACCAGGGCCGTAGCGTGATGAGCGCCGACGGCTTCGCCGCCTTGCCGGCCGCCTATGCCGTCAATCTCGCGGCGATGCCGGCTTCCCTGCGAAAGCTGGCGAAGCCGTGGCCGCACTGATCGCCCGTGCCGGATAGCGGGATCATTCTCGCCGCACCGGCCGCCTTGCGGCGGCGGGCAACACCGCGCGGCGGTCATCTGCTGGTGTTCTGGCTGCTCGCCAGCCTGCTGCTCGGCTTTGTGCTGGTGCCGCTGCTTGGCCTCGCCGACAGCGAGAGCGCCGGCGCGCTGCGGCAGGTGGCGGCGATGCCGGAGGCGCGGGCCGCAATCGCGATGAGCCTCTTTGCCGCCGCGATAGCGGCCATCCTGGCCGGTTTGTTCGGGGTGCCGCTCGCGTGGCTGCTCGCCCGCGCCGCGTTCCCCGGCCGCGCCGTGGTGGCCGCGATCGTCGACCTGCCGCTCGCGGTGCCGCATACGGTCGCCGGCATTGCGCTGTTAATCGTTCTCGGGCGGCATGGGGTCATCGGGGCGCCGGCGGCGGCTATCGGCCTCGAGTTCTGGGGCACGCTCGCCGGCGTCGTTGCGGCGATGCTGTTCGTCAGCGCTCCCTATACGGTCAATGCCGCGCGGCTCGGCTTCGAGGCGATCGATCCGCGGCTCGAAATGGTGGCGCGCAGCCTCGGCCTCGCACCATCGCGGGTGCTTTGGCACATCACCCTGCCCTTGGCCGGGCGCGGCATCCTGACCGGCCTGACCCTGACCTTCGCGCGCGCCCTCAGCGAATTCGCCGCGGTGGCGATCCTCGCCTATTACCCGAAGACGGCGCCGGTCTTGATCTACGAACTGTTTCTGCGTTTCGGGCTCGGCGAGGCGGCGGCGCTCTCGGTCATCGTCCTCGCGGTGTCGCTCGCACTATTCATTCTGCTGCGGGCGCTCGCCGGCCGCGCGCCGCAGGTCGGCGAGCGATGAGCGGAATCGGCCTCGCAGTCACGGACTTGGCGCTGCAACTCGGCGATTTCGCCTTGCGCGAGATCGACCTGCGCGTCGCGAACGGCGAGATCCTGGTGTTGTTCGGCCCGAACGGCGCCGGCAAGTCGCTGACCATCGAAACGATCGCCGGGTTTCATCGACCGCAGGCCGGGCATATCCGGATCGCCGGCGACGAGGTGACAGGGCTGCCGCCGGAGGCTCGCGGGATCGGGCTGGTGCCGCAGAATTACGGCCTCTTCCCGCACCTGACGGTGGCGCGCAACGTGATGCTGCCGATGCAAACGGCGGACCGGCCGCGCACGATGCAGCTCCTCGCCCGTTTCGGCATCGCCCGATTGGCCGAGCGTCGGCCGGGGACCCTTAGCCCCGGAGAGCGCCAGCGCGCCGCGCTCGCGCGCGTGCTCGCCGCCCGCTCCCGCCTGTTGTTGTTCGACGAGCCGTTCGCCGCCCTCGACGCCGGCACCCGCGAGGCATTGCGCGACGAACTCGCCACCTTCCTGCGCCACTCCGGCCTGCCGGCGGTATTCGTGACGCACGGTCTCGCCGAGGCGATGGCGCTCGCCGACCGGCTCGCCGTCATGCGCGACGGACGCATTCTGCAACAGGGCCCGGTGGACGAGGTCTATCGCTGGCCCGCCGACAGCGCGGTGGCGGCCCTGCTCGGGGTGGAGAACCTTCTGCCCGGCCGCCTCGTCGGGCAAAACGAGGCGAGCTGCATCGTAACGGTCGGCGATACCGCGCTGCACAGCGCGAACAAGCCGGAGCACGATCACCGCGCCCGTCATTCCCGGCCTTGTGCCGGGCATCCACGCGACGCGGTAAGGCTCGTGCCGGTTCACGTGGATGGCCGGGACAAGCCGGGCCATGACAAAGGGAGGGATACCGTTTGCCCGGACAGTGCCCCGGAGGACCGTGCGGGCGCCGTGACGCTGGCCGTGCGCGCCGAGGAGGTCGCGCTGTTGTCACCCGCCGCGGCTACGGGTTGCGGCATCAATCGGCTCGAGGCGAGAGTGCGCGCCGTGACCGATCAAGGCGCGCTGATCAAGGTCAACCTCGATTGCGGCCTTCCGCTCGTCGCGCGATTGACCCGGCGCGAGGCGCAGCCGCTCGGCCTCACCATCGGCGGTCAGGTCATCGCGGAGATCGCGCCGGCGGCGATCCGGGTGTTGCCGCCGGGCTGAGCCTCACGCCGCGGCAGCAACCGGGACCGGCGCCTCGCCCTTCAGCATCAGGCGGTAGAGGAAGCGCCGCTCGTTCATGTCGTAATCGGGGTTGGCCTTGTGCATGACGCTGCGGTTGTCCCACATCGTCATGTCGCCGTAGCGCCATTGGTGGCGATATTCGTATTTCTTCTGCGTCGCGTGCGCCATCAATTCGGCGACGAGATCGAGCGCCTCGTCGTCCGGCATGCCGACGATGCCCTCGATGCGGACGGGGTTAAGGAACAGGGCCTTGCGCCCGTTCTCGGGGTGCACCCGTACGAGCGGATGAATGCCCGGCGGCGGCAATGCCTTGAGGCTCTCGTCGCTAAGCGGCTTCAGCGCTCGCGGGCTGTATTTGCTGAGATAGACGTGCACCGCCTCGAGGTTGTCGATCTTCCGTTTCATCGCCTCGGAAAGCTCGTCGTAGGCGAGATGCATGTTGACGTATTGCGTGTCGCCGCCGCTGCTCGGCAACGATACGGGATAGAGGATCGTCGCCTTCGGCGGCGCCGGGTGGTTCGAGTGATCGGTGTGGAAAGTTTCGCCGGGGATGAGGCGCTTGGTGCCGAGAAACTCGTCGTTCGAGACGTAATACATCTCCGGGATGCCGGCGACGTGATGGTCCTTTTTGTCGTGCGGCTGCAATTCGCCCCACACCTGCACAGCCTTCAGAAAATCGGCCGGCTCGAATTTCTGGTCGCGCACCACCAGCACGTGGTGCTGCGCGAAGGCGCGATTGAGCGCGGCGCGCGCCTCGGCATCGACCGGTTTCGTCAGGTCAAGCCCCTTGACCTCGGCGCCGGTATGCGGGGTCAGGGCAGTGATCGCGTACGCCATCGCGGGGCCTCCGTCACGGGAACCACCGATCCTAGAGCATGATCATCTGACATTGAACAATTGCTTCGCCATCCCAGCGGCGAAAGCAGGGGGCAGCAGCACCTCGGTTGCCCCCGCGTTAAGCCCGCCGCAAGTTGCTGATTGGGATGGTGGGCGCGACTGGGATTGAACCAGTGACCCCTACGATGTCAACGTAGTGCTCTCCCGCTGAGCTACGCGCCCGTTGCCCGCGTGCGGAACGGCGGGCGAGCATTTAGCGGAAACCGGCGGCTGCGGCAAGGGTGGAGCGGGCGGCGCGGCAAAGCTTTCCTTGCACGGGTCGGCGCGCCGCCGCAAAACAGCCCGCGATGAACAGCGCGGATCGAACGATGCCCTTTCTTGAATGGACCGGCGGCGACCTGCCGACCTTTGTGACCCATCTCGAATGCAGCCTGACCGGCGAACATTACCCCGCCGACCGGCTGCACGGTCTGTCGCGGGCCGGCAAGCCGCTCCTGGTGCGCTACGATCTGGGCGGGGTGCGCCGGGCGTTGTCACGCGAGGTGCTGGCGGCGCGGCCACAGACCTTGTGGCGCTATCGCGAATTGTTGCCGGTCCGGCGGCCGGAGAATGTCGTCGCGCTCGGCGAGGTGGTGACGCCGCTCGTCCCGTTGCCGCGCCTCGCCGGGAGGCTGGCGAAGGGCGGCGAGTTGATCGTCAAGGACGAAGGGCGGCTGCCGACCGGCTCGTTCAAGGCGCGCGGCCTCGCACTCGCCGTGTCGATGGCGAAGGAATTGGGGGTCACGGCGATGGCGATGCCGACCAACGGCAACGCCGGCGCGGCCATGGCGGCCTATTGCGCGCGCGCCGGGATGGCCGCCACGGTGTTCTGCCCGGACGACACGCCGGCGGTCAATGTCCGGGAGATCGCGATGCAAGGCGCACAGGTGTTCCTCGTCGACGGCCTGATCGACGATTGCGGCAAGCTGGTCGCGGAGGGCGAGAAGGAGGTCGGCTGGTTCAACTGCTCGACCCTGCGGGAGCCCTACCGTATCGAGGGCAAGAAGACGATGGGCCTTGAACTGGCCGAGCAGCTCGGCTGGGAGGTGCCCGACGCGATCTTTTATCCGACCGGCGGCGGCACCGGGCTGATCGGCATGTGGAAGGCGTTCGACGAATTGGAAGCGCTCGGCTGGATCGGCCGGAAGCGCCCGCGCATGGTGGCGGTGCAGGCGGCCGGTTGCGCGCCGATGGTCAAGGCGTGGGAGGACGGCCAGGAGCACGCGCCGCGCTGGCCGGACGCGCACACTTTCGCCGCCGGCATCCGGGTGCCGCAGGCGGTCGGCGATTTTCTGATCCTGCGGGCGGTGCGCGACAGCGGCGGCTTCGCGATCGCGGTGGACGATGGGGAGATCGCCGCCGCCTGGCGCGAGGTCGCGGCCGAGGAGGGATTGCTGCTGTGCCCCGAGGGGGCGGCGACCTACGCCGCCTACAAGCGCGCCGTCGCCGACGGGCGGGTCGGCGCTGGCGAGCGGGCGGTGCTGTTCAACTGCGCCAGCGGTCTCAAATACCCGATGCCGGAAGCCGGCACCCCGCTCAAGCTCGGCGCGCCGGTGGACTGGGCCGCGATGCGGCGCCCCGCCGGTTGATAGCGACCGGCAACGGTCAGCCGGTGAGGTTCAGAGTCCGGGCAAGCCAGCCGGCGACGAGGTCGCAGACCGCGTTCTCCCGGCCGACATAAAAGTGATTGCATTCGGGCACGATCGCGACCGCACAGGGGCCGCCGGCGCGCTCCCTGAAGCGCTCGGCCGGGTAGGTGTCGGGGTCTTCCTGGTCGCCGCGGACAAACAGCGTCGGGCACCGGATTGACGGCGCCAGTCCCAGCACGTCGGGCATCCGGGTCATGCGGTCGAGAAAGCTCTCGGCGCTGATCACGTACCACCAGCCCGGCATCAGCATCAATTCGCGGCCGCGCCCGGCGGCGACCAGCGCGCGGGCCTGTTCGGTGATCTCGTCGAGCCGGTCGCCGGCCATCAGCCCGGCGCGGGAGCTGCGCAATACGCCGTCGCGGCCGCCGCCATGCGCCGATAGCAGCACCATCGCCGGCGTCTCCGGGTGGTCGGCTACGTGCTTTACGGCCAACATGCCGCCGTTGCTGTGGCCGATCACGACCGGGTGCGAAAAGCCGCGCGCGGCGAGCCATTGGGCGGCGTAGCGGTTGTCGGCGATGCCCTCGGCATTCACCTGAAAGGCGGCGCCCTCGGCGGCGCGGCTGTCGCGGATGCTCAGGATGTCGTGGCCGCGCCGGTTGAAGGCGAGACAGGCGAGGCCGAGCCGGGTCAGCGCCGGCGGCAGAAAGCGCGGGGCGCCAACGTAGAAATTCATCGTGTTCCCGTGGAACAGCAGCACCGCCCCGCGGATCGGCCCGTCCTCCGGCCGGTGAAAGGCTCCGTCGAGCGGCAGCGTATCGGTCGCGATCGAGATCAGTTCGGTGCGCATCAGACTCCCCGGCAAGCTTCCGCCGCGCCGGGCCACGCGAATTTCGCAATGGTCCCGATCGCGGCGAACCTCTAGGCTGTCCCAGGTAATCCCGCCTGCGCAAGCCTCGTCGAAGCCGCGCAAGGCCGACCCCTGGGAGGATGCGATGCCCGAGTTCACGACCGAGAACGTCTGCTATCTGAAGCACGGCTCGCGCGAAATCATGGCGCGCATCTTTAAGCCGGAAGGCGCGGGGCCGTTTCCGTGCTACATCGACCTGCACGGCGGGGCCTGGAACAACGGCGACCTCGCCGACCGCACCGGCCTCGGCGAATACCTCGCCCGACGCGGCTATGTCATGGTGACGCTCAATTTCCGGCATGGTCCGGACGGCTATCCGACCAGCCTGCAGGACATCAATTACGGCGTCCGCTGGGTCAAGGCGCATGCCGCGGACCTCAAGGTCAACCCGGCGCAGATCGCGCTCGGTGGCGCGTCGAGCGGCGGCCATCTGGCGATGCTTGTTGCGATGCGCCCGAGCGATCCGCGCTATGCCGCCCTTCCCGGCCCGGCCGGCGTCGATGCCCGCGTCCAGGGTGTCGTCATGCTATGGCCGGTCATCAATCCGCGGTCGCGTTACCGCCATGCCAAGCGCCTCGTGGCCGCCGGCAACCCGCCGGGCTGGGCGGTCGGCATGGACAAAAAGCACGAGACCTACTGGCACGACGAAGCGACGATGGCCGAAGGCAACCCGATGCTGATCCTCGAGCGCGGCGACAAGGTCGCGATGCCGCCGGCGGTGTGGATACAGGGCCGCCCCGACCTGACGCACGACTACCACGACGCCGACTCGAACTTCCCCGGCAACGAACCCGAGCGCTTCGTCAGCAACTACCGCAAGGCCGGCGGCGATATCGAGATCACCTATTTCGACAACGAGAAACGCAACACCGATACGACCCACGCGCCCGTCGCAGACTTCCTGAAGAAGCATTTGAAGGGCTAATGCTGCCTCCGCCCGCGGACTTGATCCGCGGGCCCAGGCCTTCAGCGGCCTGACCGTAGCGCTTTGACGGACCCTGCCGGGATCAGCCGCCGCCGAGCAGGGCGGCGCGGAAGCGGTCGCGGCAGGAACCCGGGTCGAGGTCGCGCTTGAAGGACGGCGGGTCGTCCGGCTTGACCTTCAGCAGCACAAAGGCGGTGCCGTTCCCCTCGCGCAAGAGGCGCGCCCCGTCCGCCAG
>DASUKH010000142.1:0-14404 GCA_036278835.1 Allostellaceae bacterium
TGGATCATCGACCGCTTCATCGTCGAGGGCTACCGCTTCGACCAGCTGATGACCGATGACGACGCGCTCGAATCCTTCATCCGCGGCGCCTCGATCGGCGTCTGGCATGCCTCCTGCACCTGCCGCATGGGATCTGAGGACGACCCGCTGGCGGTCACCGACAACCAGGGAAGGGTGCGCGGGGTGTCAGGGCTGCGGGTCGTCGATGCGTCGCTGTTTCCCTGCGTCCCCTGCGCCAACACCAATTTCCCGACCCTGATGACGGCGGAAAAGATCAGCGACACGATCCTGTCGGCGGCATGAACCGGCGGCGGGCGCGGGCGGTTTAATCCCCGGCCGATCGGCTCGCGAGACCTTCGGAGCCGCCGCGCGGCGCCGGCGCCGAAAGCGGCCGGGGCGCGGGCCGGCGTCGGCCGGACCCGACAATATCGGCAACCGCCGGCACCCTGCGCAGCAAGGCGGTGGCACCCCAGCTCGCGATCAGGGTGGCGGCAAAGACGAGCACCCCCTTGACCAGCCCGGGCAGGTCGGCCGGCAACAGCGTGTATTGCAGCCACACGACGAAGAGATAATGGATCAGGTACATGCCATAGGCATTGGCCTTGAGGCTGTCGAGCAGCGGCGCGCGCACCCGCCCGAATTGGATGGCCGAGGCCAGCGCGAGGCCGCAGCCGGCGAGGCAGGCGATCACAAAGCTCACATCGTCGGCCGCCTGCAACCCGAGCGGGGCGGCGTCGCCGCGGCTGCGCACCAGCGCGGTCAGGCTGATCCACAGCAGGAACGACAGCGGCGCGGCGACGAGCCAGCGGCGCCAATGCCGGGCGAGCCAGCCGCCCGGCGCTAGCAATCCGCGCTCGATGCCGCAGGCGCCGATCGCCAGCCCGGCAAAGAAATACACGGCATAATGCGCCGGCCGGCTCAGTTGCAGCGGCAACGGACCGAGCTGCACCCAGGGCGACGAGCCGAACACCAGGGCCAAGGGCGCGTAGGCGAGGGCGGAAGCGGCCAGCACCCCGGCAAGAAAGCGCACCGGATGCTCGCGCGCCCAGCCCGAGAGGCGCAGAACCAGATCGCTTCGCCCGCGCAGCACCGCAAAAAGGCCGGCCGCCCCGAGATCCCAGGCCAGCAACAGCCAGAGAAACCACATCGGCCCGGCCGGCCAGAACGGCAAGCCGCGCCACGCTGCAATGTAGCCGGCGAAGGTCGGATCGGCCGCGCTCTGGGCGTAGCTCGGGTAGAGCGCCAGCGGGATCCAGAGCCCGACGATCAGGGCAAACGGCAGGCCGATCCGCAAAAACCGGTCGGACAGGAAAATGCGGGCGCCCTTGCGCGACAGGCTCGGCCAGGCGAACAGCCCGGACAGCATAAAGAACAGCGACATCAGGAAGACGTCGAGCCAGGCGCAAAACAGGTCGAACCCAAGAAACCGGTGCGCATCGACGATCGGGAAGGCGCGCCACGTGAATGGCGGCTGGCCGAACGCAAAGGGATGGTCCGGCAGAAAGGCGAGATAGGCGAGCGACGAATGGAAGGCGAGGACCAGCAGGATGATGACCGCGCGCAAATTGTCGATCGCGATGCTCGAACGGTCGGCAGAAGGGTCCGACATCGTTCAGCCTCCGACCTTCTGGGAAACCGGCTCCTTCTCGGTGTCGCGACCCGGTTGCCGCGGCGGCGGCTCCTCCGTCTCCGGCTCGTCCTCCCAGGCCGCCGGCATTGCCCCGCCGACCCGGAAACGCGGCTGCGCCGCCGCGCGCGGCGGTCCCATCAGCGCCGGCTGGAACAGCACCGCCGCCGCCATCGTGCAGAGCAGGGCGAGACCCATCAGTTCGCCCATGCTCGCCATCCCGGGCTGGCTCGACAGGGCGAGGCTGCCAAACGCGGTGCCGGTGGTCAGCGCGCTGAAGACGACGGCGCGGCTCAGCGTCGATTGAACCGGCGCGGTCTGGCCGCGCCGCCATGCCATGACGTAATAGATTTTGAATGCGACGCCGACCCCGAGCAGCAACGGCAGCGCGATGATATTGGCGAAGTTGAGCGGCAGGCCGATGACAACGCACAGTTCGAGGGTCAACACCGCCGCCACCATCAGCGGCACCAGCGTCATCAGCACATCCGCAAACCGCCGCAAGGTGACCAGCAACAACAGGAAGATTGCGGCGATCGCAAAGATGCCGGCCTCGATAAAGGCGCGCACGATCGTGTTGCCGGCCTCGTAAAGCTGCACCCCCGGCCCGCTGGCGTTCGGCGCGACCTTGAGCACGGCGGCGACGAAATGGCGGAGCACGGCGGTATCGTCGGGGTCGCCTTTCGGCAGCACCTCGACCCGCGCCTGCCCGGACGGGGTCAGCCACAGCCGTTTCAACACCGGCGGGACCGTCGCGGCGGTGACCGGCCCGGCATCGAGAGCGGCCCGCAGATCGGCCAGGGATACGCGCAGCGGCGGGACAAATGCCTCAGTCGCCCGCGCACGGGCTTGCGGCGAGGCCTCGGCGAGCTTGATCAGCAATCCGGCGAGGCGCTGGGCCGCGGCGGCCCCTTTCCCCGAGCCGGCCTCGCTCACTTGCAGCAGGCTGCCGGCCGAGGACAGCAGGGCCGAGATGTTTTCGGCGTCGGTCGGCGGCTTCTTCCGCGCCCCATCGAGGGCCGGCGCAAGCTTTGCCTTCATTTGGCGGATCAGCGCGAGCTTCTTGTCCTGATCGGCGGGGATCAGGCTCGTCAGGGTCACCGTCTGCGCGACCTCGGGCAGTTTCGCGACCCGTGCCGCCGTCACCTCGGCGGCGGCGAGACTCGGCGCCAGGACATCGACGGCGTTGGCGCCGGCCTCCGGCATCTTGCGCAGGTCGAGGAATGTCGCGACCGCCGGCTCGTGCGGGTTTTGCAGATGCAGCGGATTGAAATCGAACGGCAGCCACAACAGCAGGGGCGACGCGAGCACCACCGCGCCGAGCGTGCCGCCGACCACCGCAATGCGATGATGCTGCAAAAAGCGGTCGACCGGCGCCAGCGCCGCGAACCTCATCGGGCGCGGCTCGGGCGGTGGCCGCAACACGGTCAGCAGCGCCGGGAGCAGCGTGATGCTGACCAGGAATGCCACGATCATCCCGAGGCCGGCGATCTCGCCAAGCTCCGACAGGCCGCGGTAGGAGGTCGGCACAAACGAGGCGAAGCCGATCGCCGTGGCCGCCGCGGCGAGCGCCAGCGGCCCTCCCGCCTTGCGGGAAGCCGCGACCAGCGCCGGGCGCAACCGGCCGGTCTCGTGCCGCTCGGCGCGGTAGCGGACCGAGAACTGGATGCTGAAATCGACCCCAAGCC
This sequence comes from Allostellaceae bacterium, assembly GCA_036278835.1. GTDB lineage: Bacteria > Pseudomonadota > Alphaproteobacteria > ATCC43930 > CGMCC-115725 > DATARH01. The sequence goes on from DASUKH010000142.1 coordinate 3,316, forward strand.
CGACGAACAGCACAAAAAAGGCAACCGAGATCGGGTTCAGTGCGCCGACGAGAAAGAGGCCGAGCGCAGCGGCGATCGCCAGGCCGCATGAGACGCACACCGCGGCTGCGACGATCAGTTGCCATGAGCGCAGCGCCAGCCACAGCACGATCAGGACGGCGCCGACCGTAACCGCCAGATCGACGCCGGCGTCTTTCTGTAAGGCGCCGAACTGCCCGTCGTTGATCGGCACAAGGCCGGTGAGGCGCACCCGCGCCTGATAATTCGCGGCAAGATCGAGTTGCCGCGCCGCCTGAGTGACCGCATCGGTGGCGGCACGGCCGGGCTGCAACGCGCGATATTGCAGGACCGGATCGATCGCGATGATGCGGCGCAACCGATCCGGGTCATGCCGGCCGCCCGCCAGCTCCTGCCACGAGAACGAGGCCGGCCGCCCGGCCAGCGCAGCGGCCACCGTGTCGCCCGCCATGGTCATCGGGCGGGCCAGCGCATCGAGCTTGTAGGCGCCGTTGGCGGCGCCAACCACGCCGTAATTGAGCGCGGTCAGGGCGCCGCGCAGGCTCGGGTCGGAGGCGAGCGCGCCGATCAGCGGCGCCGCCTGATCCATGCTGCCGGCAACCCGCGCGAGTTGCCCGCTTGGCAAAAACAGAAGGCCGTTGCGCGCGAAAAACGGCCCGCCGCGCAGCTCGTCGACGCTGCGGAAATGAGCGTGATCCTTGGCGAGCGCGGCAGTCAGCTTGGCGGCGGCCTGTTCGGTCAGTTCCGGGGTCGGCGCCTCGACGACGGCGAGAATGCCGGGCTGGGGAAACGCGGCCATGTATTGGTAGGCGCGCTGCGTCCACGGCAGATCGCGCGGGAACAGATTCTTGATGTCGGTGGCGATCGCGAAGTGCTGCACCGCATAGAAAGCGGACAGCAGGGCGAGGGCGAGCATCAGCGCGATGACGGTCCGTGCACGATAGGTGCACAACTCGACAAGGCGGACGATCGCTGATTTCAGCATCCGGTTTCCCCTGAGCCGCGGGCGGGCCGTGTTCGCCCGATGCGCATAAAGAAAACCCGAAGCGAAACCGTTCCGTTCCGCCGACCCGGTCCGGTCCTGTCAACACCAGTGTCGGACAATGCGGCGCTTCCCGCGGTTGCCGTGCCGTTAGTCACTCCAACACGAAAATGCCCAATTCATCCGCTTTGGATCAGGCACTCGACCTTGGGGGAGGTGCCGGTGCGATCGCTTCTTCTGATTTGCGGGATGTTTGTCGCGGCGATCCCTGTATCGACTGCCGCGCGAGCGGCGCCGACGGCGGGAAACCTGGATTTCGCGATCATGCGAAACGGCCAGCGGATCGGTACGACGACGCTTAGCGTCGAGCGCGACGGCGCCCAGACGATCAGCCGTCTCGCCACCCACATCGCGGTGAAGCTGGCCTTCATCACGGTTTATCGCTTCGACCAGCACGAAACCGAGCGCTGGGCCGGCGACCGGCTGCTAACGCTGCAGTCCCGCACCGACGATAACGGCACCGTTCACACCGTCGCGGCCCGGCGCGACGGCGACGTGCTGACGGTCGAAGCCGACGGCCGGGTCAGCCGGCTCAATGCCGCGACGATCCCGGCGAGTCCGTGGAATCCCGATCTCGTGAGGCGGACGACGGCGCTCAACCCGAAGGATGGCAAGCTGATGCCGGTTTCGGTAATCGACCACGGCGAGGAGCGGATCACGGTGGACGGGCACCCGGTCACCGCCCATCACTATTCGATCCGCACCAGCTTCCCACAGGATGTCTGGTACGACCGCAACCAGCGGCTGATCAAGGTCGAGTTGCACGGCAGCGACGGCTCGACGATCCGCTATCAGCGCGGCTGATCCCGCTTCCGCAGTAAAACCCTCTCCCGCATCGCGGAAGAAGGGGGACCGTTCGCATGGCGAGCGTTGGGTGAGGGCAGGGGCGCCCCGCCCCCTCACCCTGCCTTCTCCCCCGGTGGGGGAGAGGGAGAATGCGTGCGCATGAAGTCGCAGGGCGCTCGTTTCGCCGCGGCGCCGGCACCCGGCGTGATATGATAAAGATGTGCTGAAATACTTGATCGGCAGGCTGGCGCCGTGATCGACGAGATCGGCCATTTTGCGCTGATCCTGGCGCTGGGAGTCGCCGCGCTGCAATCCGTCGTGCCGTTGATCGGCGCGGCGCGCAACGATGCCGCGCTCACCGGTTGGGCGCGCCCGGCCGCCCTGACGCAATTCCTGTTCGTCGCGATATCGTTCTTCGCCCTGATGCACGCCTACGCGGTCAGCGATTTTTCGCTGGCCAACGTCGCGGCCAATTCCAGCAGCCTCAAACCGATGCTCTACAAGCTGACCGGCGTGTGGAGCAACCACGAAGGCTCGATGCTGCTCTGGGTGTTCATCCTCGCCCTGTTCGGCGCCGCCGTCGCGCTGTTCGGGCGAAACCTGCCGCCCGGCCTCAGGGCGCGGGTCCTGGCGGTGCAGGGGATGATCGGCGTCGGGTTTCTGGTATTCATCCTGTTCACCTCAAACCCGTTTTTGCGGCTCTTTCCGGCCCCGGCCGACGGCGCCGGCCTCAACCCGCTCTTGCAGGACCGCGGCCTCGCCTTTCACCCGCCGTTTCTCTATCTCGGCTATGTCGGGTTCTCGATTTCGTTCTGCTTCGCGATCGCCGCATTGATCGAGGGCAGGGTCGATCCGGCCTGGGCGCGCTGGGTGCGGCCGTGGACGCTGGCGGCGTGGTGCGCGCTGACCACCGGCATCGCGATGGGCAGCTGGTGGTCGTATTACACGCTCGGCTGGGGCGGCTGGTGGTTCTGGGATCCGGTCGAGAACGCCTCGTTCATGCCGTGGCTGGTCGGCACCGCCCTCTTGCACTCGGCGATCGTCGTCGAGAAGCGCGACGCGCTGAAGACCTGGACGATCCTGCTGGCGATCCTGACCTTCTCGTTGAGCCTCGTCGGCACCTTCCTGGTGCGCTCCGGCATTCTGACCTCGGTGCACGCTTTCGCCTCCGACCCCCGGCGCGGCGTCTTCATTCTGGTGCTGTTGGCGCTCTACACCGGCGGCGCGCTGCTGCTGTTTGCGTGGCGCGCGCCGCAAATGCGGGGCGGTGGTCTGTTCGCGCCGATCTCGCGCGAAGGCGGGCTGCTCCTCAACAATCTGCTGCTGACGACAGCGGCGGCGACGGTGTTTCTCGGCACGCTCTATCCGCTGTTTCTCGATGTCGTTGCGCATCGGCGCGTGTCGGTCGGCCCGCCGTTTTACGACCGCACTTTCGTGCCGATCATGGTGCCGCTGCTGATAGCGATGGCGGTCGGCCCGATGCTGCCGTGGAAGCGCGGCGATTTCGGCGCCGCGCTCGGCCGACTGAAGTTGGCGTTCGCGCTGACCGCGGCGGCGGCATTGGTGACCCTGGTCGCCACCAGCGCGAAATCGGTCGGCGCGGCCTGCGGGCTGGCGCTGGCGGCATGGCTTTTGGCCGCGACCGCTACCGAACTGGCCGAGCGGGTGCGCTTCCTCTCGGAGCCGTGGCGCGCCGTCCTGCGCCGTGCCTGGCGGCTGCCGCGCGCCGCCTGGGGAATGACCCTGGCGCATGCCGGGATGGCGGTGGTGATCGCCGGCATCACCGGCTCGACCGCGTGGACCCAGAAGAAAACCATCGCTGCCCGTCCCGGCCACTCCTACGACATCGCCGGCTATACGCTGGCCTTCGACCGGATCGGCGAGGTGCGCGGCCCCGATTTCACCGAGACCCGCGCTGATCTGCGCCTCATGCGCGACGGCAGCCAACTCGCCGTGCTGCACCCCTACAAGCGCTTCTACCGGGTGGAGGACGGCGCGGCGACCGGGGTCGCGATCCGCACCAATTTGTTCGCCGACGTTTATGCCGTGCTCGACATCCCGCCGCCCGCGCACGGCGCGTCGGCTCCGGCCAAAGGCGACGGCAGCTATATCCTGCGCCTTTATTACAACCCGCTGGTGCCGTGGATCTGGCTCGGCGCCGCTTGTATGGCGTTGGGCGGCCTCATTTCGCTAACCGACCGGCGGCACCGGGTCGGCGCGCCGGTGCGGCGCGTCCGGCCGGTCGCCCCGCCGGTCCAGGCCGCGGCAGAATGACGGCGCGCCGCCTCGCCTACCTGCTGCCGACCGGGCTGTTCCTCCTGCTGCTCGCCGGGTTCCTTCTCGGGCTCGGGCGCAACAGGGAGGTGCTGCCGTCGCCACTGATCGACAAGCCGGCGCCGAATTTCGCCCTGCCGCCGCTGCATGACGGCCAGTCAGGGTTTTCGAGCGCCGACCTCAAGGGCCACGCCAGCGTCGTCAACACCTTCGCCTCCTGGTGCGCGCCGTGCCGCGAGGAGAACCCGGCCTTGATGGCGCTCGCCCGCGCCAAGCGGGTGCCGGTCTATGGCATCGACTATAAGGATAATCCAAAGACCGCCGCTGCCTGGCTCGCCGAACTCGGCAACCCTTATACAAGAATCGGCGCCGATGATGGCAGAGTCGGCATCGAATGGGGCGTCTACGGGGTGCCGGAGACCTTCGTCACCGATCCCGAAGGCCGCATCCGCTACAAGCATGTCGGGGTGCTGACCGAAGCCGATGTGGAGCGGACCATCCTGCCGCTGGTGACGAGGCTGGAGCAGTGACCCGCGATCTGCCGGCGGACCGCCGGCGGACCGCCGGCATGCCGGCCCCCGGCTTTCGTCGGGGCGGGCTCGGCCGGCGGTCCGAGATGCTCTTTCACCCCCTTGCGCTATGCGCCTTTGTCGGCTTGGCGCTACTCCTCTCGATGGCGCCCGCCCATGCGGTGCGGCCGGACGAGATGCTCGCCAATCCGGCGCTCGAGGCGCGCGCCGAGCAGGTCGGGCATGAATTGCGCTGCCTCGTCTGCCGCGACCAGTCGGTCGAGGATTCCGAGGCCGATCTGGCGCATGACATGCGGGTGCTGGTGCGCCGGCGCATCGCCGCCGGCGACAGCAACGCCGAGGTCATCGCGTATCTGCGCTCGCGCTATGGCGATTTCGTGCTGCTCAACCCGCCATTCGAGATTGCCACGGCATTGTTGTGGGGCGGCCCGGTGCTGATCCTGCTGCTCGGCGGCCTCGCGATTGCGCATTTTTATCGCGCGAGACGCAATGATAGCGCGGCGCCGTTGAGCGATGCCGAGCAGCACCGTCTCGCCGCCCTGCTCAACCGGGAACATCCGTGAACCTGTATTTCGTCATCGCGATAGTCGGCATGACGTCGCTGGCGCTCGGCCTCTTGCTGCTGCCGTTAATCGCGCGGCAGCGCCGGGCGGCGGGGCGCGACGCGTACAATCTCGCGGTCTATCGCGACCAGCTCACCGAGGTCGATCGCGATGCGGCGCGCGGCACCTTGCCGTCCGATCAGGCGGAGGCCGCGCGGGCCGAGATCGGCCGCCGCATCCTCGCGCTGAAACCGGCCGAACCCGCGTCAGGCGAGGGCCCGGCTCCGGCGGTCGCTTCCGTTGTCGCAATCCTGCTGATGCCGATCGCCGCGCTGTCGCTTTATGGCGCGCTCGGCTCGCCGTTCCTGCCCGACCTCCCGTTCGCCGGGCGCGGCGCCGCCGCGAGCGGTGTGGTTGCCGGCGACGATTCCCATATCGACATGACGGCGGCGCTCGCGAAACTGCGCGCGCATCTCAAGGATCACCCCGACGATCTGACCGGCTGGCTCCTGCTCGCCCGCTCCGAGGTCGGGACCGGCCGGTATCGCGAGGGCGCCGAGGCCTACCGCCACGCCGTCGATCTGTCCGGGCACCGCGCCGACATCCTCGGCGATTGGGGCGAGGCGCAGGTGCTGGCGGCCGGCGGTACGGTGATCCCGGCGGCGGAAAAGGCGTTCACCGGCGCCCTGAAAGACCCCGAGACAGCGCCGCGCTCGCGCTACTACCTGGCGCTGGCGCAGATGCAGCATGGCGACGTTAAGGGCGCGCTAAAGGCGTGGCGGGCATTGGCGGCGGATTCGCCGACCAACGCGGCGTGGCTGCCGGTGGTGCGCCAGCGCATCGCGGAGGCTTCCGCCAAGCTCGGCATCGATCCGCCAGCGATCAAAACCAACGAGAAAGCCGCGGTTCCGGCCGCCGGTATGCCGTCGGCGGCGACCGTCGCCAGCACGGCAAAGGCGCTCCAGAGCGCATCGCCCGACCAGAAGCTCACGATGATCAAGGGGATGGTCGAGCGGCTGGCGGCGCGGCTCAAGCGGCAGCCCGACGACGCCGCCGGCTGGGCGCAGCTCGGCCGGTCCTACATGGTGCTGAACGAGCCGGACAAGGCGCGCGCCGCCTACGAGCGCGCGGTCAAATTGCGGCCCGACGACTCCGCGCTCAAATCGGCCCTGGCCGCCGCCGGCGAGGCCGCGGCTCAGCCGAGCCGGTAAAAGCGGCTGGCGGTGCCGGCGAACAGCGCCTCTTTCTCATCGGCCGAACAGCCGGCGGCGAGGCGCTTGAAAGTGTTCCAGAACACGGCATAGCTGCCGCTGCCCTTATCGACCGGGAAATTGCTCTCGAACATCGCGCGGTTGGGCCCGAACGCGGCGATGCAGGTCTCGATATAGGGCCGCCACAGCGCCGCGAGCTGTTCCGAACTCGGCGGCATGTCCCGCTGGTGCACGTCGAAGCCGAACAGGCGCATGCCGAGGCCGCCCAGCTTGACGTGCACGTTTGGGCAGCGCGCCACCGCCTCGATATGCCGGCGCCACTCGGCGAATACCTCCTCGCGTTTCCCGGCATAGGGGCCGATGCCGATCGGCCCCCCGACATGGTTCAGCACGATCGGCGTCTGCGGGAAGGCGCGCGCCAGATCGACGAGTTCCGGCAATTGCGTGAAATACATCCAGGCATCGAAGCTGAGCCCCAGCGGGTGCAGCCGCGCAAACCCTTCGCGCACCCGCGCGTCTGCCAAGAGACCGGCCGGCCGGTTTACCGAGGAGCCGCGCGCCGCCTCGTCGGGGTGCGAGGCGGTGATGTAGCGGATGCCGCGAAACCGGCCGCCGCCGGCCCCGATCATCGCCTCGAGAACCGGCTCGACCCGCGCCCCCAGCATCAGGTCGGCATAACCGACGATGCCGGCGCACACCTGCGTCTTGCCATAGAGGCCGGATGCCGCCATCGCCGCGGCCCCGTTGGCGAACTCGACCTCGCCGACCGGCCGCATCCCCTCAGGCCCGCCGGCGCGGTACATCGACAGCCATTCGAGATAGACGGTGGCCGTGATGTTGTGGCCGCTGCCGGTGTCAGCGAGCAGGTCGGGCAGCAGATAGCGGCCGGTATTGGCGCGATCGACGAGATGATGGTGCGGATCGACGATCGGCAGGTCCGGTTCCAGTATCTCCTCGCGATGGCGCTCCAACCAGTCGGGGCGCACCGGAATATGCGGCGAGGGCGCGGTAGTCGGATTGACGGGTTGCGTGCTCATGGCATTCCGAAAATGCGGCTGGGAAGATCAGCTTCTACGCAGGGTAACCGGGTTTCCCGCCCGCCTGCAATTCCGCCGGCGGTGGTGATCACGGCCGGCAATCTGAACAGACAAGCTATGCGGGCAGCCGACAACGGCTCGACAACCCGGAAGCCCGCGCGGTATGAACGAGTGGATAACCACGATCACGCACCAGCAGGGGATCAAAAGGATGAATGCGAAGATTGCGCTGGCCGGTTTCGCCTTTCTGCTGCCGGCAATTATCGGGACCGGAGCGAATGCCGCCGAACTCAAGGTGCTGAGCGTTCAGGCGATGAAGCCGGCTTTGCAGGAGCTGGCGCCGGCCTTCGAGAAAACCTCCCACGACACGGTTAAGGTCAAGTATGAGAAGCCCGCCGCCATCGCGAAGACGGCCGCCACCGGCGACGAACTCAATGAATACGACGTCGTGATCACCAGCCAGGCCGAAATTACAAAGTTGTATAAGGCGGCAAAGGTGACCGGCGGCTCGATCAGAGAGCTGGCAACGAAGGGGCCTAAAGAGGCTTTCTCGGCCGGTGCGCCGATGTTCGGACCGAACCCTGCACCGGCCCAGACCCTGATCAATTTCCTCAGCAGCCCGAACGCTGTCTCCGCCTACAAGAGCGCGGGATTACAGCCGCCGCCGCCCAAGAAGGACTAACGAGCTCCGATTGCCCCGCCTGCGAGGCGCCGCGCACCCGCGCCGCCTCGCCGCAAACGGCATACGCCATCGGCGCGGCGGGTGCGCCGGCTCAAGCGAGAGAACGGCGCTATTCCGCCGCGGCGGGCTGCGATGCCGGCTGCAGATTGCCGATCAGCTCGGCATCCCACGGTCCGGGGAAGCGGCCGCGCCCGACCGCCTCGGGCGTGAAGACGTGATAGTCCGCCGGCCATTCGGCGCGCGGCAGCTCGTAGAACACCTCGACCCCGTTGCCGTCGGGATCGCGCAGGTAGATGCCGAGCGAGATGCCGTGATCGGCGATGTGGTCGATCGGCATGCCGGCCGCCTTGATGCGGCGATAGAACGCCTTCAGGTCGTCGAGGCTTTCGAGCCGCCACGCCATGTGGTTGAGGCCGACCTGCCCCCTCTGCTGCAGCGGCGCATCATTGCCGAGCTGCATCAGCGCCACCTCGTGCGACTGCTCCTCGTCAGCCGACAGAAACGCGGCCCAGCCCGGCCGGTATTCGTAGCAATGCAGGCCGAGCAGATCCTCGTACCATTGCTTCGAGCGTTCGGCGTTGCGCACGTACAGATTGACGTGCTGAAGATACATCGGTCGCTTGGACATCAGGCCCTCCGGTCGATCATCTAATTGTCATTCCGGGGCGCTGCGCAGCGGCGAACCCGGAATCCATATTCCAGAGGCCGGTGTTCATGGGTTCCGGGTTCCGCCCTGCGGGCGGCCCCGGAGTGACCACCGGGGGTTCGGGAATGGTCGGCGCGACTCTACCACTCTTCGCCGTCGCGGCCCAAAAACTCCCGCACCGGGTCGGTTACCGACTCCTTTGGATAGACCGCCGCCATCGCGCGGGCGCGGGTCAGGGGATCGCTGGCGAAAAACCGCTCGTAGAGCACCTGGCGGCTGCCGAAGGCATTGCCGGCGACATCCCAGGCGAGGCGGAACAGCTTTGCACGCTCGCGTGCGCCGATGCTGTCGGTCGCAAGGTACTGCTCGATGTCCGGCTTGAGCGGCCCCGCGAAATCCTTTTCGCTCGGCTGGATCAGGAAACTCGAAGACCCCAGCAGGTGCAATATCTCGATCATCCGCGGATAGGCGGTCATCATCAGGTTGCGGGTGCTCTCGACCGGCAGGATCGCCGGGCACATGACGCCCCACTGGTCGAGTTCGGCATCGGCCTCGGCGGCGCGCATGCACGAGCGCATCAACTCGGTGTAAAGCATCAATTGGCCGATCCGTTCCTCGGTATGCGGCAGATGCCCGTTGCCGAGCGCCTCGGTCATCAGGAGGGCGAGACCGAGCACGAATTCGCATTTCGCGAGGTTCTTGGCGGCGCCCTGATGCGCCGAATGGGCTGTCGAGTGGGTGACGTGCGGCGTCCGGTTGAGCCGGTCCACGTCGTAGAGCAGGAACACCCGCTCCCACGGCACCAGCACGTCGTCGAAAAAGACGACGCAATCCATCTCTTCGAAACGCGACCCCAGCGGATGGTCGAAATGCGAGCGGCCGAGATCGAAGCTGTCGCGGCACAGGAATTTGAGACCGCTGGTGCCGCACGGGATCGCGAAATTGACCGCGAACGGGCTGTGGTCCTCGCTGTGGCGGGCGAGGCGCGGCGAATAGACCGCGATTTCATCCGAGAGCGGCCCCAAGGTCGCGAGGATGCGGGCGCCGCGCACGACGATGCCGGCATCGGTCTCGCGGATCACCTCGAGCGCGGTGCCTTCCTCGAGCTTGAACATCCCCGAGACGTTGCGGCTTCGCTGCAGATTGATCAGCGAATGGGTCAGGGTAACGTCGTTCTCGCGGATATAATCGACATAGCGCCGCATGTTGTCGGCAAATTCCGGTCGTTTCTCGCCGAAAAAATCGGCGGCGGCGCCCCAGGCGGCGAACGTCACGTTCATGAAATCGGGCGAGCGGCCCATCATGCCGCAGGTGGCGCGCGCCCAGTTCAGCATCATCCGGCTGCGGGTTTCGAGTGCGTCGCGGGTCGGCGGCATCTGGAACGACCGCCCGACCGGGGCGCCGCTCGACGGCGACTCATACGTCATGACGTCGCGCAGGTGCGGGTCGTGCTGCATGTCATAGAGCCGGGCGATCGCGCGCACCCCGCCCGACAGACCCGGATGAGTCGTGACGTCGCGCACCCGCTCGCCGCCGAGCCAGACCTCGCGCTCCTGTGCCTTCAGGCCGTCCACATATTGCTGCCCCGTGCGCGCCGGCATCGCGTGTCCTCCCTCAAGGCCGCATTCTTTGGTCGATGCTACAGCAAAGCGCGCCTTGCTTGTATCCGAGCCGCAACGCCGCCTTGGGGGGGGCCGCCGCCGAATCGCCCTGGCAATGCCGCCTGACTGCCACAAATATACAATGAAGTTGCGGTTGGTAACTCACCCCCAGAACCCTTACTATCCTTTTAATACAGTTCTGCATTCTCTGATGAACCGTCTGTCCTCCGGTCAACCTGAGAAGGAATTTCGCCTCATGCGCTCTCGTTTTATTTCTGTCGCGTTGGCCGGGGCACTGGTTTTGATGGCCGGCCCCGCTTTCGCCGCGCGGATCGTCGTGACGATCGACGGCCTGCACAGCTCCCAGGGCGATGTCTTCGTCGGGCTTTACGCCAGCCCCGCCAAGTTCCTCCACGGCAACCAGACCGACGCGACGAAGAAGGCGCGGGCGAGCACCGGCCCGATCACCGTCGTGTTCGACCATCTGCGGCCCGGCACCTACGCAGTCGGGGCCTTCCACGACGAGAACGGCAACGACCACCTCGACACCAACTTCCTTGGCCTGCCAGTCGAGGGTTACGCGCTGTCGAACAATATCCGCGCGGTGTTCTCAAAGCCGAATTTCTACCAGGCCGCCTTTTCGGTCGGCGCCGCGGGCGCGCAGGTGGCGCTGCACATCCGGTACTAAGCGGGGAGCGGGCGACAATCCCTACCCAACCC
>DASUKH010000143.1:0-2460 GCA_036278835.1 Allostellaceae bacterium
ATCGTCGATCTCCAGGCGGCCATCAACCGATACCTCGCCGAGACCAACGACAACCCAAAGCCCTTCACCTGGACCGCCGATCCCCACGCCATCATCGAAAAGGTCCGGCGCGGGAAACAGGCGTTAGAGTCGAACCACTAGCGTGGATACCGGCCTTCGCCGGTATGACGAAGACGGCCAATCGAACCCGACACTTCGAAGCCCGCTGCTAGCGGTGCCCGGAACCCGGTCCCGGCTTGCGTTCGCGCTCCATCAGCAGGCGTTTCGCCTCGCTTTCCTGATGGCCGCGCTGGCGCGCCTCCAGCTCGGCCTCGAATTCGGCCCCGAGCAGGATGATCAGGCCGCTGAGATAGAGCCAGAACAGGAAGATGGCGACTCCGCCGAGCGAGCCGTACAGCCGGTTGAACGATGCGGCGCTCGCCGCATAAGCCGAAAATGCCGCCGACAGGCCGATCCACAGCACCGTCGCGACGGCCGCGCCCCAACTGAGCCAGCGCCAGCGCGGTTGGGGCCGGCTCGGCCCGACGCTGTAGAGGACGCTGAGCCACAGCATGAAGAGCGCCGCCAGAAGCGGCCAGCGGATCGAGACGAGGACCGGAAACGGCAGGTCGATCGTGTACATCGCGCGCACGGCCGGCAACAGCGCGACGACCACGAGCGCGATAAACACCAGGACGATGCCGCCGATCGCGACCGCCAGCGCCAATGCCTGACGCGCAACAAACCGCCGGTTTTCGGGCATGTCGAACACGATGTTGAGCGCGGTGATCAGGCCTGAGGCGGCCCATTGCGCGGTCCAGAGGACGATCAGAAGACTGATCGCAAGACCGAAGCCGAGCCCCAGACCGCCGCTGCGGTCGAGGCTCGACGACACCACATCGACCGCCTGCCCGGGGACAAAGCCGCGCAGACCGCTGACCATCCGGCGCACCGTCGTCGGATCGGCAAACAGCCCGTAAAGCGTGCTCATCGCGACGAGCACCGGGATGATGCCGAGCAGGCTGTAAAAGGCGAGGCCGGCGGCGGTCATTGTCGCATGATCGCTGACGATTTCGCGGCCGATGCCGTGCAGCAGCGCCGCCCAGTCCCTCAGAGTGCGGGGCAGCGGTTCCGCTCGGCCTCTTCGCCCGCCGATCCGACGCATGACCGAGAAGCAACGCTCCCCCGGCATTCAAGGTTCACGGTCGAACCGCCGCGCCTGTCTTGTTTCATAGGTTGGTAGGATGGGCTGAGTGCAGCGAAGCCCATCAATTGGCGGCCCGGAGAGATGCAGCGATGGGCTTCGCTGCCGTTCAGCCCATCCTACGTCCGCCTCTGCTCAGTGCGTCACGAGGCGGCGCTCGATGGCGGCGGCCTTGATCGCCTTCTGCAATTTCTCGAAGGCGCGCACCTCGATCTGGCGCACCCGCTCGCGCGAGATGCCGTATTGCTGCGACAAATCCTCGAGGGTCGTCGGGTTTTCCTGGAGGCGCCGCTCGGTCAGGATGTGGCGCTCGCGGTCGTTGAGGTGGGTCATCGCCTTTTCGAGCAGGTCGCGCCGCAGACCCAGCTCCTGGCGCTCGCCGAGCCTGGTTTCCTGACTCTCGCTCTCATCGACCAGCCAGTCCTGCCACTCGCCCTCGCTATCGCTCCTGAGCGGCGCGTTCAGCGAGTGGTCGGGGCTGGCGAGCCGCCGGTTCATGCTGACGACGTCGGCCTCCGGCACGTCGAGCTCGGTCGCGATCTTTTTCAGGTTCTCGGGCGACAAATCGCCCTCCTCCATCGCCTGCAACTGGCCCTTCAGCTTGCGCAGGTTGAAGAACAGCTTTTTCTGGGCCGCCGTGGTGCCCATTTTGACGAGCGACCACGAATGCAGGATGTATTCCTGGATCGCCGCGCGGATCCACCACATCGCATAGGTCGCGAGGCGGAAGCCGCGGTCCGGATCGAAGCGCTTGACCGCCTGCATCATGCCGACATTGCCCTCCGAGATCAGCTCGGACAGCGACAGCCCGTAACCGCGATAGCCCATCGCGATCTTGGCGACGAGGCGCAGATGGCTGGTTACCAGCCGGTGCGCCGCCTTCGGATCTTCCTGCTCCTTCCAGCGCTTCGCCAGCATGTATTCTTCGTCCGGTTCCAGCATCGGGAACTTGCGGATCTCCTGAAGATACCGCGTCAGGTTCCCCTCGCCGGAGATCGACGGGACCGAAAGCGTGGCCATTCGAATTGTTCTGCTCCGATGAATGCCGTGATGTGCGAACACCGGGAAACGGCGGGCGATCCACGGCACGATCCGCCCCCGCCGGAATGCCTTACCAATATGGTCAGGTTTTGTCCAGTTTAAAGTAGCTCTAAATTGGTTATCAGCGCGTTGATGTCGGGCGGCAAGGGGCTGTCGAAAACCAGCCGCTCGCCGCTTGCCGGATGGGTGAAGCCGAGCAGCCGCGCATGCAGCGCCTGCCGCGCAAAGCCTGCGAT
>DASUKH010000144.1:0-6836 GCA_036278835.1 Allostellaceae bacterium
CCGGGGGATCGGGACGGTGCTTTCCCGGGCCGGCCGGTCCTGCTTTTGACATGAGGACCCCCATGAGCAAAGTCATCGGCATCGATCTCGGCACGACGAATTCCTGCGTCGCCGTGATGGAGGGCGCCGCCGCCAAGGTTATCGAGAACGCCGAGGGCGCCCGCACGACGCCGTCGATGGTGGCGTTTACCGAATCGGGCGAGCGCCTCGTCGGCCAGGCTGCGAAACGCCAGGCGGTGACCAATCCGGAGAACACGTTTTTTGCGATCAAGCGGCTGATCGGGCGGCGCATGGACGACCCGATGGTCCGCAAGGACCGCGATCTCGTGCCCTACAAGATCGTCGCCGGCGACAACGGCGACGCCTGGGTCGAGAGCCGCGGCAAGAAATATGCGCCCTCGCAGATCAGCGCCTTCATCCTGCAGAAGATGAAGGAGACGGCCGAGGCCTATCTCGGCGAAACGGTGGACCAGGCGGTCATCACCGTGCCGGCCTACTTCAACGACAGTCAGCGCCAGGCCACCAAGGACGCCGGCCGCATCGCCGGCCTCGAAGTCCTGCGCATCATCAACGAGCCGACGGCAGCGGCGCTCGCCTACGGCATGGAGAAGAAGGGCACCGGCACGATCGCGGTCTACGACCTCGGCGGCGGCACCTTCGACATCTCGGTGCTGGAGATCGGCGACGGCGTGTTCGAGGTCAAATCGACCAATGGCGACACGTTTCTCGGTGGCGAGGATTTCGACAAGAAGATCATCGACTATCTCGCCGACGAGTTCAAAAAGGAGCAGGGCATCGACCTGCGCGGCGACCGGCTCGCCTTGCAACGCCTGAAGGAGGCGGCGGAAAAGGCGAAGATCGAGCTGTCGTCGTCGGTGCAGACCGAGGTCAACCTGCCGTTCATCACCGCCGACCAGCACGGGCCGAAGCACCTCAACATCAAGCTGTCGCGCTCGAAGCTCGAGCAGCTGGTCGACGATCTGATCCAGAACACGGTCGAGCCGTGCCGCTCGGCATTGCGCGACGCGGGCCTCAAGGCCTCGGAGATCGACGAGGTGATCCTGGTCGGCGGCATGACCCGCATGCCCAGGGTCTTCGAGACCGTGAAGCAGATTTTCGGGCGCGAGCCCCATCGCGGCGTCAACCCGGACGAGGTGGTGGCGGTCGGCGCGGCGATCCAGGCCGGCGTCCTGAAGGGCGAGGTCAAAGACGTTCTGCTGCTCGATGTGACTCCGTTATCGCTGGGCATCGAGACCCTGGGCGGCGTCTTCACCCGCCTCATCGACCGCAACACGACGATCCCGACCAAAAAGAGCCAGACTTTCTCGACCGCCGAGGACAGCCAGACCGCGGTGACGATCCGCGTCTTCCAAGGCGAGCGCGAGATGGCGGCCGACAACAAGCTCTTGGGCCAGTTCGACCTTGTCGGCATCCCGCCGGCGCCGCGCGGCATGCCGCAAGTCGAAGTCACCTTCGACATCGATGCCAACGGCATCGTCCAGGTCTCGGCCAAGGACAAGGCGACCGGCAAGGAGCAGCAGATCCGCATCCAGGCCTCGGGCGGGCTGTCGGAAGGCGACATCGACAAGATGGTCAAGGACGCCGAGGCTCACGCTGCCGAGGACAAGAAGCGGCGCGAGCTGGTCGAGGCGAAAAACCAGGCCGACAGCCTGATCCACACCGCCGAGCGCAGCCTCTCCGAAGCCGGCGACAAGGTGCCGGCCGGCGACCGCGACACCGTGCAGAGCGCCATCCAGGCATTGAAGGACGCGGTCGGCGGCGACGATGTCGACCGGATCAAGGAAAAGACCGAGGCCCTGGCGCAGGCCGCGATGAAGCTCGGCGAGGCGATGTACAAGGCGACGCAAGGCGCCGATTCCGGTGGCGGCGGGCCGCAGGCCGGGACCGGTCCCGGCGGCGGACCGGCTGGGGGCGCCGGCAACGACAAGGTCGTTGACGCCGATTTCGAGGAAGTCGACGATCAGAAGAAGCGGGGCTCCGCCTGATTTCATCCTGGCGGCACCGGCCGCCCCCGGGCGCACCGCCCGGGGCGCGTTCCGGGGCGTCTCCCTGCCACGATCTGAGCCGGACGTCTGTCGAGAATGGCGAAGCAGGACTTTTACGATACACTCGGGGTTTCGCGAACCGCCGATGCCGACGAGCTGAAGCGGGCCTACCGCAAGCTCGCGATGAAATGTCACCCGGACCGCAATCCGGGCGACAAAAGCGCCGAACAGAAATTCAAGGACATCAGCGAAGCCTATGAGGTCCTGAAGGACGATCAGAAGCGCGCCGCCTACGACCGTTTCGGCCACGCCGCCTTCGAGAACGGTAGTCGCGGCCCCAGCGATTTCGGCTTTAGCGGCGGCTTCGCCGATATCTTTGAGGAGATGTTTGGCGCGATGGGCGCCGGGCGCCGTACCCAGGCGGGGCCGTCGCGCGGCAGCGATCTGCGCTACAACCTCGAAGTGTCGCTCGAGGACGCCTTCCGCGGCAAGCAGACGACGATCCGGGTGGCGACTTTTGTCCATTGCGATGCGTGCAAGGGCAGCGGCGCCGAGCCGGGATCGCGGCCGGTCTCATGCCGGACCTGCCACGGTCACGGCCGGGTGCGGGCGCAGCAAGGGTTCTTTACGATCGAGCGCACCTGCCCGACCTGCCAAGGTTCGGGGCGGACGATCGAGAAGCCGTGCCGGACCTGCGCCGGGCAGGGCCGCGTCCGGCGCGAAAAGACCCTGTCGGTCAACATCCCGCCGGGGGTCGAGGACGGCACCCGCATCCGCCTCGCCGGCGAGGGCGAGGCCGGCGTGCACGGCGCCGCGCCGGGCGATCTCTACATCTTCGTGGCGATCACGCCGCACGCGATCTTTCAGCGCGACGGCGCCAACATCTTCTGCCGGGTACCGATCCCGTTCACCACGGCGGCGCTCGGCGGCTCGCTCGAAGTGCCCACCGTCGAGGGGAGCCGCACCCGCGTCACGGTCCCGGCCGGCACCCAATCGGGGCACCAGTTCCGCCTGCGCGGCAAGGGGATGACCGTGCTGCGCTCGCAGGCGCGCGGCGACATGTATATCCAGGCGGTCGTCGAGACCCCGGTCAACCTGACCAAGCGCCAGCAGGAGTTGCTGCGGGAATTCGAGAAGGCCGGCGACAACGGCAAGACCAGCCCCGAAAGCGAAGGCTTCTTCGCCCGCGTCAAGGAATTTTTCGAAGATCTGCGGGAGTAGTCCGCTTCGCATTCCCGCTCCTCTTCGGAGAGCGAGGTGAGTGCCCCGTCCTGCTCAGCAATGCGCGTATTGGCAGGTCACGATGCCGGTCTCGATCGGCCCCGTGATCGAGGACAGGAGCCGGAAGAGCTGGTAGACCGGCCGGGTCGCCGCATCCGCGACAAAGATCACATCCTTGTCGTGCACCGGAAAGCGGCGGGCCAGCAGGTAGGATTTGGGGTCGTGCAGGTCGAGCCGATAGACGACCGGCGACAGCCCGTTCGGCGTAAAGCTGGCGGGCGGCTCGCCGAGCGCGCGCACCACCGCGACCGGCTCGTAGCGGAGCAGGAACACGGCGCGCGGGTCGGCCCGCTGGTCGTTGAGGCCGCCCGCCTTCGCCAGCGCCTCGCTCAGCGACAGGTGTGCCATGTCGAACGCGATTGTCGCGTTTTTGCCGGTTGCGCCGAAGACGCTGAAGACCTTGCGGCGGTGCACCAGGGTCAGCACGTCGCCGGGACGAGCGAAAATATCTTCGGCCGGATCGGCAACCAGCGTGGCGAGCGGCACCGTCGCGGTCTTGCCGCCGCGCGACAGCCGCAGAAACGTCTGGTGCGCCGGCGCCTTGGTGCCGCCGGCGGCGGCGATGACCTGAAGCAGCCGGGCGCCGCCGAGCGGCAGCCGCACGCGCGCCCCCCCGAGCTTCTCGCCCTCGACCGAGACCGAATTGGCAGGGCTGCGCTTGATCACAACCAGCACCTGCGGGGTCAGTGCCCGTGAGGCGAGCCGGTTCTCGATCCGCGTCTGCAGTTCGGCCGGGGTCAGCCCGACCGCCGTGATCCGCCCGGCATAGGGCACCGTGATGGCGCCATCGCGGCCAACCGTCTGGTCGGGGATGCGCGTCTCGACGCGGTCGCCGGCGAATTGCAGCGGCGCCCCCTCGGCCGGCGTGCCAGCCCCCTCCCCTGGCTGGGTGCGACGCCCACCGATGGCCGTCTCGTCGGATTGCGCCATCCTTTCCGGCGCGGCAAAACCGCCCTGCCGGGCGGCAGGCCCACCCTCGGCGGCGGCCGGTTCCTCGGGGGCCAAGCCCGATGTCGCCCCCAGCAATCCGAGAAACCCGCCCGAACCCTGGGACCCGCCTTCCGGGCGCCCGCTTCCGCCGTCCGAGGCCGACGGCGCGGCGCCCAGCCCGGCCTGCGGGCCATTACCCACGCCAAACGGCGCCGGCCCCGCTCCCCCGGCCCGTTCGGAAAAGCCTGCGGGCCCGGTGCCGAACAGGCCATTGGGTCCGGCCTCCCAGATCGCCACCGACACGACATCGCCGGGTGCGATCGTCAGTGCCGGCGGCGGCTGGTAGGCGGCAAGGCGCCTGCGGAAGGGCGGCGGCTTGCGCGCGAGCAGCGTCCGAACAACCGAATCGTTGATTTTGACAACGTCGAAGGCGATCCGATCGTCCGAGCGCGCCTGCGCGATCACATCGCGACGCAGCGGCGGCCCGGAGCACCCGGAAAGCAGGGCGCCGGCGAGCGCCAGCACGATCAGCGAGACGCGGAACACCACACGGCAGCGCAACGGCGGCGGCCCCCCAACCCCCTTTGTCGGCGCACCCTAGTTTATCGCCGCTGTCCCCGGCAACCCTGGCGCGCACGGCGAAAGCCTGTGGCTTTAGCCCCGTTTGCGCACGCCGCGACGCGCCGGTAGTGTGCGGCAACGTCTCGTCTTGCGGATAAGGGTGGTGCGGCATGGGCGTCGTCGTCGCGGTCATCGCACAAGGGACGATGGGAGCCGGCATCGGCGGCCGGCTGGCCAGGCGCGGCGCCGTGGTGCGCACCCTGCTGGCCGGGCGCAGCCGGAACAGCGCCGAGCGCGCCCGCGCCGCCGGCATGCAGCCGGCCGCCGACGAGCGCGCGCTGCTCGACGGCGCCGATTTCTTTCTGTCGATCCTGCCGCCGGGCGAGGCCGAGGCGCTCGCCCGGCGGCTCGCGCCGGTGCTCGCCGCGCTGCCGGCCAAGCCGGTCTATGTCGATTGCAACGCGGTCAGCCCGCAAACCGCCGGGCGCGTGGCGGCAATCGTGGCGCCGACAGGGGCACGGTTTGTCGATGCCGGCATCATCGGCGGCCCGCCGCGCGAGGGATACAGCCCGGCGATCTACGCCTCCGGCCCCGACGCCGGCGCGACCGCGGTGCTGCGCGACTGGGGCCTCGATTGGCGGGTCATCGACGGGCCGGTCGGCGCCGCCTCGGGGCTCAAGATGTCCTATGCCGGGATCACCAAGGGGGTGACGGCGCTCGGCTCGGCGATGATGCTCGGCGCCGCCCGGTTCGGCTGCGCCGAGGCGTTGATCGCCGAGCTATCGGCGAGCCAGCCGGCCCTGTTCAAGTACCTGTCGGCCGGCATCCCGCGGATGTACGACAAGGCCTATCGCTGGATCGCCGAGATGGAGGAAATCTCAAACTTTCTCGATGCCAACCCGCCGTCGCGCGACATCTACGCCGCTATCGCCCGGCTCTACGAGTTCCTCGCCAACCCCGAGGCCGGGACGCCGCCCGGCCCCGACAACGCGATCCAGACCCTCGACCGGGTACTCGGCCGCGGCGGCTAAAGCAGGCTCCCGCCCCTCAATCAGCGCGTCATTGCGAGCGAAGCGAAGCAATCCCGATGGCGAAGGCCGGCACGGGATTGCTTCGTCACTCCGCTCCTCGCAATGACACGGCGGGTGCGGAGCAGCGCAACGGTGCCTAACCCGCTTTCGCCTGCTGCCCTGCGGTGGTACCGGCGATCTTGCCGAACACCGAGCCGGAGACGAGGCCGGTGCCGCCCGGATAATTGAAATAGAAGAGGCCGCCGACCAGCTCGCCGGCCGCATACAATCCGGGGATCGGTTTCTGCGCCGTGTCGAGCACCCGCCCGTCATTGTCGATGCGCACCCCGCCGAACGTGAAGGTGAGGCCGCAGGTCGTGCAATAGGCCTCATAGGGCGGCTTTTCGAGCGGCATCGCCCAATTTGTCTTGTCGACCGCAAGGCCCTTCGTGGTCCGGCCGTCCTTCACGGTCGGGTTGTACGGGATCGAGCGGTCGATCGCGGCGTTGTAGGCGCGGATTTCCTCGAGGAAGCGGCGCTTGTTCACCGCCGCGCCGGTTTCCGCCATCTTGTCGGCCAGCTCCTCCAGCGTGTTGGCCGTGACCTTGGTGACCTGGCGGATGCGGTATTCGTCGCGCTGATACTGCACGACCTGCTGGTCGAAAATCTGCCAGGCAAACTGGTGCGGCTGTTCCAGGATGAGGCGGCCGTATTTCGCGTAGGTGTAGTTGCGGAAATCGGCGCCCTCGTCGCAGAACCGGACGCCATCGGCATTGACCATCACGGCGAACGGATAGGAGTGCTTCTGGAAATTGTCGCCGACCGCAAGGTCGCCGAATTCGGGGGCGTTGTAGTCCCACCCGACGGCGTGGCAGCCCGACCAGTTGCCATAGGCCATCGCGCCGATCTCCAGCGCCATCTGGATGCCCTTGCCGGTGTTGAAGCGGGTGCCGCGCACCTTGGCGAGGTCCCAGCCGGGGCCGAGATAGCGGGTGCGCATCTCGGCATTGGCCTCGAACCCGCCGCAGGCGAGCACCACCGCCTTGCA
>DASUKH010000145.1:0-2331 GCA_036278835.1 Allostellaceae bacterium
AAAATCCCGATCGGCCGGTTCGTGCTGGTCGAGGAGATTGCGGCGCTGGTCGCGTGGCTGTCGTCGGAGGAATGCTCGTTCTCGACCGGCGGCGTGTTCGACATCTCCGGCGGCCGCGCGACGTATTGATGGGAACGGCAATGTCGCCCGCGCCGAACAATCTGCGATGACCTGCCGCTTTGCGCTCCTGAACACCTCGGCCGCCGCGCTGTTGCTGGCGGCGCTTTCGCTGCCTGCGCCGGCCGTGGCGGCGGGCCAGCCGGTCGCGACGGCGCCGATCCCGCCGCCCGCCCCGGCAATGCCGCCGCCGCCCAAGAAACCGGCGCCGCCGGCGGCAGAAAACGGCCCAAGCCGGCCGGCAGCATCGACGCCGTCGCCGAAGCCGACCGAAAAAACTGCGGACAAAAAGCTGCCGAAATCGGCCGATAAGCATTCGGAATCCACGGCCCCGCCGCATCGATCGGACGAGCCGGCCCCGAAGCGGCCGCACCGGGTCGTGCATGCGCGGCCCGAGCGGCATGAGGATGCCGCAAGCCGCGAGGAGTCGCGCACCAGGGCGACCCGGCGCGAGGTTCGCCGCGAGAGGTGGCGCTACGTCCGGCGCCCGCCATCGCGTTACGACGACTATTCCTATCCGGCGCCGGAGATGCCGCCGCCGCGGTGGGACTACCGCTGGGAGATGGTGAACGGCCCGCCTCGGGTGCCGCCGCCGCCCTGGTACCGCCCGTTTCCGCCGCCGTGGTAGTTCAGGCCGCCGCCAGCCGGCCGGTCGCCGCGGCGCCCGCAGCGAGGCGGCGGATGCGGTCCCAATCGCCGGTCGCCACCGCTTCGTGCGGCGCCATCCACGAGCCGCCGACCATCGCCACGTTGGGCAACGCGAGGTAATCGGCGGCGCGGCGCTGGTCGATGCCGCCGGTCGGGCAGAGCGCGATCCCTGGAAATACCGGGGCCAGCGCCTTCAGGTAATCGGGGCCGCCGAGCGCCTCGGCGGGAAACCATTTCATCGCGCAAATGCCGAGGGCCCGCGCCGCCATGATCTCTGACGGGGTGGCAACGCCGGGGAGATAAGGCAGATCGGTCGCAAGCGCCGCGGCGGCGAGCTCGGGAATCGCTCCCGGGCTGACCAGAAACCGCGCGCCGGCCGCGACCGCTGCCGCCACATCGGCGGCGCGCTGCACGGTGCCGGCGCCGACCGCCACGGCCGGCAGGTCGCGGGCGATCGCCGCGATTGCCGCCGGCGCCGCCGGGGTGCGCAACGCCACCTCGATGACCGAAAGACCGCCGTCGAGGAGCGCGCGGGCCAGCGGCACCGCGTCGCGCTCCCGCTCGATCGTCAGAACCGGGAGCACGGAAACGCCGCGGAACAGGGCGTGCATGGTCGGAAGCCTCCTGAGCGGAGCCGCCGTATTTTATGCCGACCCCGGCGCGATGCAGCATGATTCGCACTTTCCCTGACCGCGCGCCGACAACGCGGCCTTTGCTTCTTTCCGCCATGCCGAGCGAGGGCGAATCGTGCCGGCTGCGATCATCATGCCGCGGCGATTGACAGGGTGCCGAGGCCGGGATTGATTCCGCGGCATCGGCGGACGCGTGGGCGAGGGCGGCGGTGGAAAAGCGCAGATTTGGACGGACCGGTCTTGAATTATCGTTGCTCGGCTACGGCTGCGGCGCGGTCGGCGGCCTGATGGTCAAGGGCGAGGCCGCCGACCAGGAGCGCGCGGTGGCGCGGGCATTGGAGCTCGGGATCAATTATTTCGACACCGCGCAGATGTACGGCAACGGCGAATCCGAGCGCAACCTCGGGCGGGTGCTGAAATCTTTGCGTCCGCAAGGCATCTACGTCGGCACCAAGGTCAGATTGCCGCCGACCGAGCCGGGGCGGATCGGCGCGGCGATCGCCGCATCGCTCGACGCCAGCCTTCAGCGGCTGCAACTGGAGCGGGTCGATCTGTTCCAGTTTCACAACCCGATCGTGAGCGCTACCACCGGCGCCAATTTCGGCGCCGATATCGTGCTCGGCGAGGTCGTGCCGGCCTTCGTGCGGCTGCGCGAGCAGGGCAAGTTGGGCTTTTTCGGCATCACCGCGGTCGGCGAGACGCCTTCCTTGCACCGGGTGGCCGATGCCCGCGCCTTCGACAGCGCGCAGGTCAGCTATAACCTGTTGAACCCGAGCCCGGGCGTCGCGGTACCGGCGGGCTATCCGGCGCAGGATTTTGGCGATCTGCTGGGGCATGCGGCGGCCGCCGATATGGGGGTCATCGTGATCCGAGTGGTGGCGGGCGGCGCGCTGAGCGGCAGCGAGGAGCGCCACCCGTTGGGGTCGCCGCCGCC
>DASUKH010000146.1:0-4095 GCA_036278835.1 Allostellaceae bacterium
GGCGGTGGTCGAACTTGCGGCGCGCGAAGCCTTGGCGCCGCCGGCCGGGTTCCGCCTCGTCGACGAGCGCGTCTATGGCGCGGCGCGGCTCGTCTTTCTGCGCCGCATCGCTGCCGACGGAGGAAAACGCGATGAGTGATCATCCGCTGCCGCAGGTCACGCTGCCCGACGGCGAAACCGTACCAGCGTTCGGCCAGGGCACCTGGCATATGGGCGAGGACCGCCGCCGGGCCGGCGACGAGGAAATTTCGCTGAAGCTCGGCATCGATCTCGGCCTCACCCTGATCGACACCGCCGAGATGTATGGCAACGGCCGCGCCGAGGAGATCGTCGCGCGCGCCTCCGCCGGCCGCCGCGACCGACTGTTCATCGTCAGCAAGGTGTTGCCGTACAACGCCTCGCGCAGAGGGGTCGTCGAGGCTTGCGAGCGCAGCCTGAAGCGCCTCGATACCGACCGGATCGATCTCTACCTGCTGCACTGGCGCGGCTCGGTGCCGCTCGCGGAGACCCTGGCGGGGTTCGACGACTTGCAGCGCGCCGGCAAAATCCGCCATCACGGGGTCAGCAACTTCGCCGCCGCGGACCTCCGGCAGTGGGCCGCGCTGGCCGGCGGCGACAAGATCGCCGCCAACCAGATCCTCTACAATCTCTCCCGCCGCGGCCCGGAGTGGGACACGATTCCGTGGTGCCGCGAGCGGCAGGTCGCAGTGATGGCCTATTCGCCGCTGGAGCAGGGCCGCATCATCAACAACCGCGCTTTGCACGAAGTCGCGGCGCGGCACGACGCCACCGCCGCGCAGGTCGCGCTCGCCTGGCTGCTCCGCCAGAAAGGGATGATCGTGATCCCGAAGGCGACCCATCTGGATCACCTGCGCGAAAATTTCGCCGCCCTCGACCTGCGCCTCGCCGACGACGACCTGGCCGCCCTAGACCGCGCCTTCCCGGCGCCGAAAGGACCGAGCCGCCTCGGGATGTTATAGCGGCAGGCCGGCCGGGCGCTTCAGCCGCCGACCACGCCAAGCGCGTGCAAGGCCATGTAGCCCAGTAGATACACGATAAAGAGCACGAAGGCGGCGGAGCCCCAGGCTGAGGTTCGCGCTCGGCGGCGGCGGTTTCTGTGCTGCACGGTGGTGTAGCTGATGCCGCTTCCCGGCAGGCCGATCGTCTCGCGGGTGCCGTCGGGGCCGATCGTGACATGCACGCCGCGCTCGCCGACCGAGACGCTGGCGCCGCGCCTCGATAAATTGAGCGAAAGGCCGGGCGCGATGCGCAAGCGGCGATAAAAGCGCAAACCCATACTGTCCCCCCTTCCTAGCGGTAATGGCGCCGCCCGGACCAGCCGGCTGCGCCGGAGCGCTCGCTATGTGATCTCCAGGTCCGCCCACACGCCGGCGTGATCGGACGGAAACAAGGTCGGATCGTCGAGGCTCGGCCGGTCGAAACACACCCCGCTCGCCGCCGAAGCGACCGCGCCGGCGATCCAGATGTAATCGATGCAGCGGTCCATCCGCCGCCAATACGGATGCGACACCGAACCGTCGCGGTCGGCAAGCGGCGTGAAAGCGGTCGGCGCCAGCTGCGTCGGGCGGAAGCGGGTCGCCATCAGCGCCGCCGACGGCGCCTCGACGACGGCGTTGAAATCGCCGCAGACGATCGACCCCGCCGCGCCGGAACGGCTGTCGATCCACGCGAGCAGCTGCTGCGCCTGATAAAGCCGCAGCGAATCGTCGCCGCGCGACATGTAGAAGTGGGTGACGTACACGTCGAGCGGCGCGGCTCCGACCAGCACCCGCGCCACCAGGGCCACGATGTCGCGCGTCTGGAAATCGAAATTGCCGGTTTCGATCACCGGGAAGCGGGTCAACAGCGCCTCGCCTTCGACCTTCGAGAGGCCGTTGACCCGCGTCTGCTGCACCAGATTGTAGGCTATGCCGGTACGCTCGGCGGCGGCCGCAGCGAGGTCGCGCGCCGTTTGCAGGGGCACGCAGACCTCGTTGAAGGCGATCAGGTCCGGCATCAGGCGGACGATCTCATCGAGGACGAGCCTCCGGCGCTCCGGCCAGCGCTTGTGATCCTGTTCGAGATTGAGCGTGACCGCCCGAAATGCCATGCGCGCCCCTCCGCTGCGCCTTTTTCACGCGCCGAGCGGCAAGCACCGCGCGCGCACCGGGATTATGGAGTCGCCAAAGCCGTATCGACAAGCCGTCGCCGTCGAGCCACCCGAGGTATAAAACCTCGGATTTCGCGGGGGTGACGGTGATTTACGTGCCAGGGCTTTCAGGACATTTGCGCCGGCAGCCACAGGCAGAGCGGCGGGAACAGCATCAGCAGGATCAGCAGGACGACCATGATCAGGTGGAAGGGGATCGTGCCAAGCACCACCTCGCTGAGCTTTCCGTTCCAGATGCTTTGGATGACGAACAGGTTGATGCCGATTGGTGGCGAGATCTGCCCGAGCTCGATGAACAGAACCAACAGGACCCCGAACCACACCGGGTCGATGCCGTAGCCGCCGAGCACCGGAAACAGCAGCGGCACGGTGATCACGATCATCCCGACGCTTTCGACGAGGCAGCCGAGCACCGTGTAAAGCACGAAGAGGGCGAGGAAGAATTCGGCTTGGTTGAGCTTAAGGCCGACCAGGAACCCGGTCAGTTCTTCCCCGATCCCGGCAAAGCTGATCGCGTAGGAGAAGACATAAGCGGCATAGACGATGAAGAGCAGGTTGCCGAGGAGGCGCACCGTCCGCCGCATCGCCAGCATAAAAACGCGCCAGCTGAAATCGCCCCAAATCCACGAGATCGCAATCGCGCAGATGCACCCGACCGCCGCTGCTTCGGTCGGGGTCACGAGGCCGAGATAAATGAGGCCCAAGGTCCCCGAAATCAGCACCAGAAAGGGCAGCACCTCGCCCAGCGCGAACAGCACCCCGGCGAGCGATCCCGGGCCGCGCTCGCGCGGCGCGGCGCCCGGTTTCATCAGCGCATGCGCCGCGATGTAGGTCATGAACATCCCGGTCAGCATCAGCCCGGGAATAACGCCGGCCATGAACAGCTTGGCGACCGAGGTCTCGGTGAAGGCGCCGTAGATGATCATTGCGAGGCTCGGCGGAAACAGGATGCCGAGGGTGCCGCCAGCCGCCAGCGAGCCGGCCGCCAGCGGCCGGTCGTAATTGCGGCCGACCAGCTGCGGCAGCGCCACCCCGCCGATCGAAGCGGCGGTGGCGACGCTCGACCCGCTGATCGCGGCGAACACGGCGCAACCGGCGATGTTGGTCTGCAACAGCCCGCCCGGCACCGCCGCCACCAGCTTGGCGAGGCCGCGGTAGATGCGCGCGCTGAGGCCGCTCGCCTGCAATATCTCGGCCATCAGGATGAATAGCGGGATCGCGGTCAGCGTAAAGCTGTCCATGCTGCCCCAGCTGACCAGCCCCAGACCTTTCAGCGCCACCACCCCGCCCTGCAGCAGCAGGTAGAGGATGGCCGGCACGGCGATCGCGAACGGCACCGCCATCCCGGCCGCCAGCAGCAGCAGGAACACCGCGAAAACGAAGACGATCTGAAATTCCGGGGTCATGCCGCCCTCGCCCGCGGCGGCGCGTCGCCCGGCCGCCGCAACGCCGCGATGCGGCGGCAGTCGCCGATGATCGTGCGCAGCAGCGTCAACAGCAGCACCGCCGTCCCCAGCGGCATCGTCAATCGCGGGATCCATAAGGGCGTCGCCAGGATGGTCGGCGCGACGTCGCCCGAGTCCCAGCTCCTGATCGAGAGACGGGCGAGCTGCCATACGAGGATGCCGACGCACCCCGCGCATAGCAGATCGAAGACCAGCCGCGACCATGCCCGGCCGCGCGGCGACAGCCGCGCCTGCACGAACTCGACATGGTGAAACCCGTGATGCACCTGCGCCACCGGCAGGCTCAGGAAGGAGATCGCAACGAGCAGATAACCGCCGATCTCGTCCGTCACCTGGAACGAGAAATGGAACAGCGCGCGCGCGATGACCTCGGCCCCGATCATCGCGATGCTGACCACGAGGGCGATCTCGCAAAGGTGCTGGCAGACCCGCTCAAGCAGCGTTTCGCGCGGCGTCCAC
>DASUKH010000147.1:0-24560 GCA_036278835.1 Allostellaceae bacterium
ATCCTCGGGCGCCGGTTCCGCCACCGGCTCGGCCGGGTGCCCGAGCAGGCGCTGCGCCGTCTGCTCCCACAGCCGCAGGTAGTCGTTCCACAGCGCCGCCTGGGCCTCGATGAGCTTCTTCGGATCGGCCATCAGGCGCGCCGTCATCTCGAAAAACGCGGCGCCGATCGCCATCGGGTTGGCGGGCCCGACCGCCTCGTCCTCACCCTGCCGCGCCAGAAACTCAGCGACCAACCTGCGGCTCGTCTCCCCGATCCCAGTGAAAAGGCGCGCCAGTCCGTCCGGGTCGGGCGGATCCGCGGAGCGCATCTTCTCGCTGTTGGAACCGCTCGCGTTTGGCATCTTCCGATCCCGTCAGTCGCTCTCGGCATTCTGTCGACTTGCCGTAAGCAAATATAGGAACCCGTGAGGCGCGGACGATCGCTGCGCCGCGATCTATCCGGCCGATTCGTCCGCTCGCCGCCTCGAGGCGCGCGACAGATCGTCGGAAGATCAACCGGTGCGCGAGTCTGGCTTGACGAGTTCGCCGAATCCATCTTAAGTTCCGCTTATGTTCATTATCCCAGGGCTAAAAATCGCGCTGCCTGCCGCATCTGAATTAGGCTGTTGCGATGCCGATTGCCGTTTGCAACCCTCGGTTTGAACGGACAAGGAGACAAGATGAGCGGGAGATACACCGATCCGGCACAAGATTTAGTTGACTTTCCGAAGAATCATCGCTTCGGAACGATCCTCGCCGACCCGCCATGGCGGTTTGCCAACCGCACCGGCAAAATGGCGCCGGAGCACCGGCGGCTTGCCCGCTACCGCACGCTGTCGATCAACGAGATCGCCGCGCTGCCGGTCAACCGGATTGCCGCACCCGTCGCGCACCTGTACCTCTGGGTTCCTAATGCCTTGCTGCCCTGGGGCTTGCAGGTCGTCGAGGCTTGGGGTTTCCAATACAAGAGCAACATTATCTGGCATAAGTTGCGAAAGGACGGCGGTTCGGACGGCCGTGGCGTCGGGTTTTATTTCCGGAACGTCACCGAGATGTTGTTGTTCGGCGTGCGCGGCAAGAATGCCCGGACGCTGGCACCCGGCCGCCGCCAGGTGAATTACATCGGAAGCCGCAAGCGGGAGCATTCGAAAAAACCGGACGAACAATACGAGATTATCGAAGCTTGCTCGCCCGGTCCCTACATCGAGTTGTTTGCCCGCGGCACCCGGCCCGGCTGGTCCAATTGGGGTAATCAGGCCGACGAGAGCTACAAGCCGACATGGCCAACCTATGCCAACTGTTCCCGGCCGCAATTTGAGCTACGCGAATAAGCCGAAACGGAATGTCAACGGAATACCTCGTTCCCGACGATCTGCGGCATTCGTATTATGTGAAGGAGTGGCGTAACGCGGCCGGCGTGCTGGCAACCGCCTGCCCGGAGGAATGGCAGGATGTGCAAGAGGTGCTTCGATCTTTTCGATTGCTAAAATCCGAAGTCATCGCTGGCGGAGGGAATCGCTCCCCGATCAGCCGCAGGATCGACGAGCCGCTATATGGTAGAGGCTGGAGTGAAAAAGCATTTGCGACTTCGATCCGCGTCGACGAGAACACAATCGACAGCCCCACCCATTCGGTAGATTGCTTTAAAGGCGGTGTGGCGTTGGAAATGGAATGGAACAATAAGGACTCCTTCTTTGATAGGGATCTGAACAACTTTCGACTGCTTTTTGAGCTTCGTGCGATTCAGGTCGGTATCATCGTTACGCGATCGTGGGAATTGGAACGAATTTTCCGACAACTCGGCAGGGGAACCTCGTACGGCGCCTCAACGACTCACCACGAGAAGCTGTGGCCGAAGATAGAGGGCGGCGGTGGAGGCGGCTGCCCGATCCTGACATTCGCGATCCGCCCGGCGCTTTACGTGGACGACGGGGCTTAACCATGCCCCAATCCTGACGCATCGGAGCGCCGAATCCGGATGACGCAGCTACCGGGATTCAATACACAACGCGCCGTAATGCCGTATGCCGAGGGGATTCCTGAACATGCCGAATACCACCGGGATCGCGATCGTCGGGCTGATCTTTCACACTTGGGCGGCGGTTGTCTGGGTCGGCGGCATGTTCTTCGCGCTGCTGGCGTTGCGGCCGGCTGCGGTAGTGCTGGAGCCGGGGCCGCGGCTCGATTTGTGGCTGGGCGCGCTCGACCGGTTTTTCGCCTGGGTGATTGTCGCGATCGTGCTGCTGCTGGCCAGCGGCTACGGCATGGTGTTCGGGGTGTATGGCGGGTTCCGCACGATCCCACAAGCCGTCAACATCATGCAAGGCCTCGGCATCATCATGATGTTGGCGTTCTTTCACGTTTATTTCGCGCCGTGGCGCCGCTTCAAAAAGGCGATGGCGCGCCGCGACTACCCCGCCGCGGCGCGCCAGCTTAACCAGATCCGCTGGATCGTGGTTCTCAACCTCGTCCTTGGCCTAGCCACTGTTGCGATTGGCAGCAGTGGACCCTACTGGGGCTGAGGCGGCGGAAGCCTTGGCCGGCTCCGTCCTGGCCGGCTCGGCCTTGACCGGAGCGACCTCGGCCGGCGCCGCGTCGGCGCGCTGGGCCAGCTCCTGCGGGTCGATCGGCTTCAGGTGGGCGTCCATCGACATCTTGCCGTCGGACGACATCCAGGTCGCTTCCAGCCCGCCATCCTCGGTCGGGCGGAAGCGCAGCGTGCTCTTCTCGGCCTCCTGGAAAACGAAGCTGTCACCGACGATGCGCCCCTTGCGACGGCTCCACGAGGCCGGGTGCCGATTGTCGATACTCGGTCCGATCGCGTAGACCGCGGTCAGCTTGTCGCCGTGCACGGTCTCGACGCCAAGCAGGACCTCGCGACCGTTCGGGTAGAAGCCGTACCAGACGTCGCGGAACCCGTCAGTGGTCTGGCCGGCCGCGGCCGATCGGCCCGAGCCGGTGCGCCCCGCCGACCCGACAGCGGCGACGCGCTGCGGGTGGGCGGTGGCAGGCAACTCGGGCGGCAGCTTCATCTCGGCGCTCGGAATCGTGCCCCAGCGCGGATGGCACACCATCTCTCCGGACAGGCCGGAATCATCGGCAAAATTCCGGATGCAGTTGCCGAATCGGCGCAGAAACAGCCCGGTCGAGGCGGCCCAGTGGCTGCTCAAATAGGCCGGCTGGTCGATTACCGCATAGCCGCGGCCGGTGTGCGACAGAATCGCGCGAGAATGCTCGCCCCGCCCGCCCGGATCGAAATCGTCGTCATGGAAATAGAAGACCATGACCCGCGCGCTCTTTACGTCCTGTAACAGCGGGTAGAGCTTGGTCGCGTTGAGTCGCCAGCTGTCGTAGAACTCCTCGAAATTGCCGTAGGCGGCCGGCGCGGTGGCGACGACGGCATCGACATCGGTCGAGGCGTCCGCCGCCATCAGCGCCAGGAAGCCGCCGAAGGATTGGCCGGCCAGCACCACCTGCCGATAGCCCTCGCGCTTGAGGTCGGCGGCATACTCGGCGAGACGCTTCGAACTCGCCGTCAGCGTGTCGCCGCGCGACAGCCGATCGAAGCGCAACACGTCCCAGCCGTCGTTGCGCAGCGCCTCGAGATAGATTGGTGTCGGGGATTTGTAATCCTCGGAATTGATCGAGCGGCCATGGCTCCAGACAACGACCCCTTTGGCTTGCGCCGGGCCGAGGGTCGGCTCGGGAAAAGCGGGGTCGAGCCCGAGCGCAAAGGCCGGCGACGAAATCAGCAGTCCGGCGGCAAGGATTGCGCCGGCGAGTCTTGCAATCAGCGGTCGCTTCATCCGCGCGTAGCCCCCCTCGGCTGTATCCACAAATGGGTCACGCGGCGGAGCTTAACAAAAAATCTCCGTTTGTGTCACTTCGTAAACTTGACGCAGATCAACGCCCGGCGCATCGCCAGAGCGGCCGGAATTCTGCCTTTGGCGAAGGCTTGCGCTATGCGGCCAACCGGCGCAGCACGGATGCGCGAGTTTTTATCAGGCTATTCGCGTTGCAGGCTCATCAAGACCGCGGCGGCCAGTAAAACGCCGAGCGACTCCATGCCGACGGCGACCTGGCCGAGCAGCATGCCGAACAGGGTGCACAAAACCGTGGTCGATCCGATCAAGAGCGGCATGGCAAGGCTCCGGATTGCGCTTCGTCCGGCAGGAAGCGGGTTGACCTCGCCGGCGAAGCCGCGCTGTAACGGGCCGAATCGGAGGATTATTCCCGCTGCGGAAAGTGAGGCAGCATGGCGGTCCTTTATGTCGCACGCAGCGTCAGGCTGGCGCGTTGGGCCTCGGATGTCGGGTTTGGCAAGCACGTCTATAAAGTCGGGGTCGTCGATGACGACCCAAAGGCGCTGGCCGCCGCCGGCTGGGCCGGCGAACCGGACTGGAAGATCGTCCGCCGCGAAGACGTGACGGAGCTGTCGGAGACCGAGGCGCTCGACCGGATCGGCCGCAAGGAGAAGGCGATCGACCCGCGGCTCTACCCGAAGCTCAAGGGGGCGGACGGCGTTTTCAGGGTGTCGCCCGAGCATGTCGAGAACCACATCATCGTCGCCCGCGCGCTGGCCGGCGACAGCGACCGTATCGAGCTGAAGCTGAAGCCCGCCGATTTCGCCGCCTACCTGATTCACAACGCGACTCGCTAGCGGCGCGGCGCCGCCCGTAGCGGTCGGGTGCGCTTGACCCGATGCTGGCCGGACCCATCTTTGGCGAAACCCGAGGACTGACGATCGCATGCAACTGACGGTCACCGGCAAGCAGGTTGATGTTGGCGAGGCGCTGCGGCAGCATGTCCAGGCGGCGCTCGAATCGCTGCTCGGCAAGTATTTTGGCACGGCGATCGAGGCCCATGCGGTGTTCGCGCGCGAGGCTCACCTGATTCGCGCCGAGTTGGCGCTGCACATCGGCCGGGGCATCGTCATCAACAGCCGGGCGGAAGCGGCCGATCATTACGCTGCATTCGATATTGCCGCCGAGCGGCTCGGCAAGCAGCTGCGCCGCTACAAGCGGCGGCTGCGCGACTATCACGCCACGCCGCGAACCGCCGGCGAGCGGCCGGAACTGGCGCGCTCGTTCGTGCTTGCGCCGGTCGACGAGGAAGCCGAGGCGGCGAGCGCGGCGCCGGCGGACGGGGCGGCGCCGGTGATTATTGCCGAGATGAGCACCGAACTGCCGCATTTGACGGTCGGTGAGGCGGTCATGCGCATGGATCTAGCCGACCTGCCGGTGTTGCTGTTCCGCAACCGGGCGCATGGCGAACTGAATGTCGTGTACCGCCGCGGCGACGGCAATCTCGGCTGGATCGATCCGGCAGCGCCCGTCCGGGCTTCGGGCGCGGCTTTCTATCACCAGAAGCGCCAATGAGCGCACGATTCGGGAGGGGACCGGCGGGGCGCCGCAAGCGCCGCCCGGCCGGACGCTAGGGGCAGCGGAGTATATCGATGAACATTGCCGATCTGCTGGCGCCGCGCGCCGTCGTCGCGCAATTGCGCGCCGGCAGCAAAAAGCAGGTGCTGCAGGAAATCGCCCGCCGCGCCGCCCCGCTGATCGAGGTGCCCGACCGCCGCATCTACGAGGTGCTGGCCGAGCGCGAGCGCCTCGGGACCACCGGCATCGGCAAGGGGGTCGCGGTGCCGCACGGCAAGCTCCCGGAGCTGACCCGGCTGTGGGGCATGTTCGCGCGGTTGGAGCGGCCGGTCCTGTTCGAGGCGGTCGACGATCAGCCGGTCGATCTGGTCTTCATGCTGCTGGCGCCAGCGGAAGCGGGCGCGGAGCATCTGCGCGCGCTCGCCCGCGTCTCGCGCCTGCTGCGCGACGAGGCGATCTGCCAGAAACTGCGCGGTACCGACAGTCCCGACGCTCTCTATGCGCTGCTTGCCGACCGCACCGAGACCAGTCCCGCCTGAGAGTCGCGGGAGGCGGCGGGGGCGGAACTGGACAGGGCGGGGGACGCCCGCCATCCTGCGGCGATGGCGACTGCCGACGATGCCGAGCTGATCATCGCGGGTGCCGGGCTGGCCGGCCTGTTGCTCGGCGTGGCTTGCGCCGGCGCCGGCCTGTCTGTCGCCATCGTCGATCCGCAGGACCCGGCGGCGATGCTGGACAGAGGTTTCGACGGCCGCACCTCGGCCATCGCCTACGGCTCGAAGCTTGTGTTCGACGGGATCGGATTGTGGCCCGCAATCGCCGCCGAGGCCGAGCCGATCCGCGAAATCCGCGTCGCCGATGACGGGTCGCCACTGTTCCTGCATTACGACAGCCGCGAATTGCTGCCGGCCCGATGGCAGCAGGGGGAGCCCGAGCCGCTCGGCTACATCGTCGAAAACCGGGTGTTGCGGCAGGCACTGCTGATCCATGCCCGCTCGCTGCCAAGCCTCAAGCTGATGATGCCGCGCCGGGTCGTGGCGGCCGAGACCGATGGCGGCGCCGCAGTCGCCATACTGGATGGCGGCGCGCGGTTGCGCGGCCGGCTGATCGCCGCCGCCGACGGCTTCGGCTCGCCGCTGCGCGCGGCTTCCGGCATCCGCACCGTCGAGTGGCGCTATCGCCAGACCGGTATCGTCACGACCGTCGCGCATGTCCGCCCGCATGCCGGCATCGCGGTCGAGCATTTCCTGCCGGCCGGCCCCTTCGCGATCCTGCCGATGACCGGCAATCGCTCGTCGATCGTGTGGACCGAGCAGGCCGATCTGGCGCGCCGCATCCTCGCCTTGCCCGATGAGGAATTTGCCGCTGAGTTGCGCGCCCGCTTCGGCGGCTTTCTCGGCGCGATCGAGCCGGTCGGCCCGCGCTTTGCCTATCCGCTGGCGCTGATGCAGGCCGAGCGCTATTGGGGGCGCCGGCTGGCGCTCGTCGGCGAGGCGGCGCACGTCATCCACCCGATCGCCGGGCAGGGGCTCAATATCGGCATCCGCGACGTCGCGGCGCTTGCCGAGCTTGTCGTCGATGCCCGCCGCCGCGGCCTCGACATCGGCGACGACGCCCTGCTCGAACGCTATCAGCGCTGGCGCCGTTCCGACGCGATGGTGCTCGCTGCCGTTACCGATGGGCTGAACCGGCTATTTTCGAATACCATCGCGCCGGTGCGCCTCGCCCGCGATTTCGGCCTCGCGGCGGTCAACCGGGTGCCGCTGCTGAAGCGCCTGTTGATGAGGCACGCGATGGGGGTGCTCGGCGACCGGCCGCGTCTCGCGCGCGGCGAGCGGCTGTAGGGTTCAACCACGGGAGGGAAGCATGAGTCTGACGCTTGAGGAAGCCAATCGGGTTCTGGCCGGCGCGCTCGACAAGGCGCGGCAGCTCAACATCCGGATCAGCGCCGCGGTGGTCGATGCCGGCGGCCGGCTCGTCGCCTTTCAGCGCATGGACAACGCAATCTTTGCCGGGGTGTACGGCAGCCAGGGCAAGGCGATCGCCTCGGCCGCCTTTGGCCGGGCCAGCGGCGAGATGCAGGCGCGCGCCGATGCGCCGACCCCGCGCGGCATCGCGCTCGCCGAAGGCGGCCACATGATCATGGGCCAGGGCGCGCTGCCGATCCTGCGCAACGGGGTGCTGATCGGCGCCTGCGGCGTCGGTGGCGGCACCGCGCAGGAGGACGAGGACTGCGCCCGCGCGGGGATCGAGCGGCTGTAGCATCGCCCCGCCCCGGGGAGTGGGGTAGACGATCGATGGGCTTCGCGTTGCTCACCCATCCTACAGGTCCCGTGACTCGTAGGATGGGCTGAGCGCAGCGAAGCCCATCACACGTGCCCCGAGCGGCCGCTCGCAGTGGGTGTGGACAACCAGAGCATGAGCATCGACGATCTGCTGTTCGGCCGCGACGGGGCGGTTGCGACCGTCACCCTCAACCGGCCGCGGGCGCTCAACGCCTTCACCCTCGATATGTATCGCCGGCTCGACCCGGTATTGCGCGGCTGGGCG
Source organism: Allostellaceae bacterium (assembly GCA_036278835.1). Lineage (GTDB taxonomy): Bacteria > Pseudomonadota > Alphaproteobacteria > ATCC43930 > CGMCC-115725 > DATARH01. Next base: position 7,912 of record DASUKH010000147.1, read on the forward strand.
GCGGACCCGGCGGTGCGGCTGGTCGTGATGCGGGCGGCCGAGGGGCGGGCTTTTTGCGCCGGCGGCGACATCCGCGCGATCTACGAGGCCGGGCGCGGCATCGCCGGCGACCCGGCCCTTCCCGCCGATTTCTTCCGTGAGGAATACCGGCTGATCCGCGCCATCCATCGTTACCCGAAACCGTATCTTGCGATCCTCGACGGCATCACGATGGGCGGCGGCGCCGGGGTCTCGGTCAACGGCGCCTGCCGCGTCGCCACCGAGCGCACCCTGTTCGCGATGCCGGAGACCGGGATCGGCCTGTTTCCCGATGTGGGCGCCACCCGTTTTCTCAATTTGTGCCCCGGCCGGATCGGCCGCTATCTCGGATTGACCGGCGCCCGCCTCGGCCCGGCCGACGCGCTCTATTGCGGGTTTGCGACGCATTTCGTGCCGCGCGAGCGGGTGCCGGCCCTGCTCGCGGCGCTCGCCGATACCGGCGGGCCGCAGCAGGTCGAGGCCGCGCTCGGCCGCTTCGCCGCAAATCCCGGCGAGGCGCCGCTCGCGACCCGGCGGCCCGCGATCGACCGCTGCTTTGCCGGGGAGCGGGTGGAGGACATTGTTGCCGCGCTCGATCGCGAGGCGGCGACGGCCGGCGGCGATAGCGAGTGGGCCGCGGCGACGCGGGCGACGCTCGCCGCGAAATCGCCGACCAGCCTCAAGATCACCTTGCGTCAGCTGACCGTCGGGCAAGGCTACGACATCGAGGCGGCGCTGACCCTCGAATACCGGCTGAGCCAGCACGTCATGCGCGGCCACGATTTCTACGAAGGGGTGCGCGCCGCGGTGATCGACAAGGACCAGCAGCCGCGCTGGCAGCCGGCGAGCCTCGCCGAGGTGACCGACGAACTGGTCGACGCATATTTCGCGCCGCTCGGCGAAAGCGAATTGCGGTTCTGAAACCCCGGCGAATGCGTCCCCCGGGGCGTGCAGCCTGCCGATGCGCGTTGCCGCACCGAACCCCGTGTCTCTGGTTCCCGGTCCGGCGCTCCAGGCTCTCCCGAATTACCGTTGCTTTCGTCATACCGGCGAAGGCCGGTATCCATGCTCCCGCCGCACCAGCGGCCGATGAATGGGTCCCGGCCTCCGCCGGGACGACGATGTTTTTTGGTTGCCCGCGCCGCTGCGCAAGAATCTCGTGCTGTTCCGGGAGGTGCAGGTGGGCGAGCAGGGTGCGGACATCCTCTGGCCCGGCGATCTCGACATGTCCAATGACACCTTGTGGCGGCTGGCGCAGGAGCAGTCCGGCGCGACGATGAGCGCCGCCGAATTCCGCCACTGGCGCGAGCGCCACGCCTACACGCTCGACGCCGCCGCGCGCGCCCTCGGCCTCAGCCGCCGCATGATCGCCTATTACGAAACAGGCGAACGCCCGATCCCCCGCGTCGTCGCCCTCGCGACAAAGGCGCTCGAAGCAGCGGAGTAGGGTGGGCTGAGCGCAGCGAAACCCACGATCCGTGGCGCCGGATGATGGGTTTCGCGCCGCTCAATCCACCCTAATTACTGTTTCAGAACCGGGGACGCTTTTGTGACCAGCAGGAATAATCAATGCCCCTTTAAGGTAGGTGACCGCGTGGTTTATCGCCCCAGTTCACGCGGAAAAGCGCTTGATGTCATGGCATCGGCTTCTCAAAGGTTAATTCCTGGAGGGAAGTACAAAATCACAGCTATTCGAAAAAATCTCTATATCGTTGTTGAAGGATATGCTCATCCTGGCGGTGGCCTATATTGGTCAGAATTCGAGAGTGTAGGGAAAGACCAGCACCGTAGGATGGGCTGAGGGCAGCGAAGCCCATCTTTCCGGGCGCGGCTCGGATGATGGGCTTCGCCCGGCTTGCGCCGGGTTCGGCCCATCCTACGCCGCTATACGTCTAGATTGGCAACGCTTAGCGCGTTTGATTGGATGAAATCGCGGCGGGGTTCTACGAGGTCGCCCATCAGGGTGGAGAAGGTTTCCTCGGCCAAATCCTCGTGGCTGACGCGCACTTGCAACAAGGAGCGGCCCTCGGGGTCGAGCGTCGTTTCCCAGAGCTGCTCCGGGTTCATTTCGCCCAAACCCTTGTAGCGGTTGACCTCGATGCCGCGGCGGCCGATCTCCATGACCGCCTCGACCAGCGCCGAGGGGCCGGGAATGCGGTATTCCTTGTCGCGCGCGGTGAGCCTGCCCGGCCGCTCGTAAACCTCGCGCAGGCGGCCGCCGTCGGCGTCGAGGCGGCGCGCTTCGCTGGTGGCGAGCAGGCTGGGGGCGATGGCGCGGCGCTCGCCGACCCCCTGGACGTTGCGGGTGAAGACGAGGCCGTCGCGGCCGTTGAACTCGCCCTGCCAGCTTCCGTCCGGGCCGGCGATCAGCGCGTTGAGCCGCTCGGCGACCCGGTGCGCCATGTCGATCGCGCGGTTCGGGTCGGCGAAGAGGCCCGCCGCCAAGGCACCGGCGATCGCCGCCTGCTCGACCACCTCGGCGTTGCCGACCCGGGCGATCAGCGGCTGCAGCCAGCGCCGCTGCGTCCGCGCCTGCTCCAACAGGTTGCGCAGGTCGAGGCCGGCGCGCTGGCCGCCGTCGTTCTGGGTGAAGACGGCGTCGCGGATCGCGGCATCGACGAGGTAGGCTTCCAAAGCCGGATCGTCCTTGAGGTACACCGGCTTCGCATTGCCGCGCTGCAAGCGGTAGAGCGGCGGCTGGGCGATGTAAAGAAAGCCCCTCTCGATCAAGGGCCGCATCTGCCGGAAGAAGAACGTCAAGAGCAGGGTGCGGATGTGGCTGCCATCGACATCGGCATCGGTCATGATGATGATGCGGTGATAGCGCGCCTTGTCCGGCTCCAAATCGTCCCTGCCGATGCCGGTGCCGAGCGCCTGGATCAGCGTGCCGATCTCGGCCGAGGACAGCATCTTGTCGAAGCGGGCGCGCTCGACATTGAGGATCTTGCCCTTGAGCGGGAGGATCGCCTGAAAGCGGCGGTCGCGGCCCTGCTTCGCCGAGCCGCCGGCGCTGTCGCCCTCGACGATGAAGAGTTCGCTCTTCGACGGGTCACGCTCCTGACAGTCGGCGAGCTTGCCGGGCAGGTTCGAGATGTCGAGCGCCGTTTTGCGGCGGGTGAGATCGCGCGCCTTGCGCGCTGCCTCGCGCGCCGCCGCCGCCTCGACCACCTTGCCGATGATCTTCCGGGCGTCCGACGGGTGCTCCTCGAACCATTGCTGCAGCCGGTCGGCGACAACCCCTTGAACGACCGGCCGCACCTCGGACGACACCAGCTTGTCCTTGGTCTGCGACCCAAAGCTCGGCTCGGGCACCTTGACCGACAGGACGCAGGTCAGCCCCTCGCGCATATCCTCGCCGGCCAGGACAACCTTTTCCTTTTTGGCGATGCCGCTGTCGTTGGCGTAGGCGTTGACAGTCGCGGTCAGGGCAGCGCGGAAGCCGGCCAGATGGGTGCCACCGTCACGCTGCGGGATGTTGTTGGTAAAGCACAACATCGTCTCGTGATAGGAGTCGGTCCACTCCATCGCGACCTCGACGACGATGCGGTCGCGCTCGCCGCTCATCGCGATCGGCGATGTGTGCAAGGCCTGCTTCGAGCGATCGAGGTATTGCACGAAGGCTTCGAGGCCGCCGTCATAATGGAAGGTGACCCGCTTTGGCTCGGCCTCGCGCTCGTCGGTCAGGATCAGGGTCACGCCGCTGTTCAGAAAGGCGAGTTCGCGCAGCCGGTGCTCGAGGGTCGTGAAGTCGAAATCGGTCTTGCTGAACGTCACGGGGCTCGGCAGGAAGGCGATTTCGGTGCCGGTCTTATCGGTCGGGCCGATTTCGGCGAGCGGCGCCTCGGGGACGCCATCGGCGAACCGCATGAACCATTCGGAGCCGTCGCGGAAGACGCGCAGGTCGAGGCGCGAGGACAGTGCGTTGACCACCGACACGCCGACCCCGTGCAAGCCGCCCGACACCTTGTACGAGCCTTTGTCGAATTTTCCGCCGGCATGCAGCTGGGTCATGATGACCTCGGCGGCGGAGACCCCTTCCTCCTGGTGGATGCCGACCGGGATGCCGCGGCCGTTGTCGGTGACGGTGCACGAGCCGTCGGCGTTGAGGGTCACCGTTACGGTGTCGCAATAGCCTTCGAGCGCCTCGTCGATCGCGTTGTCGACGACCTCGTAGATCATGTGGTGCAGACCCGAGCCGTCGTGCACATTGCCGATATACATCCCCGGCACCTGGCGCACCGGGTCGAGGCCGTGCAGCACCCTGATCGAGTGCTCGTCATAGGCGCGCACATCTTCGGTTGGCGCGACGACCTCCTCGTCGGAGGGGGCGATCTTGCGGGATGCGGAGGTGTTTGCCATCGGGTCTCTGGTTCTGGTTCTTACAAGTCGGTTTCGGTGAGCGTGCCGTCGCGCACCGACAGAAAGCGGGCGATGCCGGCGAGCGGGGCGAACGGCGCCGGCTCGGTGCCGGTGATCCATGCCTGGCTGTCGAGGCCGGCGAGGATGTCGTAGAGCGCGCGGCGGCGCGCCGGGTCGAGGTGGGCGGCGACCTCGTCGAGCAGCAGGAGCGGCGCCATGCCGCGCACCGTGCGCTGCAATTTCGCCTGGCCGAGCACGATCGCGACCAAGAGCGCCTTCTGCTCGCCGGTCGAGGCGATTTCGGCGGCGATGCCCTTGTCGGCATGCACCACCGCAAGGTCGGAACGGTGCGGCCCGGTGGTGGCCCCGCCGGACAGCGTGTCGACAGGCCGCGCATCGCCGAGCGCGGCGCGGAACCGCTCCTCGACGGCGAGCGCCGGCATGTCGCCGAGCCACGCCTCAAGCGTGCCGGCGACGGCAAGGCGCGCCCGCGGAAAGGCGCCGTCGGCGGCGGCGCACACCTCGTCGAGCCGTTCGACCGCCTCGCGCCGCGCCGCCGCGACCGCCACCCCCTCGGCCGCCATCACCTCTTCGAGCGCGGCGAGCCATGCGGGGTCGTCCATCCGGTCGCGCAAGAGGCGCGAGCGCTCGCGCATCGCCTGTTCGTAGCGCGCGACCCGGGCGGCGTGCGCCGGGTCGAGGCCAAGCACCAGCCGGTCCATCAGCCGCCGCCGGCCGGCCGGGCCTTCCGCGAACAGCCGGTCCATTGCCGGGGTCAGCCATAAGACGCCGAGCCGCTCGGCCAGCGCCGACTGGCCGCGCGCCGACTCGCCGTCAAGGCGCACGGCGCGGCGCTCGCCGCCGGCCGGGTCGCGGCCGGTGCCGATCCGCACCGAACCGGCCGGCGTGTCGAGGGTCGCCGCCACCGCCCAGCCGGAAACCGCCGCCGCGTCGCCCGGGCTGCGGCGGTCGATATCGCCGAGCCGCGCGTTGCGCAAGCCGCGGCCGGGCGACAGAAACGACAGCGCCTCCAAGAGATTGGTCTTGCCGGCGCCGTTGGGGCCGGTCAGGACCACGGGCCCGGATTCGCCATCCGGCGCAAAATCGAGCCGCAAGGCGTGGTAATTGCGGAAATCGGTGAGCACCAGCCGGGTCACGCCGACCCGTCGGCGGCGTGGCATCGGGGCCGCGGTGCGGGCGCCGTGACGGGCTTCCTGCGCCGCGGTCATCATCGCTTCCATATGGGATGAAAGCGCTGAATTTCCAGCAAATTCGCGGGTTTTAGGGTCACACCCGCATCGGCATCAGGACGTAGAGCGCACTCGCCCCGTGCGCCTCCGGGGCGCTGCTGCGCAGGATCGTCGGCGACCCCGCATCGGACATCTGGAACTGCAGGTACTCGCCCTCAATCTGCTCCGTGATGTCGAGCAGGTAACGCGAGTTGAAGCCGATCTCGATCGGGGTCGACTGATAGCGCACCTCGAGTTCCTCGACCGCGGTGCCGTTTTCGGGGCTGGTCGCCGATACGACAAGGCCGCCCTTCTCGATCGCCAGCTTGACCGCGCGGCTGCGCTCGGTCGAGATCGTCGAGACGCGGTCGACCGCCTCGGCAAACTCTTTGCACGGCACTTCCAGCACCTTGTCGTTACCGGCCGGGATCACCCGGTCGTAATCGGGGAAGGTGCCGTCGATCAGCTTTGAGGTCAGCGCCGCCTCGCCGATCGCACAGCGGATCTTGGTGTCGCCAAGCGCGATCTGAACCTCCTCGTCGTTGCCCTCCTCGACCAGCTTGCGCAGTTCGAGCACGGTCTTGCGCGGCACGATGATGCCCGGGATGCCGGCCGCCCCCTCGGGCGCCGTCATCTCGGCGCGGGCGAGGCGGTGCCCGTCGGTCGCCACCGCACGCACCACCGGCACCTCGTTGTTCTTGGTCGCGTGCAGATAAATGCCGTTCAAATAATAGCGCGTCTCCTCGGTCGAGATGGCGAACCGGGTGCGGTCGATCAGCAGGCGCAATTCGGCCGCCGACAGCGTGAAATTGTGCGGCAACTCGCCGGCCGACATGACCGGGTAATCCTCCGGCGGCAGGCAGGCGAGGGTGAAGACGGAGCGCCCCGAGCGCAGCGCCATCTCGTTGCGTCCGGCGACGGTCTCGATCTCGACCTGGGCGCCTTCGCGCAGTTTCCGCACGACGTCGTAAAGCGTGTGCGCCGGCGCCGTCGTGGTGCCCTCGCGCGTCACCGTGGCCGGCACCCGCTCGACGATCTCGAGGTCCATGTCGGTCGCGCTCAGGGTCAGCCGCCCGGCCCCGCCGGCATCTCCGGCCCGCAGCAGCACGTTCGACAGAATCGGGATCGTGGTGCGGCGCTCGACGACGCTTTGCACATGCCCGAGCGCCTTTAGAAGCGCGCCCCGTTCAATGATCAGTTTCATGGTGCTGCCAGTCTTTCGGCGGCTGAATCGAAAACCCGCCGCGGCACCATGCGCAGCGCCGGCAGACGGGGCCGCAGTATAGCACGGAAGCGCCGCCGCCATACCCCCCCGCTCCTCCGAGGGCCAGGCGCGTTCGGGGACCGCCGTGCGGGCCGCGTCAGTTCTGCAGCATGCGGCGCAGCAGTTCGACGTCCTCGGCGAGCGCCGGGTCGCCGGCCAGCAACTCCTCGACCTTTCTGACGGCGTGGATCACCGTGGTGTGGTCGCGGCCGCCGAACTTGCGGCCGATCTCGGGCAGGGAGCGCTGCGTCAGCTGCTTCGCCAGGTACATCGCCACCTGGCGCGGCCGCGCGACGACGCGGGCGCGGCGGGCCGAGGTCATCTCCGCCATCTTGATGTTGAAATGTTCGGCCACCTTGCGCTGGATCTCGTCGATCGTCACCCGCCGCTCGCTGGCGCGGAGCAAATCGTGCAGCAACTCCTGAGCGCCTTCGAGCGTGATCTCGCGGCCGATCAGCTGGCTCTGGGCGATGATGCGGTTGAGCGCGCCTTCCAGTTCGCGGACGTTCGAAACAATCTTGTGAGCCAGGAATTCGATGATTTTCTGGGGCACCGGCACGCCGCTCTGTTCGGCCTTCGCCTGCAGAATGCCGAGGCGCAGTTCGTAGGTGGTCGGGTGGATGTCGGCAACGAGGCCCCAGCCGAGCCGCGAACGCATCCGCTCCTCAAGACCTTCGAGATCGGAGGGCGACTTGTCGGCCGAAAAGACGATCTGGCGGTTTTGATCGACCAGTGCGTTGAAGGTGTGGAACAGCTCCTCCTGCGTCGACTCCTTGCCGCTGACGAACTGCACGTCGTCGATCATCAACAGATCGACGGAGCGGAACTGGTCCTTGAAATCCATCGTCGAGCGGAAGCGCAGCGCCTTGACGAACTGATACATGAATTTTTCGGCCGACAGGTAAATCACCTTTCGGCCGGGGGCATGCAGGCGGACGTGCCACGCGATCGCGTGCATCAGGTGGGTTTTGCCAAGCCCGACCCCGCCATAAAGAAAAAGCGGATTGAACGGCACCGAACGGGACGGCTCGACGCAGGCCGCGGCGATGCGGCGGGCGGCGGCATGCGCCAATTCGTTGGGTTTGCCGGTCACGAAATTGTCGAATGTGAAGCGCGGGTCGAGCGAGGCCGAGAACCGGCCGCCAACCTCGCCGACATCATCGGCTGCCGCCGGATCGGCCTCGCCGGTAGTGTCGGCCTCCGTCGGTTCCGCCGTCGGCCGCCCCGACGTTGCCGTCGCGCTGCCGACGACCCGCGGATCGACCACCAGCGACAGTCGGGCGACGCTGGGGTCGACATGGCGCCACGCCGACAGCAGGCGGTCGGCGTAGTGGGTCGCCACCCAGTTCCGCAGAAACCGCGTCGGCGCCGCGACGACCGCCTCCCCGGCGGCGATCCGCTCGACGCGCAGCCCGGTCAGCCATGAGCGGAACACCGTGTCGCCGACCTCGTTGCGAAGCCGATCCATCACCCGATCCCAATCGCCGCCCGCGGGTGGCGCGATTCCGGCGATCTCACTGATGCGTGCTGGTTCTGGCACGGCCCTGTTCCCCCACAATAAAATGTTCGTTTCTCTTAAGGCAGGACAGATGACCTGCTTTGCAGCGTGATCCGATCGATAATCCCCCGTTTCGGCTGTCCATGCACAAGTAAACCGTCGCAGTCCGGGTCGGCTCATTTTGGAGCAGCCGGAAATGCTGCACGGATAATACTGAGGGCAGTCGAATTATACACAGAACCAGCGGCATTCACCGGTTCGTTGTTATCAAGTCTATCGAGATGACGCGATGGTGGCAATGAGATCGTAAAGCGAACAGCGATATTTTTGCGCTCCCGCCGAATCGCACGCGCGTACCCCTCGCCAAAGCCCGCTTCCGGGCGGGCGGACACGTGGCCAAGTGAGATGCCGGTAGCGCGCCCGCTGTCAAGCAGGCGCGATCAGGGGTGGTGGCGTCCTTCGAGACGCGCCCTTCCGGGCGCTCCCCAGGATGAGGTAAGCCTGTGATGGCATTAAGACAGAACCTCATCCTGAGGAGCCCGCGAAGCGGGCGTCTCGAAGGACCCGAGGCGCCGATCGAACCAACCTGAGGCACTACCCGATCAGGGTCGGATGGGGCAGCGCTCGGAGGAAGTCAGAGGGCGTTGATGCGTGCGGCGAGCCGCGACAGCTTGCGCGCCACCGTGTTCTTGTGCAGCACGCCCTTGGTGGTGGCGCGGTGCAGTTCCGGCTGCGCAACCTGAAAGGCCGATTGTGCCGCCTCCTTGTCGCCGGTCGTGATCGCGCTCTCGACCTTTTTGACGAAAGTGCGCACCCGGGACAGCCGGGCGCGGTTGATGGCGGTGCGCTTTTCGGTCTGGCGAAGGCGTTTTTCAGCCGATTTGTGATGCGGCATCGTTGCTCGTCGGAAACGGAGAGGAGGGGCTTATATCGACGCCGCGACCCGGCGTCAACGCCGCCCGACGCCATGCCGCGCCTGTGCGCCCAAAGCAAGCAGGATGGAGCTGGTGCCCCGAGAGGGATTTGAACCCCCGGCCTACCGCTTACGAAGCGGTTGCTCTACCGCTGAGCTATCGGGGCGTGCGCTGCCGGCTCGCGAGCGGTTACTTATCCGATTGCGCCGTTTTCGCCAAGTCGCTTGGGGCGGCGACGTCCGGCCGCGACGTCGCCGGCGGCAGCACCAGCAATGCGGTATCTTCGGCGCGCGGTCCGAGGAACGGCCGCGGCGCCACGGGCGGCGCGTCCCAGTCGAGCGTGTCGAAGCCGCCGCAATGCGGACAGAGCGCCTGCCATTCGCCGCTCTCACCACCGCAGGCGCGGCACAGCCAAGCGGGGTCGGCCGGCGCCTCGAGCGCACGGTCCCGCCAGGCGCGGGAGGCCGCAACATCGCCCCGCTCGCCCTCCTCGAGCCGCGCCATCATCAGGCACAGGCGGCGCGGCGGCGCGCCGGCTGTGCCTGATGGCGCTGCGGCATCGGCCGGCACCGCGCCGGCGGCTGTCAGGTGGTGGCGCGCCTCGCCCCACAGCCGGGCGGCGAGCGCCGCCTCGGCCAGGGCCAGATGGTTCTCGATCGCGTCGGGGTTGTGCCTCGCGAGGCCTTGCAATGAAGCAGCGCGCGCGAGCGGCTCGGCCTCCTGCCGCATTTCGAGGTAAAGGCGGGCGAGATCAGGATGCGGCCGCAGGTGCCAGGCGCGTTCGATCGCGCGGGTGGCGGCCCGCTTCCGCCCGAGGCCGAGCAGCAGCCCGGCGTGGTGACAGGCGATGGCCGCGACATCGGGGGCGAGCGGCTGCGCGCGCGCCGCCAGCCGGACCGCCTCGCGCAAATCGCCGGCCCGCTCGGCGGCGAGGCTCAACTGGTGCAGCACGACGCCGCGGTGATGGCGCGCCCGCTCGGCCGTCAGCGCTCCGCGCCGCGCGGCGGTGGCAAGCGTGTCGCGCGCCGCTGTCCAGTCGCCGGCGCGGCCTTCAAGCACCAGAAGGCTCTCCGCCAGCCATGGCGCGTCCGGGCGGAGCAGCCGGGCGCGCCCGGCGAGGCGCCGCGCGGCCGCGTCGTCGCCGGCGCGCAAGGCCTGCCCGATCAGCCCGCGCAATCCGAGAAATTCGGTCGCCGGCGCGGCAAGCAACGCCGTGTAGGCCTGCTGCGCCGCCGCCGCATCGCCCTGCCGGCCGGCCGCCTCCGCCATCAGCAGCAGCGGCATCGGCGCGCCGGCGAGCAGCGTCTCGGCGCGCTGCGCATAACGCCGCGCCTCGGCCGCCTGTCCGGCCGCCAGCGCGACGATGCCGCGGGTCAGTTCGCGCTCGCCGAGCCGATAGCGGCGGGCGGCCCGGCGGCGGCGCAGGTTGCGGGGCATCCGGCGCAACGCGGCCAGGGCGAGCGCCGCGGCTGCGACGATCGCGGCTAACAATGCAGCCAACCCGACCAGCACGCCGACCGAGGTGTCGACCACCCAGCCGCGCCACGCGATCTCGACCTGTCCCGGATTGCCGGCGAAAAACACGCCCAGCCCAACCGCCGCCGCGATCACCAGAAACGCGACAAGCCAGCGCATCAGCCGGGAGCTCCGCCTCCCGCCGCAGCGGGGCTGGAGGTGGCGGGGTCGGGGGTGGCGGGGCCGGCACCGGTTTTGCCGGGAGGCGCGGCGACCGCCGTTTCGAGCCGGCTCAATGCCTGTTCGGCGGCAAGGCGCTGACGTGCGGCGCGCAGCCAGGGGCCGGCCGCGTCAGCCGGACCGCCGGTGAGGCTTTCGACCTTGACGATCGCGCCTGTCAGATCGCCGGCGGCAAGCGCCTTCCCGGCGGCGGCAACGACAGCTTCGGTGCCGCTCGGCGGTGCGCCCGCCCGCCGGATCCGGACCAGCCCACTTAGCCCATGCCATGCCTGGGCGGCCCAGCCGCCGGTTGCCGGCGCGGCCGGCGGGGTGGCGGCGAGTTTTGCTTCGATCGCGTGCAGATCGCGCGCCAGGGCGGCGCGGCTCGCCACCCCGGCAGAAGCGGCATCGGCGAGCGGCGCCGCCGCCTGCTCGATCGCCGGCCGCCCTCGCGCCAGCCGGCGCAAGGCCTCGTATTCGGCCGCGAACGGCCGGCCGGCCTGCACCGCTTCGGAAATCCGCAACAGTGCAACCGCCAGCCCGGCATTTTCCGCCTCGGACGCGGTGCCGTGCACCTGCGCCGCCAGCGCCGCAAGCCGCTTATCGAGCGCGCCAAGAGCGGCGCCGCGGTCTTTCGCGGCGCCCTCGATCGTTGCCACCCGCTTGCTGAGGTCGGAGGCCATATCGGCACGGCTCTCGGAGGCGTTTTCGAGCGCCGCGACCCGTTGCTCGAGCGCGGCTCCGGCCGGCGCCTTCGCCGCGTTCTCCAGCACCGCGACCCGTTGCGCGAGGAGGCCGTTCGCCTGCAGCTCCTTGTCAACTTGCTGGCGCAACATGCCGAGGCCGGGCGGGGTCGCGGGCTGCCTGGTTTCGAGCCCGGCCACCCGCTCCTCAAGCCCGTGCAATGTCTTATTGGTGGCGGCCTCGATCCCGTCGAGGCGGCGGGCGAGTGCCGCCGCGCGCACCGCCTGCGGCCCCCATGGCACCAGCGGCGCCCACCACGGCGCGGCGGCGACCAGACCGGCGACGACGATCAGCGCCAAGGCCAGGGCCAGCGCGGCGGCGCGATAGGACGGCCGCACCGTTACGGTGGCCGGCTCCGGCGCCGATGGCGGCACAATCCCGGGGGCGTCGGCATCCGGCTCGCGCAGATTTTCCGCAGCTTCGCTCATGCGCGCCGCCTCTCGTCAAGCAGCCGGTCAAGCGTGCGCAGCAGCCCGTCCTGGTCCGGCCGTGTCGCGAGGCGGCGGTCGCGAAACGGCAGACCGGCGAGTTCGCGATCGGCCGCTTCGCTGATCGACACCGCGCTCGCGAAGCGCAGGGCCGGGACAATGGCGGCCTCGTCGGCGAGGCGGGCGAAGATCGCCGCGGTGCGCGGCGAAAAGAACAGCGCGAAATCGACGATCCCGGCCTCCAACGCCTGTACGCACCCGGCGCCTAGTACCGGCACCGGCCGAGCCTCGTACAACACCGCCCGTTCGACCGCGAAGCCGCGGCCGACGAGCATGCCGGCGAGGTCGCCGGCAATGGCGCTGCCGGCGACATGGACGAGCCGCCCGCCGTCCGGGTCAAGCCGGGCGGCGGCGAGCCGGGCAAGATCGCCGACATTGCCGCCGGCGCTCTCGACTTGGGCAAAGCCTTCGGCGTGCGCCCGCGCCGCCGTCGCCTCGCCGACCGCAAACAGCTTCAGGTCGCGCTCGCCGCTGAGGCGCGCCAACGCTCCGACCCCGTTGGCACTGGTGCACAGCAGCGCCTGCACGCCGGTGAGGTCGGGCGGCGGCCCGGCGCGGAAATGGATTTCGATCAGCGGCTCGATCAAGGCCGCGACGCCGCGCGCCGCCAGCGCCGCGGCGAGAGCGGCCGCCTCGGCCCGCGGCCGGGTGACCAGTGCGCGCCTGCCGTGGCGTGCCGAAGCCGGGGCGGCAAAAACCGGGGCAGGGGAGGGAGCCATCCGCCTTCATCGCGCAACATCGCGCGGGTGACAAGGGCTTACGGGCAATCCCGCCGGCCGCGCGAGGCCCGCCTGGAACGGGTCGCGGTTCGGTTTTATAAAGAGGGCGCAGCCGCGGAACGACGATTGGGAGAGGATAATGGCGCTGACCCAGGAACTCGGACACTTCGTCTCTGGCCTCGATTTCGCGCGGATCCCGGATGAAGCGGCGGCCGTCGTGCGCACCGGCTTTATCGACACGATCGCGACAATGATCGCCGGCGCCCACGACCCGGCGCCCCAATTGTTGCGCCAGGGCCTCGCCGCGGCTTCCGGTCCGGCCACCCTCTATTTCTCGGGCGAGAACGCCGCGGCGCCGGAGGCGGCATGGATCAACGGCACCGCCGGGCATGCCCTCGACTACGACGACGTGGCCCTGCACGGCCACCCCTCGACCGTGCTGGTGCCGGCGATCCTCGCCGAGGCCGAGGCGCTGGACCTCGGCGGACGCGAGATGATCGCCGCCTATGTCGCGGGCTACGAAACCTGGGCCGAGCTGGCCGGCCGCGATCCCGGCCACCACCATATCAAGGGTTGGCACCCGACCGGGATTTTCGGCGCGATCGGCGCCGCCGCGGCATGCGCCTCGCTGCGCCGCCTCGATCCGAGGCAGACGGCGATGGCGCTGGCCTTGGCGGCCTCGCAGGCCGGCGGCACGATGGCCAATTTCGGGACGATGACAAAGCCGTTCCACGCCGGGCGCGCGGCGCATGCCGGGGTCATCTCGGCGCGGCTCGCGGCGCTCGGCTTCACCGCCGCCGCCGACGCGCTTGAGCATCCGCAGGGGTTCCTGTCGGCGGTGTCGCCCGAAGGCAAGGCCGATCGCGACAGCGGCGCGCCGCGCCTCGGCGAGGATTGGCAGATCCTGAAGCAGGGTCTCAGCATCAAGAAATACCCGGCCTGCTATTGCACCCATCGGGCGCTCGACGCGACGCTCGATCTGTTAAAGGCGCACCCGCTGACCGGAGCCGATATTGCCCGCGTCACCGTCGCGATCAGCAAAACGCACGCGACCATTTTGCGCAACCACCGGCCGCAGACCGGCCTCGAAGCCAAATTCAGCATGGAATTCGCGATGGCCGCCTCGGTTGTCGCGCGGCGCGCCAGCCTCGCCGAATATACCGACACCTTCGTCCGCCGCCCTGAGGTGCAGCAGCTGATGGGGAAGGTAGGAGTGGTGGCCAACGAGAACTACGATCCCGAGATGATCGGCGGCTCGGTGTTCGACCAGGTTTCGGTTGAACTGGCGAACGGCGCCCGTTTTGAGAGCGAGCGGGTCAGGCGGGCCCGCGGCCATGCCGAGCGGCCGCTGGGCGACGGGGAATTGTTCGAGAAATTCCGCTCCTGCCTCGCTACCGGAGGCGCCCGCATCGCGGCAGACGTGCTGTTCGACCGGCTGTCCCGGCTCGAGACGGTATCGGCACGGGAGCTGACGCGCATCGGGTGAGTGCAGCGCCTGGATTGATGGGCTTCCCTCCGCTCAGCCCATCATGCGGCGTTAAGGACAGTCCAGACGTCCCCGTACTGCTGCCGGCGCGGTGCGCCCTAGCCAGCGCCCGGCAAAGCGCCTAAATAGGCGCTGTCATCCTCGATACCGGCGCGAAACGGCCTTTTAGATGCTGCTTGTCCTGTTTGTCGTTCATTGCCTGATAGCGATCGCGCTGGTCGGCGTCGTGCTGTTGCAGAAGAGCGAGGGCGGCGCCCTCGGCATCGGCGGGGGCGGCGGGGGCGGCGGCATGTCGGGCTTTATGACCGGGCGCTCGACCTCCAACCTGTTGACCCGCACCACCGCGATCCTGGCGGTTATCTTTTTCGCGACCAGCATTCTCCTGGTCAAGTTCAGCACCTATGGCGGCGCCCCGACCTCGATCCTTGATCTCAGCCCCGGGCCGACCGCGCCGATGGTGCCGAACCCGCTGAGCCCGAAAAATCCCGCCGCGGCGCCGGAAGCGCAGCGCAACGTCGTGCCCAAGCCGGCGCCCGCCAAGCCGGCGGCGCCGCCTTCGCCGAGCGTGCCTCTGGCGAAATGACCGGCGAATCGGTGCGCGAGGACCCAAGGTTCAGATTTCACGGGTAAAATCCGCAGTTCGGCAGGCCGGACCAGAGCGGTTCGCGGCAAGCCGCGGCGGCGCGGCACGGCAACGGCCGGGTCGGATGCCGGCCAAGGTATTGCAATGCAAGGCAGGATGCGGCGCGGCATCGGGCGGCGAGTTTGCCGTGGGCGACCGCCGCCGTCTGCTATAGGCTGAAGGCCCATGACGCGGTTCATATTCATCACCGGCGGCGTGGTCTCCTCGCTCGGCAAGGGGTTGTGTGCGGCGGCGCTGGGCGCGCTGTTGCAGGCGCGCGGCTTTAAGGTGCGATTGCGGAAGCTCGACCCCTATCTCAATGTCGATCCCGGCACGATGAGCCCCTACCAGCACGGGGAAGTCTTCGTCACCGACGACGGCGCCGAGACCGATCTCGATCTCGGCCATTACGAGCGCTATGTCGGTGTCGCCGCCCGCAAGAGCGACAGCGTGACCACCGGGCGCATCTATTCGACCGTGATCGGCCGCGAGCGGCGCGGCGAATATCTCGGCGCAACCGTGCAGGTGATCCCGCACGTCACCGACGCGATCAAGGAGTTCATCACCGCCGATTTGTCGGATGAGGATTTCGTGCTGTGCGAGATCGGCGGCACGGTCGGCGATATCGAGAGCCTGCCGTTTCTCGAGGCGATCCGCCAACTCGGCAACGAGTTGGGCCGCGAGCGCGTCATGTTCGTGCACCTGACCCTGGTGCCGTGGATCCCGTCGGCCGGCGAACTGAAGACCAAGCCGACCCAGCATTCGGCGAAGGAATTGCTCGGCCTCGGCATCCAGCCCGACATTCTGCTGTGCCGCTGCGAGCGGCCGATCCCGGACGCGGCGCGCAAGAAGATCGCACTGTTCTGTAACCTGCGCGAGTCGCGGGTCATCCCGGCGATCGATGTCGATACGATCTACGCCGTGCCAGGCGCCTATCATGCCGAGGGGTTTGACCGCGAGGTGTGCGCCCATTTCGGCCTCGACGCACCCGAACCCGACCTGTCGCGCTGGGATGCCGTCGTCAACCGCATCCGCCGACCCGAGGGCGAGGTGACAATCGCCATCGTCGGCAAATACACAAATTTGCTCGACAGCTACAAATCGCTGGCCGAGGCGATGGTGCATGGCGGCATCGCCAACAACGTCAGGGTCAGGCTCGACTGGATCAATTCCGAGGTGTTCGAGGCCGAAGAAGAGGCGGTGCGGCAGCTCGAAGGGGTGCACGCGATCCTCGTGCCGGGCGGCTTCGGCGAACGCGGCTCACAGGGCAAGATCGAGGCGGCGCGCTTTGCCCGCGAGCGCCAGGTGCCCTATTTCGGCATCTGTTTTGGCATGCAGATGGCGGTGATCGAGGCCGCGCGGCATCTGGCGCGCCTGCAGGGCGCCGGCTCGACCGAGTTCGGCCCGTGCCGGCATCCGGTGATCGGGCTGATGACCGAGTGGCAGCGCGGCAACACCTTGGAGCAGCGCGAGTCGGGCGGCGACCTCGGCGGCACGATGCGCCTCGGCGCCTACGACGCGGTGCTCGACCCGGAAAGCCGGGTGGCCGGGATTTACGGCAAAGCCCGGATCAGCGAGCGCCACCGTCACCGCTACGAGGTCAACATCGCCTATCGAGACACGCTGGAAGCCGC
>DASUKH010000148.1:0-14381 GCA_036278835.1 Allostellaceae bacterium
CCGGTCGCCCTGTTACCGTTGCCGCGGGAGCCACGCAGTTGCGGCCTCTCGCGTATGGATCGATTGAGGACGCCAAAACCATCGGAAAGTTCCGGCATCCGATCGGTTGGATCGGAAGCTTGTTGAGTGATAGACCGGCAAATCGCTGCCGCAATCGGAGGATATGAAATGGCCGACGATGAGCCTGATCCGGGCGACGCCTATCAATTCGAGTTCACCGGTCTTGACGGCGGCGCCCTGCCGTTGGCCGCATGGCGCGGCCGGCCGGTGCTGATCGTCAATACCGCGTCGTTCTGCGGCTACACCCCGCAATATCGCGACCTCGAAGCGCTGTGGCGGCAATATCGGGATCGCGATCTGGTCGTGCTCGGCGTGCCGTCCAACGATTTCGGCGCTCAGGAGCCGGGCACCGCCGCCGAAATCCGCGGGTTCTGCGATGCCAATTACCAAGTCGATTTCCCGCTGACCGAAAAGAACCGGGTGGTCGGAGCCGAGGCGCACCCGTTCTACCGCTGGGTCGCGGCGCAGCTCGGCGATGCGGGCGCGCCGCGCTGGAATTTCCACAAATACCTGATCGGGCCGGACGGCCGCCTCGCCGGCGCGTGGCCGTCGCAGGTGCGGCCGGGCGATCCCGCCATAACCGCCGAGATCGAGGCGGCGCTCGCCGGCTCATAGCGCCCGATCATAGCGCCCGATCATAGCGCCCTTGCGCCGCCGCTGTTCCCATTGGCGTGCGCAGCCGGCACAATGCCGGAACGACGGCGCGGCGTGGCGCGCGTGCGGTTCGGAGGAGATCGTTGATGGATGTGGGCGAGGCGCGCGACGCGGACCGGCTGGCGCAGACCTACCTTGAGCGCGCGCGCGAATTGCAGCCGAAGTTGGCAGCCGCCGGCGACGCCATCGAGCGCGGCCGCGAGGTGACGCCGGAGATCGTCGCGGCGATGAAGGAGCGCGGCATCTTCCGCATGCTGCTGCCACGCTCGCTCGGCGGCGCCGAACTCGACCCGCTGACCTATACCGAGGTGCTCTACACGCTGGCGCAGGGCGACGGCAGCACCGCGTGGTGTCTCGGCCAGAATTCCGGCTGCTCGATGATCGCGCCCTATCTCGCGCCGGAAGTGGCGCGCGAGATGTTTGGCGGACCGGACGGCATCCTCGCCTGGGGCCCCGATATACCGGGGGCGGGCCGCGCCGTCGTTGTCGAGAGCGGCTACCGGCTGACCGGCCGGTGGGGGTTCGCTACCGGCAGCCGGCACGCCCTCTGGCTCGGCTGCCACGTGCCGCTGTTCAAGGAGGACGGCAGCCCGGTGCAGTTGCCGAACGGGCGGCAGCAGGTGCGCACGATGCTGTTCCCGAAATCCGAGGCGCGCATCATCGACAACTGGCACGTGCTGGGCCTGCGCGGCACCGGCAGCGACAGCTATGCGCTCGACAACCATTTCGTGCCGGCGCGCCGCACCGCCGGCCGCGACAACCCGGCGGAACTGCGCGAACCGGGGCCGCTCTACCAGATCACCAGCGGCATGATCTACGCGATGAGCTTCTCCCATGTCTCGATGGGCATCGCGAAGGGCGCGTTCGACGCCTTTATTGCGATCGCGCGCGACAAGGTGCCCCGCGGCTCGCAGGGAACCTTGCGCCAGAACAATGTGATCCAGGCGCAGGTGGCGCAATGCGAGGCGCGGCTCAATTCGGCGCGCGCGTATTTGCGCGGGGTCATCGCCCAGATGTGGGACGAGGCGCAGCACAAGGGGGCGATCGCCGACGAGCACCACCCGCAATTGCGCTTGTCGGCGACCTGGGCGATCCATCAGGCGCGCGACATCGTTGCCACCGTCTATCATGCCGCCGGCGCCTCCGCGATTTTCGAAGCCAACCCGCTTGAGCGGCGCATGCGCGACATTCACGCCGGGACCCAGCAGGGCCAGGGCCGCCCCATCCATTTCGAGACGGTCGGCCAGATGCTGATGGGCCTGCCGCCCGAAGGCCGGATGTTTCGGTAGGCATGGCGAAGGGACGTCTCTTCGCGTTCGACGAACCCGAGGGCGAGCCGCTCGACCCTTTGCAGGCGGTCGCCGCGATCCTCGGCGCGCTCGATGCCGTCAGCTGCGCGCTGCTGGTCGGCTATCTGCTGTTGTGGCCGGACCAGGCGGTCAGCCGGGCGATCGGCATGTCGCCAGCCGGGCCGGCCGCGCTGCTCTACGCGGCAACCGGGCTGCCCGGTCTCGCGCTGGCGTATACCGGCCGGATGCCACGCCTCGCCCTGGCGCTGACCCTCGCCTTCCCGATCGCATTCATGCTGTTCTACGGCGCGCTATCGCTGGCCCTCTTGCCGTAGGGCGGAAGCCCCCGGCAAAGGCCGAGACGCTAAAATCGGGCAAGAGCCTCCATTTTTCGCATTCCCGGCCAAAGCCGGGACCCACGCGTCCACACCCGCGATGTGCGCCATGAGTCCCGACTTTGGCCGGGGATGCGGGTTTTTGAAGCGTGGTAAGTGCCGAATGGGTTCCGGGAACTGGCGCGGCCGGCGCGGCGGCGCTAGCCTTGGCGCTCCGAGACACGGGAGGATGCCGATGCAGGTCATGGACGCGATCACCGAGATCCTGAAGCGCGAAGGGGTCTCGACCCTGTTCTGCTTCCCGACGACGCCGATCATCGAGGCGGCGGTGGCGGGCGGACTCACGCCCGTGATCTGCCGCCAGGAGCGGGTCGGCGTGCACATGGCGGACGGCTGCGCTCGCGTTGCAAACGGCAACCCGCCCGGCGTCTTCGCGATGCAGTACGGGCCGGGCGCCGAGAACGCCTTTGCCGGCATCGCCTCGGCCTATTCGGATTCGACCCCGGTGCTGCTGCTGCCGCTCGGCCACCCGCGCGACACCGCGACGATGTGGCCCTTGTTCAACTCGACCCGCACCTATGCGTCGGTTACGAAGCAGGTCGAGCCGGTGCTGTTGCCCGAGCACACCGTGCCGGCGATGCGCCGCGCCTTCAATGCCTTGAAGAACGGCCGGCCCGGCCCGGTCATGGTTGAGGTGCCGACCGACGTGATGACCGCCGAGTTCGCCGGCAACCATGTCGATTACCAGCGGGTGCGGCGAACCCGCTCGGCCGCCGACACGCGCGACATCGAGGACGCGGTGAAGGTCCTGAGCGAGGCGAAGGCGCCGATCGTCATCGCCGGGCAGGGCGTCCTCTATGCCGAGGCGAGCGCCGAACTGGTGGCGTTCGCGGAACTGCTCGACATCCCGGTGATGACAACGACCGACGGCAAAAGCGCCTTTCCGGAGGATCATCCGCTGGCGCTCGGCTCGGGCGGCGTCGTCTATACCGGGCACGGGCGGCAGTTGCTGCTCGATGCCGACGTGATTTTTGCGATCGGCACCAGCCTCACCCGGCATAACATCTCGACCCCGATCATCCCGCCGGGCAAGCGCATCGTCCACGCCACCAACGATGCGCGCGACCTCTACAAGGCCAACGATACCGAATTGCCGATCCTCGGCGATGCCAAACTCGTCCTGGCGCAGCTGATCGAGGCGGCAAAGGACCGGCTCGCCGGCAAAAAGCGCGACAGCGGCGCCCGGCCCCGCATCGCCAGCCTCAAGGCCGAGTGGCTCGGGCGCTGGGAGGCGAAGCTCCGCTCGACCGAGCGGCCGATCAACCCGTATTTCGTGATGTCCGAGTTCATGCGGGTCATTCCGTCGGAAGACGCGATCGTCACACACGATTCCGGCAGCCCGCGCGACCAGCTCTTGCCGTTCTACAAGGCGGTCAAACCGCGCGGTTATCTCGGCTGGGGCAAGTCGCATCAGCTCGGCACCGGGTTGGGTCTCGCGATCGGCGCCAAATTGGGTGCGCCCGACAAGTTCTGCGTCAATTTCATGGGCGACGCCGCGTTCGGCATGACCGGCCTCGATTTCGAGACGGCGGCGCGAAGCGGCATCCCGATCACCACGGTCGTGCTCAACAACTCGTCGATGGCGATCGAAACGCAGGCGATGAAGCTGTCGCACGAAAAGCACCGGACCCGCGATCTCGGCGGCAATTACGCCAACCTCGCGGCTGACCTCGGCGGCTGGAGCGAGCGGGTCGTCAATCCCGGCGACGTCGCCGGCGCGATCCTGCGGGCCCGCCGGGTCAATGAGAGCGGCCGCGCCGCGCTCCTCGAATTCATCACCAGCGAGGAGACCGCCTTCTCGCACCGCCGCGGCGCCGCCTGAGAGCGCCAGACCCTCTCCCCGGTGGGGGAGAGGGTGAACGGTCGTTTCGCCTACCGCAGCAGCTGCCCGCCATCGACCGAGATGGTTTGGCCGGTGACCCAGTGGGCGAGGGGCGAGGCGAGGAAGGCGACGACCTGTGCCACCTCCTCCGGGCGGCCGAGCCGGCCGAACGGGATGCTCTTAAGGATGGCGCCGTAGAGCGCCGGGTTGTCGGTCTTGCGCTGTTCCCAGCTGCCGCCGGGGAACTCGACCGAGCCGGGCGCGACGCAATTGACCCGGATGCCCTTCTTCGCCAGGGCCGCCGCTTCGGTCAGCGTGTATTCGATCAGCGCCGCCTTGACCGCGCCGTAGGGCGGCGTGCGGGCCGAGGCGACGAGGCCGGAAATCGACGAAATCATGATGATTGACCCGGACCCGCTCTTTTCAAGATGCGGCCGGGCGGCGCGGATCGCCCGCACCGTGCCGAGCAGATCGACCTCGATGCTGCGCGCCCAGCCGGCCTCGTCATCGCTGGTGCCGAACCCGGAGGCGTTGCAGACGAGGATGTCGATGCCGCCGAGCGCGGTGCCGGCGGCCGCGATATACGCCGCCAAGGCGGCGCCGTCGGCGACATCACACGGCATGACATGTGCAGCGACGCCGTGTTCGGCGATCTCGGCGCGCACCGGTTCGAGGCCGGCGGCGCCGCGCGCGCAAACCGAGACGCCGGCGCCCGCCTCGGCGAAGGCGATGGCTATCGCCCGGCCGATGCCCCGGCTGCCGCCGGTGACCACGGCGCGTTTGCCCGACAGGTCGATGGTGATCATGTGCCTCTCCCGCAAACCGGTCCCGATGCGATCATGACCGGGATCGCCCCCGCTTCCCAGCATCGACGGCAAAGCAACCGCGCAGTTGCGTTCCCCTGCCCTGCCGCTAAGCTGCGGAAGGCATGGTGACCGCAGAAGCTCAAACGCACGAGCATGTTCGACCACGCCGCCACGGCGGGCGGCCGTCTCGTTCGGAATCGGCGCAGCTTTCCGACCGGATACTCGATGTCGCCGCCGCCCTCTTCCTCAAAGACGGGTTCGGCACAACCAGCATCGAGGCGGTCGCCCGCGGCGCCGGCATCTCCAAACGCACGTTCTATCACCGCTTCGGCGGCAAGGAGGCGCTGTTCGAGGCGGTGGTGCGGCGGCTGGTCGAGCGCTGGACGCCGCCGTTCGACGCCGCGCTGCTCGCGGGGCCCGGCCTCGACGAGGCATTGCACCGGGCCGCCGAACATATGCTCGACACCGCGCTGACCCGCGAGGGGCTCGCCCTGCACCGCATGATGATCGCTGAGGCGCCGCGGTTTCCCGGGCTGGCCCGCATCCTGAACGAGATCGGCGCGGCCGCCGGCACCGAGCGCATCGCCCGGCGTTTGCAGCAGAGCGAAGCGGCCGGAGAAATCAGGCCGGTCGATGCCCGCTTTGCCGCCGAACAGTTCATCACGATGGTGGTGACCGGGCCGCGCCGGCATGCACTTGGGCTGGGTACGCCCCTCAACGCGGCGGAGCTGCGCCGCTGGATTGATGGTACTGTAGAATTGTTTCTGCATGGGTTGCGAACGGACTGACTCCTCGCAGCCGCACCTCGAACCACCGAAAAGGAATCAACGATGTCGACTATCAAGACACCGGCGGTGCGGGCTGCCGCGGCGGCCGGGATCGCCGCCGCCCTGCTCACCCTCCCGGTGGCCGCGACGACGACCCGCGCCGCCGCGGCCGACCAGCCGCAACTCCGCCTCGCCCAGGCGACCCGGCCGCAAACCGCGCCCGGCGCACAAAAGGCGGCGCCCGCGAGCCCGCAGAGCCAGATCGAGGATCTCAAAAAGCGGCTGCACATCACCGCCGCGCAAGAACCGAAATTCGACAACTTCACCAAAGTCGTCGAGGAGAATGCTCAAAGACTGAGGAAGGTTCTGGCACAGGAACAGCCGAAGGCTGCGGGCAACCCGGTCGAGCGGCTGCGTGCGGCCGAACGCGTGACTGAGGCTCAGGTCGATGCGCTTAAGCGGCTGATCCCGGCCGTGGAGGGCCTGTACGACAGCTTTTCCGCGGAGCAGAAGCGCACGGCCGATCAGGTGTTGTTCGCCCGCAATACTTCTCACCGAACCCGATAGCGCTGTATCTCAAGCCAGCTGCCGTTAGGAGGCCGCCAAGGCCGATGTGGCGCGTGCTGGCTGCAAGCGCGCTTTTGGCGGCGGCAGCGCTGCCGGGTGGCGCGGCGCGGGCGCAGGCGATCTATTTCGGCGGCGAGGGCGGGTGGAGCAGCCTCGCCGGTCAAACCGATCGCGCCGCCGGGGTGCCAAGCGCCGCGTTGCGTTATGATTCCGGGTTCGCCGCCGGGGTGCGGGCCGGCTACGAAATGGGGAAATGGCGCTTCGAGGCGGAATATGCCTGGCGCCGCAACGCTCTCGGCAGCCTGTCGATCGGCGGCGCGAGCGTTGCCGCGCCCGGCGGCAGCCGGCAGTCGCACGCGGTCATGGCGAACGTGCTGCACGCCTTCGACCTCGGTCTGCCGGTCATGCCGCATCTCGGCATCGGTATCGGCGTGGTTGATGTCGTCGATCAGGCGACGGTTGCCGGGCTCGGGAAAGTCCTCGACGACGACGATTGGCGGTTCGGCTATCAGGCGATCGCCGGCCTGCGCTTCAGCCTGACCCGCAAAATCGCCTTCGACCTCGATTACCGTTATCTCGCGACGACCGGCGCGGCGTTCCGTGCCGCGACGGCACCGGCGGTCGCGTACAAGAGCGGCTACGAGGCGCACACATTGATGGCGAGCGTCGTGGTTCGCTTCGGACCGCCGCTGCCGCCGCCGCCGATCGTAGCCCCGCCCCCTCCCCCGCCGGTCGGCGGCCCGCGCGTCTTTCTCGTCTTTTTCGATTGGAACAGCGCGGTGGTGATGCGGCAGGGCCGCCAAATCATCGCGCGAGCCGCCGCGGCGTACAAATCGGGGGCGCCGGTGCGGCTCGAAATCGCCGGATACGCCGACCGCTCCGGTTCCGCCGGTTACAACAGGCGGCTGTCACGGCGGCGGGCGGACAACGTGGCACGGGTCCTGGTGCGGCTGGGGGTGCCGCGCGACGAACTCGCAATCAGTGGGCGCGGCGACAGCGATAATCGGGTGGCGACCGCCGATGGCGTGCGCGAACCGCAGAACCGGCGGGTGGAAATCCGTTTCCCGTAACCGCGCAATGGCGCGCGGCCTCCGCGGCCCTCGCCTCGGAAGCGGCGTTTTGCTACAAGAGAGGCAAGCCCGTCGGCTCGCAACGAGGAGCGCTGCGATGAAAATCAACGGTCAGGTTCAAAAGATTCTCGCCAATTACGAGAGCGACAACCCCGGCACCAAGGCGAACCTCGCCCGCATTCTGATGCACGGCAAACTCGGCGGCACCGGCAAATTGCTGATCCTGCCGGTCGATCAGGGGGTCGAGCACGGCCCGGCGCGGAGTTTCGCGCCGAACCCGCCGGCCTACGACCCGCATTATCATTTCCAGCTGGCGATCGAGGCGGGCCTCAGCGCCTATGCCGCGCCCTTGGGCTTTATCGAGGCCGGGGCGGCGACCTATGCCGGGCAGATCCCGCTGATCCTCAAGGTCAACAGCGCCAACAGCCTGTCGCGCCAGAAGGAGGCGGCCGACCAGGCGGCGTATGCCGGCGTCAAGGATGCGCTGCGGCTCGGCTGCTCGGCAATCGGCTTCACGATTTATCCAGCCTCGGACGCCCAATACAGCCAGATGCACGATATTGCGGAGATGGCGCAGGAGGCGAAGGCGCACGGCCTCGCCGTCGTGATCTGGTCCTATCCGCGTGGCGGGAACCTGTCGAAAGAGGGCGAGACGGCGATCGACATCGTCGCCTACGCGGCGCAGATCGCGGCGCAGCTCGGCGCCCATATCATCAAGATCAAGCCGCCGACCGCGCATCTCGAACTGCCCGCGGCGAAGAAGGTGTACGAGGAGCGGCAGATCGATATTTCGACGCCGGCGGCGCGCATTCGCCATGTCGTGCAATCGGCGTTCAACGGGCGCCGCATCGTCGTCTTCTCCGGCGGCGAGGCGAAGGACCTCGACGGCGTTCTCGGCGAGGTGCGCGCGGTCTATCAGGGCGGCGGCAACGGCTCGATCATCGGCCGCAACAGCTTCCAGCGCGCAAAGCCCGACGCGCTCGACATGCTTGGCCGCATCATCAAAATCTACCAGGGGAAGGATTGACCATCCGCAGCGACGACAACACGCGGGCCACCACCCGGCTCTATCTGATCACGCCGCCGGCCTTCGACCCCGACAGGTTCGCCGGGCAGTTGGACGAGGCGCTGGCGGGCGGCGATGTCGCTTGCCTGCAATTGCGCCTGAAGGACGTCGATGACGCCGCGATCCGCCGCGCGACCCGCGTGTTGCAGCCGATCGCACAGGAGCGGGGCGTCGCCTTCATCATGAACGACCGCCCCGACCTCGCCGCCGAACTCGATTGCGACGGGGTGCATGTGGGCGAGGAGGACGCGCCCTATGCCGAAGCGCGCCGGCTCCTCGGACCCGATCGCATCGTCGGCGTGACCTGCGGCGACAGCCGTCACCGCGCCGTTGTCGCCGCCGAGGCAGGCGCCGACTACGTTGCGTTTGGCGCGTTTTTCCCGAGCGCCACCAAGGCGGCGAAGCACCGCGCCCACCCCGAATTGCTGGCCGACTGGTCGGACACGACGGTGGTGCCGTGCGTCGCGATTGGGGGCATCACGCAACAGAACTGCCCGCCGCTGGTCGAAGCCGGCGCCGATTTCCTGGCGGTGATCGGCGCCGTCTGGTCGCACCCGAAAGGCCCGCGGGCGGCGGTCGGTGAATTCAATGCCGTTTTCGCCCGCTGCGGGCGGGCCCACCGACCGGACGCATTTTGAGGCTCAGCGATGCAGCAGAATAAGAGCGCCGAAGAGCCCCCTGCCATCGTCGTCATCGACGACGATGCCTCGATGCGCCGCGCCCTTGAAAATCTGTTCAGATCGGTCGGGTTTGCGGTTGAATTGTTTGCTGCGCCGCAGGAGTTCCTGCAGAGCAACAGGACCGACCGCCCGGGCTGCATCGTGCTGGACGTGCGCTTTCCCGGCCGCAGCGGCCTCGACATGCAGCGCGAGCTGGCCGAGGCCAATGCCCGGCTGCCGATCATCTTCATTACCGGCTACGGAGACATTCCGATGTCGGTCAAGGCGATGAAGGCCGGCGCCGTCGAGTTCCTGACGAAGCCGTTTCGCGATCAGGACCTGCTCGACGCGGTGGGAGCGGCGCTCGAAACCGACCGTACCCGCCGCGCCGGTCAATCGCGCCTGGCCGAACTGCGCACCCGCTTCGACACGCTGACCGCGCGCGAGCGCCAGGTCTTGTCGCTGGTTGTGTCCGGCCGCCTCAACAAGCAGATCGCCGGGGAACTCGGGGTCAGCGAGATGACGGTCAAGATGCACCGCCGCCAGGTCATGCGCAAAATGCAGGCGGCCGGCGTCGCCCAGCTGGTGCGCCTCGCCGACCAGCTCGGGATCAGCCCTGTCGCCGACGCGGTCTAGAACCTGGTATGGGAGATGCTGCAGCGCGCCCGCCCGTCGGCGCCGCCTTCGTGACCGGCGGCGTCGAGATCGTCACGGTGCGGCCGGAAGACGGAACCCTCAGGCTCGACCGCTGGTTCCGCCGGCATTATCCCCGCCTCAGCCACGGCCG
Source organism: Allostellaceae bacterium (assembly GCA_036278835.1). Taxonomy (GTDB): domain Bacteria; phylum Pseudomonadota; class Alphaproteobacteria; order ATCC43930; family CGMCC-115725; genus DATARH01. The sequence continues at coordinate 9,943 of DASUKH010000148.1, forward strand.
GCTCGAAAAGCTGCTGCGCACAGGGCAGGTGCGGGTCGACGGGAAGAAGGCCCGCGCCGGCGACCCGGTCAGCCCCGGCCAGACGGTCCGGGTCCCTCCACTGCCCGACCTGCCGCCCGCCGAGCCGCCGGCGGCCGCCGCGCAAATGCGGCCGCAGGATGCGGCCATGCTGCGCGACGCGGTGATCCATCGCGACGACTGGGCAATCGTCCTTAATAAGCCGGCGGGCCTGGCGGTGCAGGGCGGCACCGGCATGACGCGCCACATCGACGCGCTGCTCGATGCCCTGCGCTTCGACTTTCGCGAGCGGCCGCGCCTCGTGCACCGGCTCGACAAGGATACGTCGGGGGTATTGCTGATCGCGCGCACCGCTGCGGCCGCAGCCTTTTTCACCCGCGCGTTCCGCGACAAAACGGCCCGGAAAATTTATTGGGCGATCGTCTCGGGCCTGCCGCAGCCGCCGCAGGGCCGCATCGACCTCGCACTTGCGAAAAAACCCGGCGCCGGGCGCGAGCGGGTGCGCGCCGACGAGGAAGGCCGAAGCGCAGTGACCTGGTACCGGGTGGTGGACCACGCCGGGACAAAGGCAAGCTGGCTCGCCCTGTTGCCGGTGACTGGCCGCACGCATCAATTGCGCGCGCATTGCGCCGCCCTCGGGACACCGATCCTCGGCGACGGCAAATACGGCGGCAACGCCGCGCAGCTGCCGGGCGGCGCGGCGGCGCACCGGCTGCACCTGCATGCGCGCAGCCTCGCGCTGCCGCATCCGGCCGGCGGCACGTTGCGGGCGGTCGCGCCGTTGCCGACCCACATGAAGCGGGTATGGGAATTTTTTGGCTTCGCGGCCGAAGCCGCCGACCCGTTTGCCGACCTGGATATCGAATGAAGCGCGTTTACAAGGAGGTCGCCACCCGCGCCGCCGAGGGCGGCTGGGGCATCGCCCTCGACGGCAGGCCGATGCGCACCCCGGCAAAAAACGATCTGGTTGTGCCGAGCGCGGCGCTGGCGGCGGCGATCGGCGCCGAATGGGATGCCCAGCAGGACGAGATCCGACCGGCGACGATGCCGCTGACCCGGCTGGCGGCGACCGCAATCGACCGCACCGCAACCCTGCGCCGGCAGGTTATCGAGGAGGTGTCGAACTATGCCGGCACCGATCTCGTGTGCTATCGCGCCGACCATCCGCCGGCCTTGGCGGCGCGCCAGAACGCGGTGTGGCAGCCGCTGATCGACTGGGCGGTCTTGCGCTACGATGCGGCGTTGACGGTCACCGCCGGGGTCATTCCGACGCCGCAGCCGGGGTCCGTGCTGAAGGCGCTCAGCGGTGCCGTCGTGGCGCTCGACGATTTCCGCCTGACGGCGCTGCACAGCCTGACCGGGTCCAGCGGCTCGCTAGTCATCGCGCTAGCCGTGCTCGAAGGCCGGCTGGCCGCCGACGAGGCGTTCGCCGCGTCACAGCTCGACGAGATGTTTCAGATCGAGGCCTGGGGCGAGGACGCCGAAGCCGCCGCAAGGCGCGACGCCGTCGCCACCGACATCGCTGCCGCGGCGCGGTTGCTGGCGCTGCTCGCAGACGGTTAGCGCAGCCCGGTCAGGCCGACGTGGTGCCGCTCTCGGCGCGGTATTCCTTGAAGACCCGCGCCGCGACCAGCATGCATTCGCGGATGATCGGCACCCCGATATAGCCCGACAGGTGGAGCAGGACCTCGACGAGTTCGTCCTCGCTCCATCCCTGGCGCAACGCCATGCGCAGGTGCAGCGCCAGCTCCGGCTCGCGCCCGGTGCAGGCATCGGAAACGACGGTGATCAGCGCCCGCGTCCTGTCATCGAGGCCGGGCCGCGTCCACAGCGCGCCGAACACCGTTTCGGTCGCCACCTCGATGAATTTCTTCATGACCGGGTCGCTGTAGGTCGTGCGCGCGGCCTGCTCGACCGCGGCATCGCCCATCAGCTGCCGCCGCTTCGCCGCGCCCTTCCGGTAAAGCTCGCTCCCCTCCGGCATCGTCCTCTCCCCGTTACGGTGATCGCGGCAGCTATGATGCCCGGCCGGATCGCGGATGAACAGCGGACCGCGCGCGGCCCGGTCAGGCTTCGGTCGATACCGCCTCGTTGATCTCGGCCAGCATATCGTTGCCCGACGCCGGTGTTGTCGGCTGTGCTGCCGGGGCGGCCTCCGCGGGCCACAGGGACCGGATGTCGTGCGGCAGCGACGAGATCACCTTCTCGATCTGGCCTCTCGTGACATGCCGCTCCATCACCGCGAAAACGGCGCGCGTCGCATCGCGGGTGTTGACCGGCCTGGTATTCCGCAATCCTTCGGCGACGTGGGTAAGAAACTCGTCCTGCCGCCGGTCCTTGCGCATGCCCGAAGCCGGCCGCCACTGATCGTAATAGAGGCCGCGCACCAATAGCGGCAGCTGCGCCCCGAGATGCGCCGCCGCGTCGAGCGGCAGCCGGTCGCGCAAGGCGCGCAGCACCGCGCCAAGGATATGCCAGGCCAAATTCTTGTCCGGCCCCATCTGCCCGACGATCTCGTCGAGCCAGATGTTCGTTGTCTGCACCGTTTTGTCGAATACCTCGAGACCCGTGGTACTCATGGTTCCTCTCCACGTTTCGTTACATTTGTCGGTAGCGAACGCTCTGATTTACCACAGGTTCTTCTTGTCACACTTAGGGGAACGCAATGTTTATGAGCGCGTTCGAAGGAAACATCGGAGGAGTTCGGCGCTTTATACCATGGACTTTCGCCAAAAGATTTGGACAACTCCGAGGTATAGCAAAAGGAGCGTCAAAAAAATGCAAATTCGAGATGTTATGACCCGAGACGCAAAGCTGATCGGCCCGGACGACACGCTGCGGCATGCCGCACAGATGATGCAGGAGCGCGATTGCGGCATCCTGCCGGTCGCCGACGGGGATCGGCTTGCCGGGATGATCACCGACCGCGACATCGCGATCCGCGCCGTTGCCGAGGGTAAAGGACCTGACAGCAAGGTGCGCGACGCAATGACCTGCGAGGTCCGGTACTGCTTTGAGGATGAGGCAATCGAGCAGGTTTGCCGCAACATGGGCGAGATCCAGGTGCGCCGTCTGCCGGTGGTAAACCGCGACAAGCGGCTGGTCGGCATTGTGTCGCTCGCCGATCTGGCGCGAAAGCAGCGGGACGCCGGCCAGGCGCTGCACGAAATCGCCCGGCCCAGCGCACAGCACAACCAGAGCCGGGCCGTCGCCTAACGGCAGCGCGCGTAATTCCGCCCGCGGCGTTCAGGGCGCCGGCTTGGTTACCGCCGCGGCGGTCGGCAGGGTGGCGCGGGCGGCGTCGATCGCGGCGAGTTGCTTGTCGATCATCTCGCCCGCCACCGCGATGGTTAGCGGCGGGCCGGATTTTGCCGCGAAAGTCACGGTGAGGCCCGAGCGGTGCGCGCGCAATAGCGAGGTCGGCAGGGCGGCGGCAAACTCCTCGGCATAGGAGCAGCCGCCGCTGCAGGCGATCTCGTTTTTGCTGATCGGGATGAAGCGCAGGGGGTCGCCGGCGGAATCACGGGCGGCGTCGTAGGTGCGCTCGGCGCCGGTGTAGCTGGCCTCGACATAGAGCTGGTTGGCCACCTCGCCGGTGCGCCGATCGACCCAGCTGCGCAGCAGGTCGATATTGGTTCGCGGCACCCCGAGAAATGGCGGCGAATGCTGCCGCAGTGGCCCGACGATAGCGATGAACCGGCCGTTGCCGACCGTGGATTCGGCGACCGCGTTGTCGAGCGGCGGCGGCCCCGTTTCCGCGATCGTGCCGCAGCCGGCGAGCGCTCCGAGCAGCACCGGGAGCAGCAGCAGGCCGGCTCTCACCGCCGCTCACCCGGCATGGCGTCGTTGGCCTCTCCGAGGGTCGGCGCCGCTTTGTCGAAAGGCGGACGCGTACCGTCGAACGACAATGGCAGGCCGACGAGGCCGAGCGCGCTGCCGCGCTTCTTCTGGATGATGCCGAGCGCCTCGGTCTGCGGATCGGCGACGACCTGGGTCAAATCGTTGATCGGCCCGTTCGGGATGCCGGCCGCCTCAAGCCGCCGCGCCCACTCCTCTCGCGTCCGGGTGGCGAACACATCGGAAAGGATCGGGATCAGCTCCTTGCGGTTGACCACCCGGTCCTTGTTGCCGCGGAAGCGCGGATCATCGGCGAGGCCGGGCCGCTCCAGCACATCGCAGAGTCGGCGGAACAGATTGTCGGTGCCGGCCGCCACCATCATGTAGCCGTCCGACGCGGCGAATGCCTGATAGGGCACGATCATATCGACCCCGGACCCGTGCCGCGCCGGGACCTCGCCGTTGGCGAGGAAGCCGGCGAGATAGATGCTCATCCAGGCGAGGCCGGTCTCGTAGAGCGACGTATCGACAATGCCGCCCTTGCCGGTGCGCTGGCGCTCCTGCAAGGCGGCGAGGATGCCGAT
>DASUKH010000149.1:0-21941 GCA_036278835.1 Allostellaceae bacterium
TCGGCGATGTAGAGGTTGAGGAAATCCCGATAATGATGCGCCACCGCGGCGGCGTCGACCGGCAGGCCCAACTCCACCATCATCTTGGCGGTCGGTCCTTTGACCGCCCTGCCGGCGATGATCGGCGACACCGCGACCACCGGCGCCCGGCACTCGCGCAATGCGGCCCGGACTCCCGGCAGGGCCAGAATCGGGTCGATGCTGATGAACGGGTTGGACGGGCAGATCACCACCGCCCGCAAATGCGGGTCGGCGAGCGCCGCCAGAAAATCCGAATGCGGACGGGCGGTTGCGGCCCCGTCAAACACGATTTCGGATACCGACGGCTCGCAGCGCAGCCGGACGAAATAATCCTGAAAATCGAGCCGGCCCTTGGCGGTGTGCAGCCTTGTGCGCACCCAATCGTCCGACATCGGCAGGAGGCGCGCGGCGATGCCGAGCCGGCGACGGAAATCGGCGATGACCGCCGACAGGCTTTCGCCGGCCTTGAGGCGCCGCGTGCGCTCGATATGCGTGGCAAGATCGCCGTCGCCGAGCCGGAACCAGGTTTCGCCGCCCAAGGCCTCGAGCGCCGCCATAAAGCTCCAGGTCTCGCCGCGCCTTCCCCAGCCGAGTTCCAGGTTGTCCTGCCCCGAGAGCGTGTAGAGCAACGTATCGAGGTCTGGGGAAATCGCGAGGCCCAGATGCTCGAAATCGTCGCCGGTATTGGCGATGACGGTCAGCCTGTCCCGCGGCAGCACCCGGTAGAGCCCGAGCGCCAGCTTGGCGCCGCCTACCCCGCCGGACAACGCCAGCACCGGTTCCGTATCGCTGCTCATGATTTCGGCCGAGGGATTTGCGTGGCCACCGGGGGTGGTGCCGGCGGCAGCAGCATGCCCGACGCCGTCCACCAGCCCGGCTCGGCGGCGGCCAGGGCGGCGCCGGCGGCGCGCGCCGCGTCACGATCGGCGAACAATGCGAAACAGGTCGCGCCGCTGCCGCTCATCCGCGCCAGCAGCGCGCCCGGCAGGGCCGCCAGCCGGTCGAGCACGGCCGCAATCTCCGGCACCAGCCGCACCGCCGCCTCGGTCAAATCGTTGCGGCATGCCGCCAGCGACGCCGCCAGCCCGGCGGCGTCGCGCGGCATCGGCGCGAAGCGCCCGGCCTCGCCGAACGGGCGCTGACGCGTCCGGAAAACCTCCGCGGTCGGCAACGGCCGGCGCGGGTTGGCCAATACAATGCCGACCGGCGGCAAGCCACAGGCCGGTTCGAGCCGCTCGCCGATGCCGCCGACCCAGACCGGGCGGCCGGCCAAACAGGCCGGCACATCGGCGCCGAGTTCGGCGGCAAGCGCCATCAGCCGGGCCTCGCCGAGCCGGCTGTTCCACAACCGGCCGAGTGTGCGCAGCGTCGCCGCCGCGTCGCTCGACCCGCCGCCGATCCCGGACGCCGCCGGCAGATGCTTGTCGAGCCGCAATGCCGCACCGGGCGGCAGCCGGCCGGGCGATTCCAAGGCGAGCGCGGCTGCCAGAAGGCGGGCGGCCCGCAGCACGAGATTGTCGTCGCCGAGATCGGCGAGCGCGGCGGCCTCGGGCCCGACGAGCGTCAGCGACAGCCCGTCTGCCGGCGCCGCCGCGATCCGGTCGCCGATATCGGCGAAGGCGACGAGGCTGTCGAGCCGATGATACCCGTCGGCCCGGCGCCCGAGAACATGCAGGTACAGATTGATCTTGGCCGGCGCGAATTCCGCATACGGCACATGCCGGCCCTCGCTCGGCTCAGCCGCCGCCGGGCGGCTGGGCGGAGATGCTGAGGCCATGCTGGAGCTTGGCCTCGATCGGCTTGATCTCATCCTTCTGAGGGCCGAATTGCAGGGCGCGGCGCCATTGATAGCGGGCCTCGACGAGGCGGCCGGTCTGCCAGTAGGCGTCGCCCAGATGGTCGTTGATCGTCGGGTCCTCGGGAACCAGCTCGGTTGCCTTTTCGAGATACCGGACCGCATCCTTGTACTGCCCGAGGCGATAATGCGCCCAGCCGAGACTGTCGACGATGTAGCCGTCGTCGGGACGCAGCTCGACCGCCTTCTCGATCATCTGAAGCCCGTGCTTCAGGTTCCGGCCACGGTCCACCCAGGAATAGCCGAGATAGTTCAGCACCGTCGGCTGATCGGGCTTGAGCTTCAGCGCATGCTGGAGATCGGCCTCGGCGCGCGGCCACTGGCCGGAACGTTCGAGCGCAACGCCGCGGTCGTAGAACAGGATCCAACGCTGCGGCAGCCCGGCAGCCTTTTCCCGCCGGATCGCCTCGTCATACGCCGATGCCGCCTCGGAAAACCGCTTCTGGTTGCGCAGGATATCGCCAAGCTCGATCTCGGCGCCGATCAGTTTCGAATTTTTCGAGGCCATCGAGCGCAGTTGTGCAATCGCCTCATTGCTGCGGCCGAGGGCGTCGAGATCGACCGCGGCGCGCAACTGCGCCGACCAGTAATACGGCGAGTCGGGCTTGACCCCGGTCAGAACCGAGAGGGCCTGCTCCGGCTTGCCGTCGGCCGTCAGGATGTCGCCGAGCAGCAGCTGGGCGAGCGGGAATTGCGGCCGCAGATCGAGCGCAAACCGGTCATAGACCAGCGCGAGGTCGATCGTCTCCGACTGGTCGAGCACGCTGGCAAGATCGAACATCGCTTCCGCCAGCCCGTCGGCCGGGGTGGCAACAATCGGCTGCGGCACCCCCGCGGGCCGGGCCGCGGCGAGCGCCAGCGCGAGGTCGCCGGTGCTGCTCTGGCTGCTGAACCGCTGGAACAGCTTGGCCGCCTGATCGGCGCGGCCGTGGCGCCGGTCGAAATTGGCGATCACCTCGACGAGACGCCAATTGAGCTGCTGGCTGGCGGCCAGAGCCTTGTCGAAATATTGCCGCGCCAGGTCGGGCTTGCCGGTGTAGTCGTAGAGCAGCCCGAGCTGGAACACCTTGAGCGGCTCGAAGCCGTTGAATTTGTCGAGGCCCTGCAAAGCGGTATCGGCGCCAGCGATATCGCCCGCCGCCGCCCGCGTCCAGGCCAGCGCAAACGGGCCGACAAAGCGGTGCAGCCCGTCGGTCGGCAGCGCCTCGGCGGCCTTCAGCGCACCGGCGCTGTCACCGGCCTTGAGGCGTTCGATGACGATCGTCAACTGGGCCAAAGCGTCATGCGGGTCGCGCATCAGCTCGCTTTTGGCAAGCGCGGCGGCGCGCTCGAAACTGCCGTCGCTGATCTCCATCAGAAAGGTGTGCTTGATCAGTTCGGGAGCGCGCGGATCGGCCGCCAGCGCCTTCTCGTACCAGCGCGCCGCCGCCGAAAAATTGCGGGTGTGCTGGGCATGCCGGCCGGCGAGATAATCGCCGAACAGCTGCCCGGTACTGGCCGCCGTGGCGGAAACCGCCGGATTTGCCGTGGCCGGCGCCGCCTGCACCGGCGCGATCGCCAGCCCCAGCACCAACGCCGCCGCAGACACCCCGGCCGCCGCGGCCCGGCGGCCGCCCGATTTCGCCCGATCTTTCATGCTTCAGCCCCGCAACCCAAGCGCCCCAAGCGCCACCAAAAACTCACATATTCGGATAGTTGGGGCCGCCGCCCCCTTCCGGCACCACCCACTCGATATTCTGCTCAGGGTCCTTGATGTCGCAAGTCTTGCAGTGGACGCAATTCTGAGCATTGATCTGCAGCCGCTTGCCGCCGCTCGCCGCATCGTCGACGATCTCATAAACCCCGGCCGGACAATAGCGCTGTTCCGGCGAATCATAGAGCCGATAATTGATCGCGATCGCCTTGGCCGGATCCTTGAGCCGCAGGTGCGACGGCTGATCCTCCTCGTGATTGGTGTTCGACAGGAACACCGAGGACAGCCGGTCGAAGGTAACGACGCCGTCCGGTCGCGGATACTCGATCCGCTTGGCCTCGCTCGCCGGCAGCAATTGCGCGTAGTCGGGGCGGCGGTGGCGCAGGGTCCACGGTGCGCGGCCGCGCAGCAGGTAGGTATCGAGCGCCGAATAGGCGATGCCGTTGAACAGGCCGCCGCGAAAGGCCGGGCGAATATTGCGCACCCGGTAGAGTTCCTCCCATACCCAGCTGCGGCGCACCGCCTCGCCGACTTCGGAGGCGGCATCGCCGCTGAGCCGCGCGAACACCGCCTCGGCCGCCGCCATGCCCGATTTCATCGCAGTGTGGCTGCCCTTGATCTTCGGCACGTTGACAAAGCCGGCCGCATCGCCGACCAGCGCGCCGCCCGGGAAATCGAGGCGCGGGATCGCCTGGAAGCCGCCCTCGATCAGCGCCCGCGAGCCATAGGCGATGCGGCGCCCGCCCTCGAAAAACGGCCTGATCGCCGGGTGCGTCTTGAACCGCTGGAATTCCTCGAACGGGTTGAGGAACGGGTTCTTGTAGTCGAGCCCGATGACGAACCCGACCGACACCTGCCGATCTTCGAGGTGATAGAGAAAGGAGCCGCCATAGGTTTCCTTGTCGAGCGGCCAGCCGACGGTATGGATCACCAGCCCAGGCTGGTGGCGCTCCGGGGCGATCTCCCACAATTCCTTGAGGCCGATCGCATAAGTCTGCGGGTCCCGGCCGTCGCGCAGCCGGAAACGCTCGATCAGCTGCTTGCTGAGCGAGCCGCGGCAGCCTTCGGCGAACAAGGTCTCGCGCGCGACGAGCTCGACCCCCGGCGTGAAGCGCTCGGTCGGCTTGCCGTCACGGCCGATCCCCATGTCGCCGGTCGCCACGCCGCGCACCCGGCCACCGTCATCGTACAAGACCTCGGCGCCGGCAAACCCCGGATAGATCTCGACCCCCAGCGCCTCCGCCTGGGCACCCAGCCAGCGGCACAGATTGCCGAGGCTGATGATGTAATTTCCGCGGTTGTGCATCTGCGGCGGGGTCGGCAGGCGGGTGGCGCGGGTCGGCGACAGAAACAGAAAGCGGTCCTCGGCCGCCGGGGTGTTGAGCGGCGCGCCGCGCTCGCGCCAGTCCGGGAACAGCTCGTTAAGGGCGCGCGGCTCGAACACCGCTCCCGACAGAATATGGGCGCCGACTTCCGACCCTTTCTCGATGACGCAGACAGCAAGCTCGCTGCCGGAGGCCGCGGCGAGCTGCTTCAGACGGATCGCCGCCGCCAGCCCCGAAGGGCCGGCCCCGACGACGACCACGTCGTATTCCATCCGCTCGCGCTCGACCGCCACCACCCTGCCCTTTCCGTTGCCGCCGCCTGCCGACTATAGGCGAGCGGCGGCAGGCGCTCGATGGTAATCTTGCGCGATGGCGGAGCTTGATAGGCAACCCGACGCGGCGCGAGCGCTGCTTGAATGGCAGATTGCGATGGGCGCCGACGAGGCGATCGGCGAGGTTGCGCTCGATCGCCTGTCGCCGCCGGCGACGCACCCCCGCCCTGACCCTACCCCGCTTGCGGGGGAGGCAAATGAAAGGAACCCTCCCCAGCGAGCGGGTGAGACATACCCTCCCCCGCAAGCGGGGGAGGCGCCCCGAAAGAACCCTCCCCCGCAAGCGGGGGAGGGCAGGGTGGGGGCCGCGCCGCCCGCGATGCTCGCCGACTCCCCGGCAGAGGCGGCGCGCTCGGCACGCGCCCTGGCCGCCGGGGCGGCGACGATCGCCGAGCTGGCGGCGCTGGTTGCCGATTTCGATCTCTGCCCGCTCAAGCGCACCGCGACCAACACGGTGTTCATGGACGGCAACCCGGAAGCGCCGGTGATGATCGTCGGCGAAGCGCCGGGGGCCGAGGAAGACCGGCTTGGCCGGCCGTTCGTCGGGCGCAGCGGCCAGCTGCTCGACCGCATGCTGGCCGCGATCGGCCTCGATCGCACCAAGGTGCAGATAACCAACGTCATCTACTGGCGCCCGCCCGGCAACCGCAAGCCGACCGCCGCCGAGATCGCCGCCTGCCTGCCGTTCGTGTTGCGGCATATCGCGCTGGCGCGGCCGCGCGTGCTGGTGCTGGCCGGCGGCACCGCCTGCGGCGCCCTGCTCGGGCAGGAGGGGATCACCCGGCTGCGCGGCCGCTGGGTCGATCTCACGGTGCCGGGCCTCGAAAACCCGGTGCCGACATTGCCGATGTTCCACCCCTCCTTCCTGCTGCGCGATCCAATCCGCAAGCGCGACGCCTGGCGCGACCTGCTCGCGTTGCAGGCGCGGCTCGACACCTCGCCATAGGGCATTATCTTTGGGTCCATCGAAGGAGTAAGCGATGCCCGGCCGCCTCGACGAGACCCGCCCGTTTCTGCCCGTCAATATCGCGCTGCTGACGGTGTCGGACACCCGCACCGCGGCCGACGACCGCTCCGGCAATATTCTCGCCGAACTCGCTGAGGCGGCCGGCCACCGGATCGCCGCCCGGCAGATCGTGCGCGACGACCGTTCCGCGATCGTCGCGCGGCTGCGCCAGTGGATCGCCGACCGAGAGATCGATGTGGTGATCGCCACCGGCGGCACCGGCGTCACCGGCCGCGACGTGACCCCCGAAGCCTTTCACGATGTTTATGAAAAGGAGATCGCCGGCTTCGGTGAGCTGTTCCGCTGGCTCAGTTTCGCCAAGATCGGCACCTCGACGATCCAGAGCCGCGCCACCGCCGGGGTCGCCGGCGGCACCTACCTGTTCGCGTTGCCCGGCTCGCCCGGCGCCTGCCGCGATGGCTGGGAGGGCATCCTCGTGCACCAGCTCGACAACCGCTTCCGCCCATGCAACTTCGTCGAGCTGATGCCGCGCCTGCAGGAGCACCTGAAAGGGTGACGCAGCGCCCTCAAAAGCCGCGGCGCGGGTAGAGGCGGCGCCAGGCGGCGCCGTCATCGACATCCTCGAGGCGTGCGGCGAACCCAACGGACATGGAGAGCGGCACATTCGCGAGCACATCTGCCAGTGTGTGCGGCCCCGACCAGCGCACCCTGCCGAACGGCGGCGGCAGACGCGGAGAGCGGCGCGCCCCGTACAGCCAGAAGCCGCCATCCGCCGCCGGCCCGAAAACCAAATCATGGCTGCCGAGGAGGCGGAACGCCGCGGCGATGTGGGCCGCCGACAGCACCGGAATGTCGCTGCCGACCAGCAATGCCGGCCCCGGTGGGCAACGCATCAAGGCCCGGCGCATCCGGACGCCGAGATCGCCCTTGCCCTGGCCCGTAACGGGCAGGTGCGCCGGCCACAGCCGGGGGCGGCGCCGGGCGCGATCGGGTGTCACCGCAAGCCGCAATCGCCAGCGCCGGTCGCGGCCGAGCCGGCGCAGCAGTAGCGCCAGCATCGCCCGCTCGAACCGCAGCGCCGCGCCGCCGCTGATGTCGCGGGCGAGGCGGCGCTTGCCGCGGCCGCGCTCTGGGGCGCGGACAAACAGCACGAGATGCCGCCGCGCCATCCGCCGCCTCACCCGTACAGCCGCGCGATGTGCCGCGGCGGCACCCCGCTGAAGTAAAGGCTGAGGCACAAAAGGTTGCGCAGCTTCCGGCCGAGATAGCCGTCCCTATGGTAGCGCCTAGCCGAGGCGTAGAGCGGCACCCCGAGCGGCGCCAACCGCCGTCGCCCGAGGCGGCGTACCAGGTCCACATCCTCCATCAGCGGCAGCGGCCGGAACCCGCCGATCAAATCGTAGACCGTGCGGGAAATCAGCAGGCCCTGGTCGCCATAGGGCAAGGCCAGGACCCGGCAGCGCCAGGCGACGAGGCGTTCGAGCCGGCGCGCCGCCGCCGCATCGTCGTCGAGCGCGAACTCGAAATACCCGGCCTGCCCCGCACCGCCCGGCGCTGCCATGAAACTGGCGACCGCCTCCCGCCAACCCTCCGCCAGCCGGCAATCGGCGTGCAGGAACAGCAACCATTCGCCGCTCGCCGCATCGGCGCCGGCAGCCAGTTGCGACCCCCGCCCGCGCGCCGCAACGACGACGCGCGCCCCGGCCGCGCGCGCGATCGCGACGGTATCATCGCGCGAGCCGCCGTCGGCGACGACGGCCTCGCCGACCCCGCCGAGCATCGCCAGGGCGCTCGGAATTTCGGCCGCCGCGTTGAGCGTCGGGATAATGACCGACAGGCGATTCAGTTCTTGAAATGTTCGCATCGTCGTGCCAGCATCGGCCGATGGATATGCCGGCCCCCCTGGCGGCGCGCAAGGGCCGCGGCGCCGCGACCAATGCCACCGGCCGCTTCGAGAGCGAGCAGCGGGAAGCGTTCGACGACGGCTGGGGATCGGCCGAGGAACCGCCGCCGCGGGTCGCGACGACGCTGACGGTCGATGCGACCCGCACGATCATCGCCCGCAACGACTCGCCCGATATCGGCTTCGACCGCTCGATCAACCCGTATCGCGGCTGCGAGCATGGCTGCATTTATTGCTACGCGCGGCCGAGCCACGCCTATCTGGGCCTCTCGCCCGGCCTCGATTTCGAGACGCGCATCTTCCACAAGCCGCACGCGGCGGCATTGCTCGCCGCCGAGCTCAGCCGCAAGAATTATGCCTGCCGGCCGATCGCGCTCGGCAGCAACACCGACCCGTACCAGCCGGCCGAGCGCCGCCTCGGGATCACCCGCGCGGTCCTGGAGGTGCTGCGCGACTTCCGCCACCCGGTGACGATCGTCACCAAATCGGCGCTGGTGCAGCGCGACATCGACATCCTGGCGGCGATGGCGAAGGAGCGCCTCGCGCTAGTCACGGTCTCGGTGACGACGCTCGACCGCGATCTCGCGCGGATCATGGAGCCGCGCGCCGCGACCCCGGAGCGCCGCCTCGAAACGATCGCCGCGCTCGCCGCCGCCGGAGTGCCGGCGGGAGTGCTGGCGGCGCCGATGATCCCGGCGCTCAACGATCCCGAGATGGAGGATATCCTGGCGCGCGCCCACGAGGCCGGCGCTCGCTGGGCCGGCTACACCCTCTTACGCCTGCCGCTCGAACTGAAATCGCTGTTCAAGGAATGGCTGGAGACGCACCGGCCGCAAAAGGCGAAGCACGTCCTCTCCCTGGTTGCGCAATGCCATGGCGGGCGAATTTACGATTCGGCCTGGTCGGCCCGGATGGCCGGGACCGGCCCCTATGCCCAGATGCTTGCCACCCGGTTCGACCGCGCCTGCCGCCGCCTCGGTTTCCTGCCGCGCTCAACCGACCTCCTCGACAACACCCGCTTCCGCCCGCCGCTGCGATCCGGCGACCAGCTTGCGCTGTTCTGAACCCTGATGAATCTCCCTCTCCCCCACCGGGGGAGAGGGTCGGGGTAAGGGGCCATGGGCGCCCCTGCCCTCACCCACCGCTCGCGATGTGAGCGGCCCCCCTCTCCCGCGGTGCGGGAGAGGGTCTTTCAAGACCGGCGCAGCGGCCTCACCCCTCGCGCGGGGCGGCGGCGATCTCGGCCTTGACCTGCTCCAGGAGCTTCGCCGCCTCGCTGCCCTGGATGCGGGAAATATCGTCCTGGTATTTGAGCAACACCCCCAGCGTGTCGTTGATCGCCTCGGGGGTCAATTCGAGCACGTCGAGCTGCATCAGGGCTTCCGCCCAATCGATCGTCTCGGCGATGCCGGGCAGCTTGAACAAATCCATCTTGCGCAGGCGCTGGACGAATTCGACGACCTGCCGCGACAATGCGGCGGCGGCGTGCGGCGCCTTGCGTTTCAGGATTTCCAGTTCGCGGGCGGCGTCCGGGTAATCGACCCAATAGTAGAAACAGCGGCGCTTCAGCGCGTCGTGGATTTCGCGGGTGCGGTTCGAGGTGATCACCACGATCGGCGGCCGGTCGGCGCGGATCGTGCCGATCTCGGGGATCGTCACCTGGAAATCGGACAGGAGTTCCAGGAGATAGGCCTCGAACGGCTCGTCGGTGCGGTCGAGTTCGTCGATCAGCAAGACCGGCGCGCCGCCGATCTCCGGCTCCAGCGCCTGCAGCAGCGGCCGCTTGATCAGGAAGCGGCCGGAAAAGATCGTGCTTTCGATGTCGCCGCGACCCTCCTCGGCCGCCTCGGCGAGGCGGATTTCGATCATCTGCCGGGCATAGTCCCACTCATACACGGCCGAGGCGACATCGAGACCCTCGTAGCATTGCAGGCGAATGAGCCGCCGCCCGAGCGCGCTCGCCAACACCTTGGCGATCTCCGTCTTGCCGACCCCGGCCTCGCCCTCGAGGAACAGCGGGCGCGACAGGTGCAGCGACAGGTGCACCGCGGTCGCGAGGCTGCGGTCGGCGACGTAATCGGCCGCGCCGAGCAGCGCGAGGGTATCCGCGACGGTGGCGGGCAAGGCGGTCATGGCGGGCGGCGCATCCGGCATCTGATCCCGATCGGCAAAGGTGCCCCGGACGGGCGGGAAAGGACGCCCGGCCGGTCCTTGAACGGGCGGCCGGGCCTGCGATACTTAATCGCTCGCCGCCGGCCCCGCCAGCCCGCAAGCGACCGCGGCGCACCGCCGGCACGCTGGACAGAAGCGGCGGCCATCCCTTATAAGCGGCTCCCGCCCGGCGCCCAGGTAGCTCAGTTGGTAGAGCAACGGACTGAAAATCCGTGTGTCGGTGGTTCAATTCCGCCCCTGGGCACCATTCTTTCCAAATATGGAATGCGCGAACGGTTTCGGCCCCGCCGTGGGCAATCAGGAACCGATGCGCGTCCGGAACTTCACGTCAATCGTTCGTGATTTCGCCCGAAACAGGATTGGGAGGCAGGAATGCCGAAGACGCAGATCCGCTCCGAGCGGCTGGCAACCCCGAGCGGGGTGTTCTCGCACGCCACGATGATCGAGGCGAAAGGCCGGCTCGTCTTCATCTCGGGGATGACGGCGCGCCGGGCTGACGGCACGATCGCCGGGGTTGGCGACATCGAGGCGCAGACCCGGCAGGTGTGCGAGAATTTGAAGGCGGCGGTCGAGGCGGCCGGCGGCACGATGGACGACATCTGCCGGGTCGACGTCTTTATCCGCAACATGGAGCAATTTCCGCAAATCCATAAAATCCGCCGCGAATACTTCAAGGCGCCATTGCCCGCCTCGACGATGGTCGAAGTCAACAAGATGACCGCCCCCGATTCGCTGATCGAGATCAGCGCGATCGCGGTGCTGCCCGAATAAGCCCCTTTCCCTCCGGCGCCGCCGCGACGATCTCTGTCCGAGCAGCAAGCGAGGACCGGGGCATGATTGCGATCAGACGCGGCGAAGACCGAGGGCGGACGCGGCTTTCCTGGCTCGACAGCCGGCACAGCTTTTCGTTCGGCGACTACCGCGACCCACGGCAGATGGGTTTCCGGACGCTGCGGGTCATCAATGACGATCGGGTGAGCGCCGGCGGCGGCTTCCCGACGCACGCGCATCGAGACATGGAAATCATCAGCTATGTTCTCGACGGCGCGCTGGAGCACCGGGACAGTCTCGGCACCGGATCGGTGATCCGCCCCGGCGAGGTGCAGCGAATGAGCGCCGGCAGCGGCATCCGGCACAGCGAGTTCAACCCCTCCGAAAAGGACGCGGTGCATTTCCTCCAGATCTGGATCGTGCCCGAGCGCCAGGGGCTGCCGCCGGGCTATCAGCAGATCGCGTTCGACCAGGGCGAGGCGCTCGACCGCTTGCGGCTGATCGGCGATCGCAACGGCAGCCCGGGCGCGATCACGATCCACCAGGATGCGCGCGTTTACGCTGCCTTGTTCGGGGCGGGCGGCGCCGACACGCACGATCTGACGGCGGGCCGCGGCGCCTGGGTGCAGGTGGCGCGCGGCATTGTGGACCTGAACGGCATCGAATTGCGCGAGGGCGACGGAGCCGCCATTGAGGACGAGCCGGCGGTTCGGCTCCGGTCCGAGACCGCGGCCGAAATCCTGCTGTTCGATCTCGGCTGAGGCACCCGCCGCCCGTTTCGGTTCAGCTCGCCGGGTTCAGCCGCCGGCGAGGCCGTTGCCCTGCTGTGCCGCAAGCGGCACCTCGAGGAACGGGAACGTCGTCACGTTCCCCTCTACTGTCGAACATCCCGGCGACGACGGACCGTTCGCGCAACCCCACCAGTTCATCGTTCCGTTAATGCTGCCCGCCGCCAGATTGGCAATGCCGGTAGAATCGCCGATCAGGTTATTGAGGTGAACATCGACAGTCGTGTTTCCGTTGTTGGCGAGATTGATCGCAATGTCGGTCGCCTCATCCTTGATGGTGTTGCGGGTGATCACCGTTCCGCTATTCGGCGACACCGCAAGGAGGCTGATTCCGGTCTGCACCGGGCTTGATTCTACATCGGTATCGCCGCCATTGCCGGCGATGTAGTTTGCGGTGATCACATTGTCGTTCAGATTTTGGGACGGCGCGTGACTGTGCATGGCGACGCCCGGCAGCGAGTTGCCTGTCAGCCGGTTGCCGATCACCACATTCCCGTAAGTCGCCTTTTTCGGCCCCGGCGCGAACAGGCCGACACCGGCGCCATCGCCGGTGACATGGCCGTTATTCGAAGAGTCGTTTTCGGCGATCGTGTTCCGGAAGACGCCCCATGCCGGTGACGGCGGCGAGGACGGAAGCCCGTACGGGTCGTGCGAGGCGAGGGTGATGCCGCAATCGTATGGGTTGTTGGCAACCTTGTTGCCGGCGATCAGATTGTCGTGGGTCGGGCCGGTCTCGTCGCTGACCAGGATACCGCCGGCGTTGCGCTCGACATCATTGGCGGCGATTGTCGAATGATCGACGCCGGTGAGGTGGATTCCCTCGCCGCAATCGAAAGCTTCATTCGTCTCGAAAGCCGGGGCGCCCGGACAAGTTCCGTTCGCGAGGCTTCGATCGTTGCCGATAATGCTGTTGTGCCAAACCGTGACATAGGAAGCGTTGGCGATAAGAATTCCCTCGAGATTCGCGTTTTCGACGGTGAAGCCGGAGACGGTGACATCCGTCAGTGTGTTATTTCCCGGCGTACCGTTTATATTTCCGTCAATGAAGACGCCGTTCGACTGGCTCGCCGCATCGATTATCGTGTTTGCGGCACCCGCCCCGATCAGCGACAAGGGCTTGGTAATATGTACGTCTTCCTGATACCGGCCGGCCATGACCTTTACCGTGTCGCCGGGCGCCGCGTTGCTGACCGCGGCGTTGATCGTATTGAATGCGCACGCCGAATGAGGCTTCTGGTCGACGCACAACGTCGCGGCCAAGGCGCTGCTGCCCAGCGGCGCCAGCCAGCCGACCGCCGCGAGCACCAGACAACTCCACCCCCAAATTCTCCAATGATGCACTACTACCTCCAGATACATCGAGCTTCGAAGTCGGGTCCGCGATGGACCATCGTCGAGCCGGAGGCCAACGCGGAGTATCCCCGAAACAACCCGGTCATGATGCGCGTAATCTGGAAGTCACGCAATCGTGCCTCAACCGCAAGTGCTTTACGGCCCGGCGAGACATTGCAATCGCGCTGACGGCGAACCAAACTTCGGGTGGGTTCCGCTTTCGGAGGATCAGGCCGATGGAAATGACCGGCGAGCGCCGCATTCCGGCGCCGCGCGAGGAGGTGTGGCGGCGGCTCAACGATCCCGAAACGCTGAAGGAGTGCATCCCAGGCTGCCAGAGCATCGACAAGCTTTCGGACACCGAGTTCGCCGCCAAGGTCAGGGCGAAGGTCGGGCCGGTCTCGGCCAATTTTGCCGGCAAGGTGACCTTGAGCGATCTCGACCCGCCTTCCGGCTACACGATCAGCGGCGAGGGCACCGGCGGGGTCGCCGGGTTCGCCAAGGGCGGCGCCAAGGTGACGCTCGACGAGGACGGCGGCGAGACGGTATTGCGCTACGCCGTCCAGGCGCAGGTCGGCGGCAAGCTGGCGCAGATCGGCTCGCGCCTGATCGACGCCAGCGCCCGCAAGCTCGCCGACCAGTTCTTCAGCAAATTCGTCGCCGAGGTCACCCCGGAGAGCGAGCCGGAAGCGTAGCGTCCTGATCCCGAAATTCGCGGCTTTCAATACCGTCATCCCGGCGGAGGCGGGACCCATCTGGCCGCCGGGTTGGCGGCTGACGTGTGGATACCGGCCTTCGCCGGTATGACGTAAATGGCGGATAATTCAGGACGCTAACAGGCCTTTGTCAGGGCGGCGCGCAGCGCCTCGAACGACAGCGCCTTCGCCTTTTCGAGCGCCTCGTCAGAGATCGGAGCCGAACAGCCCGTTATCGGCGGTTTGGGCCGCGGGGCTTTCCAGGGGTCGAGGCGACGGTCAGATTGCGCCGCTCCGGCGCCCGCGAAACAAGCCCCGTATAGGCCGAGAACGGCTGCTGCTCAACCGGCAGCGGCATAACCCGCGGCGGCACGGTGCTGTTTAAAATATTCAGGTTGAGACACTACCCGCGAGCAGTGCCGCATCTTCCGGTTCCGGGTGGCGGGAACGCCCGCCGGCTGGCGGCCGTTTCGCAATACCGATCTTCGGCGCGAGCGAACCAATTTGATCGATCCCCCGCCCCGGCAGCGCGACGGCGACCGCGCGTGCGGCCGATGCCGGCATGCGATGCCGTTCGGCGCCGAACTGACGCCGGATGGGCAGGTCCGGTTCCGCCTGTGGGCGCCGTCGCACGCGCAAATCCGGCTGGCGATCGAGGGCGAAACCGGATTGTTGCCGATGCGGCGCGATGCTGCCGGCTGGCACGAGTTGGTGACGGCGCGGGCGGGTCCAGGCTCGATCTACCGCTTCGAGCTGCCGGACGGGCTTCAGGTGCCCGACCCCGCCTCGCGCTGCCAGCCCGAGGACGTGCACGGACCGAGCGAGATCATCGACCCGACTGCCTACGAGTGGCGGCAGCACGGCTGGCGCGGCCGCCCGTGGCACGAGGCGGTGGTTTACGAGCTTCACATTGGCGCCTTCACCCCGGAGGGCACGTTCCGCGCCGCGATCGGCCGGCTCGATCATCTGGTCCGGCTCGGCGTCACCGCGATCGAGATCATGCCGGTCGCCGATTTCCCGGGGCGGCGCAACTGGGGTTATGACGGCGTCCTGCCCTATGCGCCGGACGGGTCTTATGGTTGCCCCGACGACCTGAAGGCGCTGATCGATGCCGCGCATCAGCGCGGGCTGATGGCGCTTCTGGACGTCGTTTATAACCATTTCGGCCCGGAGGGCGCCTATCTGCATCGGATCGCGCCGGAATTCTTTACCGATCGGCACAAGACGCCGTGGGGCGCGGCGATCAACACGGATGGCAGGCAGGCAGGCCCGGTGCGCGAGTTCTTTATTCAAAACGCACTTTACTGGCTCGAGGAATTCCGGTTCGACGGGCTGCGCCTCGATGCCGTGCACGCGATCATCGACGACAGCCCCCGGCATTTTCTCGACGAGTTGGTCGGGCGGGTGCGCGCCGCCTTCCTCGAGCGTCACATCCACCTGATCCTCGAAAACGAGGAGAACGCGGCGCGCCGTCTCGAACGCGCGCCGGACGGCCGGCCGCGCCGGTACACCGCGCAGTGGAATGACGATGTGCACCACGCGCTGCACGTCGCCGCCACCGGCGAAAGCGCCGGATATTACGCCGATTACCTGGGTCGCACCGACAGGCTCGGCCGGGCGCTCGCCGAGGGTTTTGCGTTTCAGGGCGAGTTGATGCCCTATCGCGGCCACCACCGCGGCGAGCCGAGCGCCACCCTGCCGCCCGTCGCGTTTATCGCCTTCGCGCAAAACCACGACCAGATCGGCAACCGCGCCTTCGGCGAGCGGCTGTCGGCCATCGCGCCGCCCCCGGCGTTGCGCGCGGTCGGCGCGGTGTACCTGCTGCTGCCGCAAATCCCGATGCTGTTCATGGGCGAGGAGTGGGATGCGCGCCAGCCCTTTCCGTTCTTCTGCGATTTCGAACCCGGCCTCGCCGAGGCAGTGCGCCGGGGCCGGCGCGAGGAGTTCAAACGCTTCCCCGAATTCCGGGACGAGGCGGCACGCGCGCGCATCCTCGACCCGACAGCCGAAACGACCTTCAATTCAGCCAAACTCGCCTGGAGCGACATCGCCGACCCGCCGCACGCCGCGGCGCTCGACTGGCATCGGCAGCTTCTCGCCGTGCGCCGGCAGGAAATCGTGCCCCGCCTCGCCGCGATCCGCCGCGGCGGCATTTACCGGGTGCTGGGGGATGGCGCCATCACCGTGCGCTGGGAATGCGACGATGGCGATCTGCGGCTCGCGGCGAACCTGTCCGGCGGATCGCTGCGCGGCTTTCCCGCTGCGGCGGGGCAGGTGATCTGGCGCGAAGGCGACGCCGGCGATGACGGCGCCTTCGGGCCGTTCGCCGTCCGCTGGTCAATCGAAACCGCGAGCGAGGCCCCGCTACGATCCGAGCAACAGCCGTAATACCCAGGATCATTGCTGCGCGAAACGCCGTGGACCGCCGGCATGCCGGCGGGACGCCGGCGGTCCGACACACGCAACGTTACCGCGAATTCCTCCCGCGGACGCGGTATGCTCGTTAGCGTGAAAGGAAAGGGAGGATGACGGAACCGGCCGCGATCGCGGTGCCGCGGGCAACCTACCGCCTGCAATTCCGCGGCGAGTTCGGCTTTAACGAAGCCGCCGCGCTGGCGCCCTACCTGGCGCGGCTCGGCGTCAGCCACGTCTATGCCTCGCCCTATCTGAAGGCGCGGCCCGGCAGTTCGCACGGGTACGACATCGTGGATCACGGCAGGCTGAACCCGGAACTCGGCGACGGCGCCGCCTTCGAGCGCATGGTGCACGCCTTCCGGCAGCATGGTCTTGGCCAGATTCTCGACTTCGTGCCCAATCACGTCGGGGTCGGCGGGTCCGACAACCCGTTCTGGCTCAACGTCCTCGAATGGGGGCCGGAGTCGGCCTATGCGGGCTGGTTCGACATCGATTGGAACCCCGACCGGCCCCATCTGACCAACAAGCTGCTGGTGCCGTTCCTTGGCGACCAGTACGGACTCGAACTCGAGCGCGGCCATCTGCGGCTGCGTTTCGACCCGCAGGAGGGCAGCTTCGCGGTCTGGGCCTACGATACCCACAAATTGCCCATCTGCCCGCTGCACTACCCGCGCATCTTCGAGGACCAGCCGATACTCGAGCGGCCCGGCGACTCATTCGCCAATCTCGCCGCCTGGGGACCGCCGATCGAACGCCGCGCCGCCGAATTGAAGGCGGAGCTGGCCGCGTGCGCCAGCGACGACCAGGAGGTGCACGAGGCGATCGAAGCGGCGCTCGCCGGCATCAACGGGCGTGCGGGCGACCCAGACAGCTGGAAGCGGCTCAATGAATTGATCGCGGTCCAGTATTGGCGGGCGGCGCATTTCCGCGTCGCCGCCGACGACATCAACTATCGCCGCTTCTTCAACATCAACGACCTCGCCGGGCTGCGCATGGAATTACCCGAGTTGTTCGATCGCACGCACCGGCTGGTATTCCGGCTGTTGCAAAACGGCACGCTCGACGGGCTGCGGATCGACCATATCGACGGGCTGCTCGACCCAAAGGGCTACCTGCACCGGTTGCGCCGGCGGGCGCCGCGCCAGGATTTCTATCTCGTCGTCGAGAAGATTCTGGCGCGGCACGAAAGCCTGCGCGAGGACTGGCCGGTCGCCGGCACCACCGGCTATGAATTTACCGGGTTGGTGCTGGGGCTGCTGGTCGATCCGGCGGGCGAGGAGGGGTTTACCCGCGCCTACGCCGAATTCATCGGAGAGACCGCCTCGTTCGCCGCGATCGTCCGCCAGTCGAAACTGCGCATCATGGAAAACGAGATGGCGAGTGAGCTGGACGGTCTCGCCCGCGATGCCAGCCGGGTCGCCCGGCAAAACCCGCGCACCGCCGATTTCACCCGCAATATCCTGCATCGCGCGCTGCGCGAGACCATCGCCGCTTTCCCGGTCTATCGCACCTATGTCGATGCGGAAGGGCCGCCGACCGATGCCGACCGACGCGATCTCGACTGGGCGGTCGCGCAGGCGCGGCGCCACGATACCGGCCTCGATCCCAGCGTCTTCGATTTCCTGCATCGGCTGTTGTCGGGCGACCTCGTCGCGCAGCCGCGCAGCGGCTTCAGCCGCGAAGCCGCCCTGCGCTGCGCGATGAAATTCCAGCAATACAGCGGCCCGGTCATGGCGAAGGGCCTCGAAGACACCGCCTTCTACCGCTACAACCGGTTTGTCGCGCTGAACGAGGTCGGCGGCCAGCCCGACGAGTTCGGCACCAGCATCGCCGCCTTTCACCGCGCCAACCGGCAGCGCGCCGAGCGCTGGCCCAATGCGATGCTCGCCACCGCAACCCACGACACGAAGCATGGCGAGGACACAAGGGCCCGCCTCGCCGTGCTGTCGGAGATGCCCGACGAATGGGCCGTGCAGGTGCAGAACTGGAGCCGGGTGTTGCGCGCCCGGCGTGGCGATGTCGAGGGCACCGCGCCGCCCGACCGCAATGACGAATACCTGTTCTATCAGCTATTGGTCGGGACCTGGCCGGTTGAGATGCTCTCAGGGATCGATGATGCGGCGCCGCTCGCCGCCTATGCCGAGCGGCTTAAAGGGGCAATGGTCAAGTCGATCCGGGAAGCCAAGGTCAACTCGACCTGGGCCGCGCCAAATGAGGCTTATGAAGCAGCCGCCCTGTCGTTTGTTTCGGATGCGCTCGACCCGGCTCGCTCGGGCGCCTTTTTTGCCGGCTTTCTGCCGTTCGCCGCGCGCGTCGCCGAACTCGGCGCGCGCAACACGCTGGTGCAGACCGTGCTGAAGCTGGCCGTGCCGGGGATGCCGGATTTCTATCAGGGCGCCGAGTTGTGGGATCTCAGCATGGTCGATCCCGACAACCGCCGCGCGGTCGATTACGACCTTCGGGCATGCCTGCTCGATGCGCTTGCGCCGGAACTGGCGGCCGACCGCATGGCGGCGATGCGGTGCTGCTTCGATTCCTGGCAGGACGGCCGTTTCAAGCTGGCGGCGATCCTTGCCCTGCTCGATTACCGCCGCAGCCGACCGGCGCTGTTCGAGACGGGCGACTATAACGGGCTGCGCGCCGAGGGGCCGGACGCCGACCAGGTTTGCGCGTTTGTCCGCCGGCATCAGGACGATGTTCTGCTGACCGCCGCCGCGCGATTTCCGGCGCGGCGGGCCGCCGGGGAACTCGACCCCGGGACCGTCGTCCCGCTGCCGGAGCCGCTGCACGAGACCGGCTGGGCCGACCTGTTGACCGGGGCCCGGTTTGCGCCGGGCGCCGCGCTGCGCGCGCGCGACCTGTTCGCGATCCTGCCGGCGGCGGTGCTGGCCCCGGCATCTGGCGGCCCGGCCGGCCACCGGGCCGGCCGGTGACCATCAAGCTGGTCCGGCTCGCGGTCATCTGGCTGTTATTGCTCGCCACCGCCTGGGTTCTCGAACCCTATGCCGTGACCCTGTGGGCGTCGGCATCATCGCCGCGCGCCGTGACCCCGCGGGCCGATCTGACGGCGGGCGAAAAAGCGACGATCCGGCTGTTTCAGGCGGTGTCGCCGTCGGTCGTGCACGTCTTCGCCGAAGAGCGGTCGCGCGGATTGTTTCAGCTCGGGTCGGAGGCCGTCGTGCAGTCCGGCTCGGGCATCGTGTGGGATGCCGCCGGCCATGTCGTGACCAACTATCACGTCATCAGCGGCACCAGCGCGATCGGCGCGCGGCTGGCCACCGGCGAGTTCGTCGCGGCGCGCGTCGTCGGGGTGGCGCCCGACTATGACATCGCGGTGTTGCAGCTGGAGCGGGTGCGTTCCGCGTTGCACCCGATCGCGATCGGTCGCTCCGCCGACCTGAAGGTCGGGCAGGCGGCATTCGCGATCGGCAATCCCTACGGTCTCGACCAGACCCTGACCACCGGGGTCATCAGCGCCCTGCACCGCCATCTGCCGATCTCAGCCGCCTATGAGACGGTCGGCGCGATCCAGACCGACGCGGCGATCAACCCCGGCAATTCCGGAGGGCCGCTGCTTGACAGCGCCGGCCGGCTGATCGGCGTCAACAGCGCCATTCTGTCGAAATCGGGCGCCTCCGCCGGCATCGGGTTTGCGATCCCGGTCGACATCGTCAACAAGATCGCCACCGAGCTGATCAAACAGGGCCATGTCCCGATCCCCGGGATCGGCATCGTCGCGGCCCCGGAAGCGGCGGCGGGCAGCCTCGGCATCGACGGGATCATCATCCTGCGCACTCTGCCGAACTCGCCGGCGGCGCAGGCCGGGCTGGTCGGCGCCGCGGCCGAGAACGGCACCGTCGCCGACGTCATCACCGCGGCGAACGGCCAGCCGGTTCACAGCATGTCGGGGCTCGCCTCTATGTTCGAGAAGATCGGTGTCGGCGGCACCGTCAAGCTCGCCGTCACCCGCAACGGCCGCTCGCGCGAGATCACGGTGACCCTCGCCGACATCTCCGGGATGAAGCGGAAGTAGGGCGGCGACGGCTGCCGCCGACTTACTTTTTATGCGCGCGGACCCAGTCGCCGCCGGCCGCGATCGCGCGGCGACCGGCCGCCAGCTCGGGATGAAACAGGTGCCAGACATGGATCATCTCGGGCCAGATCTGCAGCGCCACCCGCACATCGGCGACGCCGGCCGCCTTGGCGAGGGCGAGCGCGTCATCGAGCAGGGTTTCCGCCGCCCCGACCTGGATCAGCAGCGGCGCCAACCCTGAAAGATCGGCATAGATCGGCGCCGCCAGTGGCGAGCGCGGATCGGCGCCGCCAAGATAAAGTCGCGCCATCTCGAGAATGCCGGCCCTCTGCACCGTCGGGTCGGCGGCGGCCTTGCTGGTCATCGTCTCGCCGGTCGCTTCCATATCGACCCACGGCGACAGGCACCAACCGCAGGCAGGTTGTGGCAGCCCGGCATCGCGGATCGCCACCATCGCGGCGACGACCAGCCCGCCGCCGGCGCTGTCGCCGGCCAGCGCGACACGCCCCGGCTGCAACCCGCGCCCGAGCAGATGACGGTAGCCGGCGACGGCATCCTCAACCGCCGCCGGAAACGGGTTTTCCGGAGCGAGCCGGTAATCGAGCGTCAGGGTTCGGCAACCGGATGCCCGGCCGGCTTCAGCCGCGAGGTGGCGGTGGCTGTCGAGCGAGCCGATCACATAACCGCCGCCATGCAAGTAGAGGAGCGCGGCGTCGCCCGAAGCCGCCGGGGTCGCGGTCCATTCGGCGCGTACCCCGTTCGCGTTCGTCGGCTCGACCGTGACGTCCGAGGCAACCCCATAGGAGCGTCCGAGCGCGTCGAGGTCGAGGCGACGCTGCCGGTAATCCTCCGAGCGCGGCCGGCTCGCCAGCTTTGCCCGCAACGCAACGATTTCCGGATCAGCCATCGATGCCCTCCCAATGCGGTTTCCAGCACTGTAGAGCACGATCCGGTCAGGCACGAGCATCTATACCGTCATCCCGGCCTTGTGCCGGGCATCCACGCGAAACGGTAGGCTTGTGCCGATTTCCCGCGGATGGCCGAAACAAACCCGGCCATGACGCAGTAGCTCGGCATCCCATGACCGAAGCCTCATCCGCCGCGCTTGCATCGCGAGCGGCGGCGCTTCACCCTCGGCGCGGCGCAACGGGCGACGGAGAGGGGCGATGCGGCTCGGGATTCATCTGCCGCATATCGGGCGCAAGGCGGGGCCGGAGGCGATCCGCCGCGCCGCGGTGCAGGCCGAGGAACTCGGCTTTGCCGATGTCTGGGTCAGCGAGCACATCATCGTGCCGGCCGGCTCGTCATACCCGCCGTCGCCGGTGTTCTGGGACCCGGTCGTCACCCTGACCTGGGCCGCCGCCTGCACCAGCCGGGTCGGCCTCGGCACCAGCGTGCTGGTGCTGCCGATGCGGCATCCGCTGCCGCTCGCCAAGGAATTGGCGACCCTGCACAACCTGTCCGGCGGACGGCTGATCCTCGGCGCCGGAGTCGGCTGGCTCGAAGCCGAGTTCGAGGCATTGGGCGTGCCGTTCCGCGAGCGCGGCCGGCGCATGGACGAGGGGATCGCGATGATGCGCGCGGTCTGGCAACAAGACCCGGTGTCGTTCCCGGCCAAAACCATCCCGACCGTCATCGA
>DASUKH010000150.1:0-4128 GCA_036278835.1 Allostellaceae bacterium
GTCCTCAGATCCCATGCGGCAGGTGCAGGAGGCATGCCAGACGCCGATCGAGGCGCCGCGGATGAAGGATTCGAGCGCGTCGTCATCGGTCATCAGCTGGTCGAAGCGGTAGCCCTCGACGATGAAGCGGTCGATGATCCACTTGCGCAGCCAGTCCGGCCCGTCGAGCAGTTTCGCGATGACCTTCGTCAGCCGCCGGTTTTTGTCGTTGACGACGCCGATCTGCCGCACCCGGTCGCTGTAGCTCGCCGGGAAGGGGTCGCTGGCTGCTTCCTGCAAGGCCGCGCTCAGATGCAGCCGGCCGAAGCGGCGAAACCCGTCCATCAGCCGGTCGAGGTCGCGCCGGTCGGAGAGCAGGTTGAACTCGACGACCGGCTCGGCCCGCCAGTCCGGTGAGGCAAGCCGCACCTGCCCGGTCTCGGACAGCGTCTTGTAAACGCAGATCAGTTGCGAGGCGATCTGTTCGCCGACCGCGTGCCACGCCGATTTGCTAACCACCGCGACGAACATGTCGCCCGGCGCCACCCCGCCGATCTCCGACGAATAGCGCAACGCCAGCAGAATGTGTCGCCGGGTCAGGCCGTTGAGGCGCGCCTCCGGCTTCATGAATGACGACACCGAGACCGAGGGGTGGTCCATCAGCCGCTGCCCAACCCCGGGTACGTGCGCCCGCACCTCAATCCCGACATCCTTCAGCGCCCCCGCCGGGCCGATCCCGGCGCGCAACAGATGCGCCGGCGAGTGGATCGCGCCCGACGAGACGATCACCTCGTTCCCGCGAAATTCGGTCTCGCGCCCCTGCACCAGCGCCTTGACGCCGACGCAGCGCGTGCCCTCGAACAACAGCCCGGTGACCTGCGTCTCGGCCGAAATCTTCAGGTTCGGGCGGCGCCTTGTGCCGTTGTCGAGATAGCCGATCGCCGCCGACACCCGGCGGTCGTAGAGGTTCGATATCGTGATCGGGAAATAGCCGTCCCGAAACTCGCCATTCTGGTCCTCGATATAGTCATAGCCGGCCGATTTGAAGGCTTCGGCGACCGCCTTGGCGTGACCGCACCACTGGTCTGGCCAGATGCGGCGCACCGGAATGCGACCTTCCTTGCCGTGGAACGGCCCGTCGAAATCCAGGTCGCGCTCGACCTTCCTGAAAAAGGGCAGCACCGCCTGCCAGTTCCACCCCTGGGCGCCGCGCTTCTCCCACTCGTCGTAATCGGTCGGGGCGCCGCGATTGGCGAGCTGGCCATTGATCGACGAGCCGCCGCCCAAGACGCGTGCCTGCTCGTATTTGCGCAATTTCGGCCGCTCTTCCGGCCGGTTGTGCGACACGATCTCGGTGTGGACCTTCAATTCCTGCCAGTGGAAGCGCGGGTCGAAATACGCGGTGCCTGGATAAGAATCGAGGATTTCCGGCGGCACCTTTCCGTCCGGCGTGTCCTGACCGGCCTCGCACAGCAAAACCTGGTTGGCGCTCCTGGCCGACAGCCGGTGGGCCATGACCGAGCCGGCCGAGCCGCCGCCAACGACAATGTAATCGAAGGTCATTTCCTGCCCTGCGGTTTCATTATGGACGCACCCCGGCGGGCATCGCAGCCGGCCCTGGGTGTTTATCCCCCGGCGGAAGGCGGGCGGCAAGGGTTCGCGTGATGCGCAGGCGAAGTGTACCGGTGATCGCCATCCCGGCGAGCCTGGCGCGATGTGGCGGCTCCTATCGTTGATTGGGGGTCAACGGGGCGTGGTATGCGGCTGGTTGAGAACGCTGAACGAAACGGCCCATGGCGCAGGAGCTGCGCAGGCGCAGCCGCACCTGCCCTCGATTTGTGGCTTCAGATTTTGACGGAGATTCTCGATGAGAAAATCGATCGTGACCCTGGCCCTCGGGGGTGCGCTGGCGGTAGGTCTTTCGACCGCGACGATGGCGGCGCCATCCGACTACGTCTACACACCCCCCACCTACACCTACTATGGCGGCTACTACGGCCAGTACCCGCAGCAGACGTATTACGGGTACCCGGGCTACTACTCGAACCCGGTCGCCGGCGCCGCGAACGTCGCCGGCAACGTCGTCGGCGGCGCGCTCAACGCCGCGGGATCGATCGTCGGCGGCACGCTTGACGCCGCCGGTAATGTCGCGCGCGGCATCACCACTCCCTATCCGTATTACGGCAGCAGCTACCCGAATTATTACGGCAGCAGCTATCCGAACTACACGTACCGCAGCTACACCTACCGCGGCGAGAGTCCCTCGTACTCGTACTGGGGCTATCCCTGATCGCTGAGTTGACTCTGCCAAACGGGCCGGCGGCGTAATCGCCGCCGGCCCATCGCCGCCACCTGTAAAAAGTCTTTATGCTGCCGGCGGGCCGCCATAAGCCCGCCAGCCGGCGCGTCGCAGATCGCAGGCCGGACAGGAACCGCAGCCGTAACCCCAATCGTGCAGTTGCGTCCGATCTCCACGATAGCAGCTGTGCGTCTCGTCCCGGATCAGCTCGACGAGCCGGGCGCCGCCGAGCGCTTCGGCCAAAGCCCAGGTAGCTGACTTGTCGCGCCACATCAGCGGCGTGTGGATCGCGAAACGCCGGTCCATGCCCAGCGACAGCGTCGCCTGCAACGCCTTCAGCGTATCGTCGCGACAGTCGGGATAACCCGAATAATCCGTCTCGCACATGCCGCCGACGAGATGCTTCAGGCCGCGGCGGTACCCGAGGGCCGCGGCGAAGGTGAAGAACAGCAGGTTCCGGCCGGGGACGAAGGTGTTCGGCAGCCCGTCTTTCGCGAAGGCGATTTCTGTGTCGCGGGTCAGCGCGGTATCGCTGACCTGCCCGAGCACCCCGAGATCGATCAGATGGTCGGAGTGAAGCCGCTCACCCCATTCCGGGAATTCCG
The DNA here is from genome assembly GCA_036278835.1 of Allostellaceae bacterium. GTDB lineage: Bacteria > Pseudomonadota > Alphaproteobacteria > ATCC43930 > CGMCC-115725 > DATARH01. The sequence continues at coordinate 2,884 of DASUKH010000150.1, forward strand.
CCGGTAGCCGCTCGAGAATGCGGGCGCGGCAGTCGAGTTCGACCCGGTGGCGTTGGCGGTAGTCGAACCCTACCGTCTCGACGTGGCGAAAGCGCGCCAATGCCCAGGCGAGGCAGGTCGCCGAATCCTGTCCGCCGGAAAACAGCACAAGCGCCGCCCCCTCCCTTCCCTCCCCCGCTTGCGCGGGAGGGTTAGGGTGGGGGTCTGGCGCCTCGCTCATTCCCGGCACATAAGCGCCCCCGCCGCGCCGATCAACAAAGCTGATATAGTCGCCACGCCAAACCTGGGCGGAGCCTCGACATGGACGCCAACCCCTATCGCGCGCTCGGTGTGCGCCCGTTCATCAACTGCTGCAGCGTGCGCACGATGCACGGCGGCAGCCTGATGCTGCCGCAGGTGCGCGCGGCGATGGACGCGGCCTCGCGCCAGTTCGTCAACCTCGACGAGTTGATGGCCGCCGCCGGGGCGGCGCATCGCTGAATTGACCGGCACCAAATGGGGGATCGCGTCCGCGTTGTTCCCAGGCCAGTAGTAAGATACGGGCGCACATATTGTACACAGCCACAATATTGATAGTCGTGCTTCTGGCGATAGTGGAAATAGCACTGATTTTGCTTGCCGGGCTCCTTCGAAACCGATTTGGATGGTTTTCAGTGACAGGTCAAATGATATGGTTGGTATTGGGTTGTCCGGGCATTGTGGCGATCTTTTTCGCACAAGTAATAGTATATTGGAAGATCATCGGCTCAAATCCGTTTAACGATCTCGTTATAACAGCGATAATCACGACTGGGGCAATCGTCACTTTGGGTGTGATCATGTATTACGCGTGGATACACCGGGATGATTCTAAAACCTCGCCACATAATTAGGGAAATCATCAAATGCAAATGGTATCCCGCGCCGTTCTTTTCAAAAGCCGCTCGGCAACGCTCGTATAGGGAGCACCTTAAACAACGAGACCCTTCGTGCCAATTGTCTTACTATTTCTTGCGCCGAGGGCCTCTTTTGATTGTGCACGCAAATTCGAGGCACGACAGAAATTCGGGAAATTTGGTGGACGCGATCTGAAGTTCCATTCGCCTTCCGAAACCTACCATAGAGGCGAGCACGATGTCCTTCCGCTTCGAGGGGCGGGTCGGCGACGGCACGATGGCCGGCACCGTCGCGCTCGGCGCCGCCAGCGACCAGAACCAGGGCATCGTCAACCGCACCCAGTTCGGCGCCGGCACCTGGCAGGCGCGG
>DASUKH010000151.1:0-3773 GCA_036278835.1 Allostellaceae bacterium
CCTGCGTGAGCTTTACCAGGACATCATCCTTGACCACGGGCGCCACCCGCGCAATTTCCATTCGCTCGAACACCCGACGCATCTGGCGCGCGGCCACAACCCGCTATGCGGCGACCGGGTCACGGTCTATCTCCAGGTCGAGGGCGAGCGGATCGCCGACATCAGCTTCGAGGGGCGCGGCTGCGCAATCTCAACCGCGGCCGCCTCGCTGATGACCGAGGTGCTGAAGGGCAAGACGATCGCCGAGGCGCGCCAGTTGTTCGCGCGTTACCACGCCAGCGTGACCGGCGGCGACCCTGCCGATCTGCAGGACACGCTGGAAGAGGACGCCGAGCGGCTCGAGCCGCTGACCGGTGTCAAGGCGTATCCCTCGCGGGTCAAGTGCGCGACCCTGCCGTGGCACGCCTTCGAGACGGCGCTCAAATCGGGCCGCGACGGCGCGACGGTCAAGACGGAGTAGGCGATGGCCTCAGACGATTACGATTATGACCACCGGCGGAGCTATTTCGACTTCGCACCGGAGCCGCCGCCCGAGACCGAGGGGGTCGAGCGGCCCGAGGGCGATGACGACCCGGAGCTGCTGGAGCCGGTGCTCGAGGCGCTGAAGACCGTGCGCGACCCCGAGATCCCGATCAACCTCGTCGATCTCGGGCTGATCTACGAACTCACCGTCAAGAAAGGCGGCATCGTCTATGTCGAGATGACGCTGACGACGCCGGCCTGCCCGGTGGCGCAGAGCATGCCGGGCGAGGTTGAGGCAGCGGTCGGCGCGGTGCCGGGCGTCGCCGAGGTACGAGTCAAGCTCGTCTGGTCGCCGCCCTGGGACCGCGACCGCATGAGCGAGGAAGCCAAGCTCGAACTCGGGCTGCTGTAAGTCCATCGATCCCGCGGCCCCGTCATTCCGGGTTCGAGGGCGCGCGCGCGAGCCGAGAAGCATCGGATCGGCAACAATCATTATTGGTTGAACCGGAACTGGATTTCGCCGACTTCCTCTCCCAGCGACGCTAACGCCGCCGGCGAAGGAGAGGAATGACCCAGCCAGACCTGACCGGCCGCGATGACCGGGTCCGTCCAAACTTCTGCCTGCAACGCGCCGGGGTCCTGGGGCGGAGCGGACGTGATTGACGGAAGCACATTGGGCCTTGTCTGGCTCGTCCCGTTTGTCGGCATGCTGCTCTCGGTCGCGCTTGTGCCGCTGCTGTTGCCGCATATGTGGCACCGTCACTTCAAGATCATTGCCGCCTTCTGGTCGGTCGTGTTCGCCGCGCCGTTCCTCGCCCTTAACGATTTCGACGCGGCCAGCGGAGCTCTGGTGCACACGATCGCTCTCGATTATGTGCCGTTCATCATCCTGTTGACCGCGCTGTTCACGGTCGCCGGCGGGATTCGCCTGACCGGCACGATCCGCGGTACGCCGGGGGTCAATACGCTGTTGCTCGCGATTGGCTCCGGTCTCGCCAGCATCATGGGCACCACCGGCGCGGCGATGCTGATCGTGCGCCCGCTGATCCGCGCGAACCGCCGGCGCCGCCACAAGACCCACGTGTTCATCTTCCTCATCTTTCTGGTCGCGAACATCGGCGGTGCGTTGACGCCGCTTGGCGATCCGCCGCTGCTGATCGGCTTCCTACAGGGGGTGCCGTTCTTCTGGCCGACCGTGCATCTTTTTCAGCCGATGCTGTTCCTGGCGGTGATCCTGCTCGGCATATTCTATGCGGTCGACCATCATTTACACCGCCGCGGCTATATCGAGGAGCCGTCGGCGCTGGAGGAAATCGAGCGGCTCGGTATTGACGGCAAGCAGAACCTGCCGCTCCTGGCACTGATCCCGCTTGTCGTATTGATCATGGGCTCGACCCGCGATCTGGTGCCGAGCTTGGAGTTCCATCACCTTTCCATCGACCTCGCCAGCCTCCTCGGCAATCTGGCTTTGGTTGCGATCACTGTCGCGTCGCTGCGGCTGACCAGCCGAGCGACGCATCGCGCCAACGAATTTTCCTGGTTTCCCATGGTCGAGGTCGGCTGGGTGTTCGGCGCTATCTTTATTACCGTGGTGCCAGCGCTGGCGATCCTGCGCGCCGGTGAGCACGGCGCGCTGGCGCCTGTCGTCGAGCTGGTGGCGCCGCACGGAAAGCCGGTCGATGCGATCTACTTCTGGGTTACCGGCGGGCTGTCGAGCTTGCTCGACAATGCGCCCACCTATCTCATCTTCTTCAACCTTGCCGGCGGCAACCCAACCGCCCTGACCGGACCGCTAGCCAGCACCCTGGCCGCGATCTCGGCGGGCGCGGTATTCATGGGCGCCAACAGCTACATCGGCAATGCGCCGAATTTCATGGTGAAAGCGGTATGTGAGCACCAGGGCATCGCGATGCCAAGCTTCTTCGGCTACATGGCTTGGGCTGCCGTGGTGCTGTTGCCGCTGTTCGTTGCGGTGACGCTGATCTTCTTCCGATAGGTCATCGGGGGTACCGCCGCTCGCCGGATCGAGCAACGGCAACTCGGCGCTCGACCTGCCGTGCGGGCGGCATTAGGCTCTGCCGCGAAATCCTGCCGCGCTTCCGAGACGACGCCCCGAATAGCGCGTTAAGGGAAACGGACCGCCGCTGCCCGCGCGTTCCGAGACAGCCCACGAAATGGAGGACCCGATGGACGGCACCGCCCAACTGCTCGACATCGACCGGCGTTACCTGGTGCATCCGCTGCACCACCCGGAGGAGCACAAGACGCCGCTGTTCGTCGTCTCGGCGCACGGTGCGATGCTGCGCGATGCCGATGGGCGCGAGGTCATCGACGGGCTGTCCGGGCTGTGGAACGTCAATATCGGGCACGGCCGCGGCGAGCTGGCCGATGCCGCTGCCGAGCAGATGCGCAAGGTCGCCTTCGCCTCAGCCTATGTCGGCGCCACCAACGAGCCGGCGATCCGCTTGGGCGAAAAGATTGTCAAGCACGCCTATGCCAACAGCTCCGGCGTCTATTTCACGACTGCCGGCGCCGAATCGAACGAGGCCGCCTTCAAGACCGCGCGCTATTACTGGAAGGTCAAGGACAAACCCAACAAGATCAAGATCATCTCGCGCATCCACGCCTATCACGGCGTGACGATGGCGGCGATGAGTGCCACCGGCATGAGCGCCTACCACAAGATGTTTGGGCCGCTGGTGCCCGGCTTCATCCAGGTCGCGGCCCCCTACGCCTATCGCTGGCAGGGCAACGAGGAACCCGGGATCGGCGCCGCCGAGGCGGTCGAGAAGGCGATCCTCGCCGAAGGGCCGGACACGGTTGCCGCGGTCATCGCCGAGCCGGTGATGGGCGCCGGCGGCGTCATCGTCCCGCCCCGCACCTATTGGGACAAGATCCAGGCGGTGCTCCGGAAATACGACATCCTGCTGGTCGCGGACGAGGTGATCTGCGGCTTCGGGCGCACCGGCAGCTTCTGGGGCTCCGAGACTTTCGGCATGAAGCCCGACATCGTGACCATGGCCAAGCAGCTCTCCGCCGGCTTCATGCCGATCGCGGCCGTCATGATGAACCAGCGCGTGTACGAAGTGCTGCGCGAGAACAGCAACAGGAACGTCAGCTTCGCGCACGGCATCACCTATTCCGGCCATCCGGCCTCCGCCGCCTGCGCCCTCGAGGTGCTGAAGATCTACGAGGAGCAGAAGATCATCGATCGCGCGCGCGATCTGGCGCCGCACTTCCTGAGGCAGCTGCATTCCTTCGCCGATCATCCGCTGGTCGGCGAATGCCGCGGCGTCGGCCTGGTCGGCGCG
>DASUKH010000152.1:0-3174 GCA_036278835.1 Allostellaceae bacterium
GCCCGACTACAACGCCCGCTTTGCGGTGCCGGCGGCCGAGGAGGGTTCGGCCTTCCTGCCCTATGCCGGCCGGCCGCTGGAAGATGTCCTGTGCGTCCAGGACAGCCGCCAGGTCGGCCGCGACAACTGCGTCAACTGGAACGGCATCAGCCTGCAGATCCCGCCGCAGCGCCATCGTCATCACTACGTCAGAGCCACCGTGCGGGTGCACCAATACCCGGACGGCTGCCTTGCCATCTTCGACGGGCCGAGCCGCCTGGCACGGTTCGACCCCACCGGCAAACCGATCGATGCCGCGCGCGCCGCTTAACCCCGCTCGGCGGCGCCGGCCTGTGGATTTGTGGATAACCCTGCGGGTTCCCCACAACCCCACAGGCCCATCATCAGCAGAAGCGGACATATGATGCGCTATGAAAGACGGACATCTTCACGCGCTACCGACACTCCGTGATCGGCTGCTTTGTAGCTGACTCGTGATCTGTCCGGTTTTAGAACCGCTCGAAAGGGGGGCGGTCGATGGTCCGGGCGGAGGTGCTGCAAGAGGTACGGGAGATGCGTTTCGAGGGGTTGCTCGCTCGTCATGAACGGGGCGAGCTGGACCAGCAGGAAGCAGCGGAGATGCTGGGAATTTCGGAGCGGACGTTTCGGCGTTGGCGCGACCGGCTGCGCGATGAAGGTGCGGTGGGGCTGCGCGACCGGCGGATCGGCAAGCCGTCGAGCCGGCGGGCGGCGGTGGAGGAGATCCAGCGCATGCTGGGGCTGTACCAGGAACGCTACGAGGGCTTCACGGTGAAGCATTTTCACGAGCAGCTGCAAAAGCGGCACGATTACAAGCTGGGCTACACGGTGACCCGGCTGTCGCTGCACGGGGCGGGGCTGGTGAAGCCGGCGCCGAAGCGCTCGGCGCATCGCAAGAAGCGGCCGCGCCGGCCGCTCATTGGCATGATGCTGCACCAGGATGCCTCTCGCTTCGCGTGGCTGCCTGGAGAGGAGCGGCAATACGATCTTGTCGTCACGCTGGACGACGCGACGAGCGCGATCTACTCGGCCTTTCTGGTCGAGGAGGAAGGGACGGCTTCGAGCTTTCGGGGGCTGGCTGAAGTGATCGAGCGGCACGGCCTGTTCTGCGAGCTCTACACCGACCGGGGCAGCCATTATTTCCATACCCCCAAGGCCGGCGAGGCGGTCTCCAAGACGGTGCGGACCCAGGTCGGGCGGGGGTTGGCGCAGCTCGGCATCCGCCACATCGCGGCCTATTCGCCCGAGGCGCGCGGGCGCTCCGAGCGTGCCTTCCGCACCCTCCAGGACCGCCTGCCGAAGGAGCTGGCGCTGGCCGGCATCACGACGATCGCGGCGGCCAACCGGTTTATCGCCGAGCGTTACCTGCCGGAGCACAACGCCCTCTTCGCGATCGCGCCGGCCGCGGCGGGCAGTGCCTTCATCCCCGACCGTGCCGGCGCGGCGCGCGAGACCCTGTGCCTTCAGGAGGAGCGCCGGGTCGGCAATGACAACACCCTCAAATGGCGCGGCCTTGTCTTGCAGGTTCCGCCGAGCCCGCTGCGGCCGCACTTCGTGCGCGCCACGGTGCGGGTGCACGAATATCCCGACAGCCGCCTTGCGGTCTTCCACGGCCCGCATCGGCTCGCCGACTATGACGCCACCGGAAACCTGTGCGATGACCAACTGGCTGCGTGAGCCGCTTCGGCAGCCGGCCTGTGGATATGTGGACAACGCTGCGCGTTCCCCACATCCCCACAGGCCCCACAACCACCACAAAAGCGGTCAATTGATGCGCTACAAACAGCGGTCAACTTGACGCGTCAGCAACAGTTACCGGCGGAAATCGGCGCCCTGCTTCTCGACCGTGCGGACGATCCCCTGCCAGTCCAACAGGCCGTAGGTCGCGCTGTCGCGCACCGCCTTCATGCGCTCGGCGGCGGCGTGCACGACATGATCGTCGATCAACACCGGCTTGGCGTTCATCTGCCGCGCCAGCAGCTCCAGCTCGCAGGCCCGCTCCAGCATGTAGAGCCGCTGGAAGGCGCCGTGCACGGTCGGCCCAAAGGTCAACAGGCCGTGGTTCATCAGCACGACGCAACTGCCGCTCCGACAGGTGCGGCCGAGAGAATCGCATTCCTCCTCGGTCGCCGGGATGCCGTACGGGTGGTAGGCGAGGTCGTCGTAGACGTGCAGCGCGTCCTGGCTGATCGGCCGGATGGCTTTTTCCATGAGCGACACGCCGGCCCCGGCACGCGTGTGGGTGTGGGTCACGCAATTGGCGTCGGGGCGGGCCTTGTAGACGCCGCTGTGGATCGTGAAGCCGGCATCGTTGAACGCGGCGGCGTCGCCGATGAGGTTGCCGTCCATGTCCATCTTGATCAGGCTCGACGCCGTGATCTCGTCGAACATCTCGCCGTAGCGGTTGATCAGGAAAGTCTCCGGCTCGCCGGGCACCCGCGCCGAGAAATGCGTGTTGATCAGGTCGGTCCAGCCCAGATGGTTGACGACATGATAAAGCGCCGCCAGCTCGCAGCGCGCCTCCCACTCGGGGGTGGTCATGTTGGTATTCTTCAGCTGCGGCGCGACGGCCATTTTCTCCCTCTTGCGCGGTTGCCGCGGCATCCTGTGCGACCGCGCCCGGTTGCGCAAATGCGGGCGGCGCGGATCAGCCCAACGCGCGACGCAATCTCGAAGGCGATCAGCCGCGCTTCGGCTCGCGGCTGAGACCCTTGGCGGCGAGGGCGGCGAGGTAGTCGCGCCAGCGCCTGTCGTGCTCGACGCCGAGCTGGTAGAGGTAATCCCACGAAAAGATCCCGGTGTCGTGCAGGTCGTCGAACCTGATGCGCACGGCGTAATTGCCGACCGGCTCCAGATCGATGATGCCGACATGGGCGCGCTCGGCGACGATCGTCTTCTCGCCCGGGCCGTGCCCCTGCACCTCGGCCGAGGGGCTTTCCACCCGCAGGTACTCGGCCGGCAGTTTGAAACGCTTGCCGTCGTCGAATTCGATGTCGAGCCGCTTCTCGGCGCGCTTCAACCGCAACTCGACCGGCCAGGGCGGCTCCTTGCCTCGGCTCATTTTCGGCTCAGGGCTGCGGCAGGCGCCGCTGCGGCGGCGTCTCGTCGTCGCGCAGCTGGCGCGCCTCGTCGACCAGCATGATCGGGATGCCGTCG
>DASUKH010000153.1:0-8652 GCA_036278835.1 Allostellaceae bacterium
ACCGCGTTCTCGTGATAGTCGAGCACGGTCAGCGCGAGGCCGCAATCACGCGCCAGTGCATCGACAAAGGCGGCGATCGGCCCGTTGCCGACCCCTTCGATGCGGCGCTCGCCGCCGTCCGTTATCACCGTGGCGACGACGCGGCGCTCGTTTGGCCGCCGCTCGGGCAGCACCGTGTAGTCGATGAGGCGCACGCCGCCCGGTCCGGCATCGAGATAGGTTTCCTCGAACAACGACCAGATCGCCGCGCTGGTCAGCTCCTTGCCGGTGCGGTCGGCGACTTCCTGGACGATGCGGCTGAACTCGATCTGCAAGCCGCGCGGCAGGTCGAGGCCGCGATCGGCCTTCAGAACATAGGCGATGCCGCCCTTGCCGGACTGGCTGTTGACCCGGATCACCGCCTCGTAGCTGCGCCCCAGATCCTTCGGATCGATCGGCAGGTAGGGCACCTCCCAAAAATCGTCGTTGCGCTTTTCGAGAGCCTCGAAGCCCTTCTTGATTGCGTCCTGGTGCGACCCGGAAAACGCCGTATAGACCAGCTCGCCGGCATAGGGGTGGCGCGGATGCACCGGCAGTTGCGTGCAGTATTCGGCGGTGCGCACCACCGCGTCGATGTCATGGACGACGAGGCCGGGCTCGACGCCCTGGCTGAACAGGTTGAGCGCCAGGGTCATGACATCGACATTGCCGGTGCGCTCGCCGTTGCCGAACAGCGTGCCCTCGACCCGGTCGGCGCCGGCCATCAGCGCCAGCTCGGTCGCCGCCACCGCGGCGCCGCGGTCGTTGTGCGGATGGACGCTGAGGATGAGGCTGTCGCGGTTGCGGACTTGGCGGGCAAACCACTCGATCTGGTCAGCATAGACATTGGCGGTCGCCATCTCGACCGTGCCGGGCAGGTTGACGATCATCTTGCGCTCCGGGGTCGGGCGCCAGACGTCCATCACCGCTTCGCAAATCTCGACCGCATAATCGAGTTCGGTGCCGCTAAAGCTCTCCGGCGAATACTGGTAGATGATGTCGGTTTCCGGCATCTGCGCCGCGAGCTCGCGGATTTGCCGCGCGCCGGTCACCGCGATGTCGGTAATGCCAGCCTTGTCGAGGCCGAACACGACCCGGCGCTGCAGTTCCGAGGTCGAGTTGTAGAGGTGGACGATCGCCCGCTTGGCGCCCTTGATCGCCGCGAAGGTCTTGTCGATCAGCTCGGGCCGCGATTGCGTCAGCACCTGGATCGTCACGTCGGCGGGGATCAGGTCCTCCTCGATGATCTCGCGGACGAAGGCGAGGTCGGTATCCGAGGCGGCCGGGAAGCCGACCTCGATCTCCTTGAAGCCGAGGCCGAGCAGCAGATCGAACATGCGGCGCTTCTTCTCCGGCCCCATCGGCTCGACCAGCGCCTGGTTGCCGTCGCGCAGATCGACCGAGCACCACGCGGGCGCTTTTATGATCGTGCGCGATGGCCATTGCCGGTCGGGCAGATTGATCGGCGGGAACGGGCGGTATTTATGGATCGGCATGGCGGACATAAGGAACTCCCGGGTCACGGGACCGCCGGCTTGTTTCGTTGCGGAGCGGCGGCCTGTTGCGGTTCGGCGATGCGGCCGGCGGGCAGATTCCCCCGGCCGGTGCTAAGTCGCCGCGCGCCGCTCCAGCGCAACTCGACGCAGGGAAAACCCGAAACCGGCAAAGCCATGACGATTACCCGAACGCGGGAGGGGTTCCCTTGCGGGAACGCAAGACGAGCGGCGGCCGACGCCCTTCAGGACGCCGGGGTCGTAAGTCGCAGCTCGGGACGCGAACGGATCATGCTGCGCTGCATATAACAGCGCGGGCCGGCCAAGTCAACGAACCGCGCTCACGCCGGCATTGCCCTGTCGCGGCGGCGCTGCGTCGAGGCGGGGATGCGTAGCGCCTCGCGGTATTTGGCGACGGTGCGGCGGGCGATGTCGATCCCCTCCGCGTGCAGAAGCTTGACGAGCTTGTCATCCGAGAGAGTCCGGTTCCACGGCTCGCTATCGACGAGAGCGCGGATGCGGAAACGCACCGCCTCGGCGGAATGCGGCTCGCCGCCGCTTGTGGCGGCGATCGCCGCGGTGAAGAAGTATTTCAATTCGAACAGGCCGCGCGGCGTCGCGATGTATTTGTTGCTGGTGACCCGGCTGACCGTGCTTTCGTGCATGCCGAGCGCGTCGGCGACATCGCGCAGCACGAGCGGCCGCAACCCGCTGACGCCGTGGCGGAAAAACCCGTCCTGCCGCTCGACGATCTCGCCCGCGACCTTGAGGATCGTGACGGCGCGCTGGTGCAGCGACTTGACGATCCAGTTGGCGGCCTGCAGGCGATCGGCGAGGTAGGCGCGCTCTGCCTTGCCGGGAGCGCTGCCGGCCACCTGTGCGTAATAGCGACGGTTGACGAGGATGCGCGGCAAGGTCGCATCGTTCAGCTCGATATCCCAGGCGCCGTCCGGCCGCGCGCGCATGAAGACGTCGGGCACGACCGGCGCCGCCAAAGGCGGGTCGTAGGCGTGCCCCGGCCGCGGGTCGAGGGTGCGGATCTCGGCGATCATATCAACAAGATCGGCGGCATCGACCCCGCAGAGCCGCATCAATCCCGGCAGGTCGCGCGCCGCCAGCAGCGGCAGATGGTCGAGAAGGCGCTGTATCGCCGGGTCGAGGCGGTCGCGGTCGCGCAGCTGCAATGCCAGGCACTCGGCGAGGTCGCGGGCAAACACACCGGGCGGGTCGAACTCCTGCAGCCGGGTGAGCACGCGCTCGACCCGCTCCGTCGGGCAACCGAGGCGCAAGGCAGTCTCGTCGAGCCCGCCGCGCAGGTACCCCGCCTCGTCGAGCTGTTCGAGCAGCAAAAGCGCGATCGCCCGATTGACCGGATCGGGCAGGTCGGCGCCGATCTGCTCGAGAAGGTGCTCGCGCAGCGTATGCGGCGGAGCGGGCTTCTCCTCGATGCCCGGCAGACCGTCGCGAATGCCGGCGGAATGACGGAATGCGGAATCATCGGCCCGGTCGGCCGAGCCGTCGCCATCCGCGCCGGCCGCCATCTGCCAATGCTCGGCCGCATCCACGGCAATCGGCTCATCGGGCGGCGCGACGTCGGCCTCGACCGGCGGCGGCTCGTCGCCGCCATCACCGGTTTCGAGCAGCGGGTTCTGCTCGATCTCTTCCTGCAAAAATCCGGCCAGCTCGAGGTTTGAGAGCTGCAGCATGCGGATCGCCTGACGCAACTGCGGCGTCATCACCAGGTTCTGGCTCTGGCGCAATTCGAGCCGCTGCGACAAACCCAATCCGTTCACCTCGAAGGCCTGTGCGGAGCGGCTGGTTACAGGCTGAAGCGTTCGCCGAGATAGACCCGCCTGACCTCGGCGTCGGAGACGATCGCGTCGGGCTGACCTTCCATCAGCACCCGGCCCTCATGCAAGATATATGCCCGATCGACGATTTTCAGCGTATCGCGGACATTATGGTCGGTGATCAGGACGCCGATGCCGCGGTCCTTGAGGTGGGCGACAAGGTCGCGGATATCGCCGACGGCGATCGGGTCTATGCCCGCCAGCGGCTCGTCGAGCAGGAAGAAATTTGGTTCGGTCGCCAATGCCCGCGCGATCTCGACCCGTCGCCGCTCGCCGCCCGACAAAGCCATCGCCGCGGCGCGCCGCAAATGGCTGATCGAGAATTCGGTCAGCAACGCATTGAGCTTTGCTTCGCGCGCCTCGGGTACCGGCTCGGCGATTTCGAGGATCGCGCGGATGTTCTGCTCGACCGTCAACCCGCGGAAGATCGAGGCTTCCTGCGGCAAGTAGCCGATCCCGAGGCGGGCGCGGCGATACATCGGCAATTCGGTGATATCGCGTCCGTCGAGTTCGACCGTCCCGGTATCGGCGGCGATCAGCCCGGTAATGATGTAGAAGCAGGTCGTCTTGCCGGCGCCGTTGGGACCGAGCAGGCCGACCACCTCGCCGCGCTGCACGGCCACGGTGACCCCGCGCAGCACCGGCCGACGCTTGAAGCTCTTGCCGAGACCGCGGCCGAGAAGGCCGCGATTATCGGCGACGAGCCGCGGCCCCGGTGGCCCTGGCGCCCGCGCGGGCGGCGTCTCTAGCCACGCCGGCCCGGCATAATGCGGCACCGGCTCGCCCGATCGGCCACGCATCATCACTTTCCCTTGTGGGGCGGCGCGGCGGGCCGGCCGCCGTTGTCGGTCGCGCCGGGCGCGCTACCGTCCTTGTCGCGCACGAACAGGCCCTGCACCCGCCGATGCACGCCCGGCAGGATGCGGCTGACATTCCTGTTAAGATCCATGACCCCGCGATCGCCGCGGATCACATCCTTGCCGCGCTCGATCACGACATTGCGGATCAGCGTGGCGATGCCGGTTTCGGCGTTATAAACGCCGAAATCGGCACGCCCGACATCCCGGCCGCGGGAGATGACGACGTGCCCCTGGGCATCGATCCGGCTGATCTTCGATCCCTCGGCGCCGTTGCCCGCTGCCGACGCCTTGATCGCCGGGCCGGGTCGCGGGCGCGGCTTGGTCTTGGCCTCGCCCGGCCCCGTCTTGACCATGTAGGCGGTCAGGATATCGGCCCGGACCGCGCGGTCGCCGCGGGTCGCGACGGCGTCGCCGCGCGCCACCGCGATCTGCTTCTGGTCGTACCACTCGAGGCTGTCGCGCGCGGTGACGGTATCGGTCGCAGTCGTCAGTTTCAGCCCCTTGCCGGTGATGACCGCGACCCCCTGGTCGATGTCATAGACGGCGCGGTCGCCGACCACGGTCTGGCCGCCGCGCTTTAGCACGACATGACCCTCGGCCTCGACCCGGTAGATTTCGGTGTTGCCGCCGATCGCGCCGGCGGTGCCGGAGGCGGCACCGGCCGCCCCGCGCTTCACCTGCCGGTAATGGGCGATCAGCCGGTCGGCATGCACCGAATTGTCGCCGCGGCTCGCGATCGCATTGCCGCGCGCGATATACACCTGCGCGTTCTGCTGCCACTCGATTCCCGAATCGGCCTGAATATGGACCGGCTCGTTGCCGGCTGGCGCCACCACACCGGATGGCGCGGCAGCCGGGATCTCGGCGCCGGTGGCTGGTGCGACGGCGGCGCACAGAAGCAGGACGGCGGCGAGCGTCCCCTGCCGGTGGCGACATCGCATTGGCATCACCGCCGCCCCCGGGCATGCGAGGCGCGATGCCGGGAATGCGCCCGATGCCGATGCGCCGACGCGTGCCGGTGCGCCGCCGCCCGCTCGTGCGCCATCGCGGCGCCCGCCTCCGCCGCGGCCCTGGCGACCGGGGCGGGCAGCGCGGCCGGCGCCGGTGCCTTTGCGCTGCGCGGCGCCGACTTGAGGAGCGCGTCCGCCCGGCCGGTGAACAGGATCGTGTCGCCCTTGTCGAGAACCCGGAAACCCTGCGCCTTGATGCGCCCCGACGGCCCCTGCCCGGCAACCGGGTCGTCGCCCTCGGCGGTTTCGCGCGCGCCGTTGACGCGCGCCCGGTCGGTGACGAAGCGGGTGCCGTTCTGATGCACCAGGGTGACATTGCCGAACAGGTCCAAAAGTTGCGTCTGCTGCTGATAGATGCCGGTGCGGGCGGTGAGGGTGATGTCGGCGCCGCCGTTGGTCTTCAAGTCGGCGTGCGGCTTCTGCAGCGACATCAGGTCCTGGTGCTTTGGCACCTGGCGGCCGACCGCGGCGGTTACGACGAACGGCCGGCCGCGCCGATCGACGCCGGTATAGCGCGGGTTGATCATCCGCAATTCCTGCGCATCGCGCAGGTCGATCGCCGGGAACCCGGTGCGAATCCGCTCCCACAGCGGCGCAAGGCGGGGCCACGTCGCGATCAGCAGCAGCAACCCCAGCCCGAGCGCCGGCAGCAGCCGGCGCAGCAATGCGACCCGCCGGCTGCGGCGATAGTCGGTGTCGGCCAACGCGACGGCGGAGCGGCCCCCGACCGTGTCCGGCCGCCGGGCCGGAAAGCCTGTTCCGCGAAGCGCCAGCCTCATGCCACCCCGGCCCGCAGGCAGTCGTGCAGGTGCAAAAACCCGACGGGGCGCGCCGTGTCGTCGACGACGAACAGCGCGGTGATCGCGAAGCGGTTCATCGCGCCGAGCGCCTCGGCGGCGAGATGGGCGGCGGTGATCGTCCTCGGCTCGCGGTGCATGATCTGGCCGACCGCGCGCGACAACAGCCGGTCGTCCATGTGGCGGCGCAAATCGCCGTCGGTCACCACCCCAACCAGCCGCCCGTCGGCGCCGCACACGCCAACGCAGCCGAAGCTCTTCGCTGTCATCACCAGGATCGCTTCCGACATCGGCGTGTCGGGCGCGACCACCGGCACCGCGTCGCTGCCGTGCATGATGTCGCCGACCCGCAGCAGCCGCCGGCCGAGTCGGCCGCCGGGATGGAACAGCCGGAAATCGGCGGTCGAGAACCCTTTGCGCCCCAATAATGCGATCGCCAGCGCGTCGCCGAGCGCCATCATCATCGTCGTCGACGTGGTCGGCGCGAGCCCCATCGGGCAGGCCTCAGCCGCCTCCGGCAGCAGCAGCACGATATCGGCGGCGGTGGCCAATGCCGAGCGCCGCCCGCCGGTGATCGCGATCAGCGGGATCCCGAAGCGCCGCGAATAGGCGATGATGTCGGCCAGCTCGCCGCTTTCGCCGGAATTCGACAGCGCGAGCACCACATCGCCGGCGCCGATCATGCCGAGATCGCCATGGCTTGCCTCGGCGGCGTGGACGAACAATGCCGGGGTGCCGGTCGAGGCGAGAGTGGCGGCGATCTTGCGCGCGACGTGGCCGCTCTTGCCGATGCCGGTCACGATCAGCCGCCCGCGCGCCGCGAGGCAGAGATCGAGCGCGCCCTCGAGCGCCACGTCAAGACCCGCCGCCAGCCGCTCAAGGCCGGCGATCTCGGCCGCGATCACCTGGCGCGCCACCGCAAGGTCGCGCGCCAGGGATTCATCATGGCCGTTACCGGGGACGCTCGGCGCCCGGTCCGGCGCAGCGGCGATCGCCTCGTTTCCCAACGGAATCCCCCCGAATAGGATCGCCCCGGCGGCCTCGCGGAGGCGGCGGCCGACTCGGGGGCCAACCCGATACGGCTGAATAATAGACTAATCCGCCGCCTGTTGCCGAATGGGTTCGGGGCGCCAGCGCAACACCGGCTTGCGCGCCGCACCGGTTTCGTCGAGGCGGCGGCGCGGGGTCAGGCGCGGCGCGGCGTGGAAAGCCTCCGCCTTGCCAGCATGGGCGCGCTCGGCCAGGCCGCGCAACACCGCAACGAACTGATCGAGGCCGGCCTTGCTCTCGGTCTCGGTCGGCTCGACCAGCAGCGCCCCGTGCACGACCAGCGGGAAATACATCGTCATCGGGTGAAAGCCCTCGTCGATCAAAGCTTTGGCGAAATCGAGGGTGGTAATCCCGCTATCCTTGAGAAAGCTGTCGTCAAACAGGACCTCGTGCATGCAGGGGCCGGGAAAGGCGACGCTCATCACGTCGCGGAGCCGCACCCGCAGGTAGTTGGCGTTGAGCACGGCATCGTCGGCGACCTGTTTGAGACCGTCCGAACCGTGGCTCATCATGTAGGCGAGCGCCCGCACGAACATGCCCATCTGGCCGTGAAACCCCTTGAGCCGGCCGATCGTCTGAGCCCCCTCGCCTTCCGGGTGCTCAATCAGGCGAAAGCCGTCGGCGCCGCGCACGATCCACGGCAATGGCGCGAACGGCGCCAGCTCAGCGGCCAAGGCCACCGGCCCGCTGCCCGGTCCGCCGCCGCCATGCGGGGTCGAGAAGGTCTTGTGCAGGTTGAGATGCAGGGCGTCGATGCCGAGGTCTGCCGGCCGCACCCGTCCGACGATCGCGTTGAAATTGGCGCCGTCGCAATAAAAGAACGCGCCGGCCGCGTGCACTGCGGCGGCGATCTCAAGGATCTCGTCCTCGAACAGGCCGCAGGTGTTGGGATTGGTCAGCATCAAGGCCGCGACATCGGCCCCGAGCGCGGCCTTCAGCGCGGCGAGATCGACCCGGCCGCGGCTGTTGGCAGGGATCGCCGCGACCGCGTAGCCGCATTCGGCAGCGGTCGCCGGGTTGGTGCCGTGCGCCGATTCCGGCACCAGGATGCGCGAGCGTCGGTCGCCGCGTGTTTCGAGTGCGGCACGGATTGCCATGATGCCGCAGAGTTCGCCTTGCGCTCCCGCTGCCGGCGGCAAAGCGATCGCCGGCAGCCCGGTCAGCACCTTCAGCCAATGCGCCAGCGTGTCGATCAATTCGAGGGCGCCTTGAACCGTGTCCTCCGGCTGCAACGGGTGCAGGTCGGCGAAGCCGGGCAGCCGCGCCAGCTTCTCGTTGAGCCGCGGGTTGTGCTTCATCGTGCACGAGCCGAGCGGATAAAGGCCGCTGTCGATCGCGTAATTTTTCTGCGACAGGCGGGTGAAATGGCGCACCACCTGCGGTTCGCTGAGGCCGGGGAGGCCGATCGGTCCGCGTTCCAGGCCGCCGAGGCGCGAGGCTGTCGCCGGCGGCGCCGGCAGATCGACGCCGCAATGGCCCGGCGAATCCTGCTCGAAGATCAGCTTCTCCTCGATCTGGAGGCCGCGATTGCCGCTGATCGTTGCGGCCGGGGCTGGTTCCTCCGCGGCGGCGCG
>DASUKH010000154.1:0-6613 GCA_036278835.1 Allostellaceae bacterium
TGTCTAATGCTTGCCATGCTTCATATGCTTCAATCGCGCCTGACGCCGTTGCTCGCGCGCTTTCGCCGTGACGACGACGGCGCGGCGATGGTCGAATACGGTCTGCTGGTCGGCCTGATCGCGCTTGTCGTGGCGCTCGCAGCCGGGGTGCTCGGCACCGACATCTCGACGATGTTCGCCGCCGTCGGGAGCTATCTCAGCTCCATCACCGGCACTTTCCCGAGCTGAACCGACAGTCTGTTGCGATCGAGCGTGGCCGCGGCCGCGGCCACGGCCGCGGCTGATCCTCTCCGGGAGACTGCGTGTGTTGTATGTGATCCCGGCTGCTGCGGCCGGAGTTTTTGCGGTTGCCGCCGTCGGCGATATACGTCGGCGGCGCATCCCTAACGTGCTGCCGATGGCGCTTGTTGCGTTAGGCGTTGTCCGGTTGTCGCTCGAAGCCCACCCGGCCGCCGCTCTGTATACGATTACCGCCGCCGCCGCGGTGTTCGGCGGCGGCATTCTGCTGTTTTGGCGCGGCCTGATCGGCGGCGGCGACGTCAAGCTGACGGCCGCAGCTGTGCTGTTGCTCGGCTACCACGCGCTGCCCGGTTTTCTGCTTGCGATGAGCTTTTGCGGGCTTGCCGTGACATTGACGATGCTGATCGCCGCCAGAGTGCTGCCTCGCTTCGCCGTGGCGGCCTCGGCGCCGACCCCGACCCCGGCCGATGCGTCGGCGCGGCCGACGATCCCCTATGGGGTTGCGATTGCCGCCGCCGGCATCCTCATTCTCCTGCTGCAGCCCCCTATCCCAGGGTGAATTCCAATGCGCGCCAAAACGATCCTTACGCTGCTGTTCCTGGTCTCGCTCGGCGTTGCCGGGGTGATCGGCTTCCGCGCGATGTCGCTGAAGATGTCGGGATCGGCGGTGGCGGAAAAGGGGCCGGAGGCGCTGGTCGCCGTGGTCGCGCTACAACCGGGCACTCTGTTGCGTGCTGAGGATATCGAGTGGCGGCAGCTGCCGACTGCCGCCGAGCGGGGCGCGATCCTTCGCCCCACCCCGGCGCAGGTCAAGCAGAACCCGCTGGCGGAAGAGCAGGTCCTGAAGAGCGTTTACGGTGCCGCGTTGCGGATCGCCGTGGCCGCCAAGCAGCCAATCCGCCGCGAGGTAATGGTCAAACCCGGCGACCGCGACTTCCTGCGGGTCGTGCTGACCCCCGGCGAGCGCGCGATCGCGATCCCGGTCAGGACGGGTGGGGCGAGCGCCGGGTTGCTCGAACCCGGCGATCATGTGGACGTGATCCTGACGCAGCGCTTTAACGGCCGTGCGGAGGGGATGGCGCGCCGTTCGGTCGCCGAGACCGTTGTCGAGGATTTGCGCGTGCTCGCGGTCGGGTGGGAGACCGGAAAGGCAAGCGGCGGCGCCGCCGTCGCCAATCACGATTTTGGCCACACAGTGACGCTCGAAGTGACCCCGGCGCAGGCGCAGAAGATCAATGTCGCCACCGAACTGGGCAGATTATCGCTGACCCTGCGGCCGGCCGAGGCGAAACAAGGACCCGAGCTGAAGCCGGTCGCCGCGACCTGGGCGGGCGACGTGTCGCCGGCGCTCGGCAGCGTACGGCCTCCCGCCAATGTGGTGGTCGATCCGCCGGTGATCGCCGTGCTGCGCGGCAGCAAGGCGCCGGAACGGGTCAAGGTCCAGTAAAGTGGCGAATGTGAATTGGTGAAAGCAGGGAACATGGCCGCCTCGTCCAGCATGCCGAACGCAATCGAACGCGCCGCGCCGATCGAGGCCGCAGCCAAGGCGCCGGCGGGCCGCGTGCCGCTGCTCGCGTTCGTCGCCGACTCGCCGAGCGAGGCCGCCATCGTCGAATGCGCCGGGCAGTTGTCGATCAACAATTTCCGCGTGCTGCGCGGCGGCATTGCCAAGGCAATCCAGCATCTCGATGCGGAACGCTCGCCGGCGATCCTGATCGTCGATATCAGCGATGCCGATTTGCCGGTATCGCGGGTGCACGAACTGGCTGAGGTGTGCGAACCGGCCGTCACGGTCGTTGCAGTCGGCAATAGCAATGACGTTGCGCTGTATCGGGATTTGATCGGCGCCGGGATTACCGAATACATCGTCAAGCCGGTCACCCCGCAACTCCTGGTGCGGGCCCTGGCCGGACGGCCGGAGCGTGGCGGGGCGGCGATCAGCCAGAAGCTGGGCAAGGTGGTGGCCTGCGTCGGGGCGCGCGGCGGCGTCGGCACGACGACGGTCGCCGTCGGCTTGGCTTGGCACCTCGCCAACCAGCAGAACCGTCGCATCGCATTGCTCGACCTCGATCTGCAGCACGGGGCCTGCGCTCTCGCGCTCAACATGCGGCCGACCCCCGGCTTGCGCGAGGCTCTCGTCAATCCGAGCCGCATCGATCCGGTGTTTATCGAGCGGGTCACCGCAATGAATGGCGAACGGCTGGCGGTCTTGAGTTGCGAGGAGCCGTTGCGCGACGACATCCAATTTACCGCCGAAGCGGTGCAGACGGCCGTCGCCGTGCTGCGCGCCCAATCGCACTATGTGATCGTCGACGTGCCGAGAATTCCCGGAGCGCCCTATCGGTGGGCGCTGGATGCCGCCGATTTTCGGGTGATCGTCGCCGATCAGAGCCTGCACGCCGGGCGCGACGCGGCGCGGCTGAAAACCGACCTGGCCGCCGATGCGGCCGAGCATCGCAACCTTCTCGTCGTCAACCGCGGCGGCGAAGGTGGCCGGCACGCCATCTCGCTGAAGGAGATGCAGCAGGTGCTCGAATTGCGGCCCAACGTCGTGGTGCCGTACGAACCTGCGGCCTTTGTCAAGGCGATCAACACCGGGCAGCCGCCGGGCGCCGGGCGCGGTCGTTTCGCTGAGGCGATGTCGGTGCTGACCCGCGAGATCTCTGGGCGTTCGGCGCAGCGGCGCGGCTGGTGGAGGTCGCGTCGATGATTAGCGGGTTCGGGCGCCGCGTCTTCGGCCCGGGCGGGCGCGATCTTGTCGTCATCGAGGGCGATGGCAACGAACGCTCGCTGCACAGCGTGGCGATCCCGGCCGAGGTAAAGGAACGGCTCCGCTCGGCGCTGATGTCGCGCATCGATCCGGCTGCCGCCGCCCGGCTGCCGCGCAATACCCTCAAGATCGAAATCGGCAAGCTGGTGCAGGAGATCGCCAGCGAGGAGCGGATCGAGCTCAACGAAAGCGAGGAAGGCGCCCTCGCCACCGAGATCGCCGACGACATGATCGGCCTCGGACCGCTCGAACCGCTGCTCGACGACGACGCCGTCACCGACATTCTGGTCAATGGCCCGTTCAGCGTTTTTGTCGAGCGGCGCGGCAAACTGGAGCGCACCGGCGCCCGATTCCGCGACCTTCAGCATGCTGTCAACGTCGCCCAGCGCATCGCCTCCGCGGTCGGCCGCCGCATCGACGAGTCGAGCCCCTTGGTCGATGCCCGCCTTGCCGACGGTAGCCGCGTGCATATCGCGCTGGCGCCGATCGTGCTCAACGGGGTGTCGATCTCGATCCGCAAATTCGCCAAGCAGAACATCACGTTCGACGTGATGGTGCGGCAGGGCAACATCTCGGCGGCGATGGCGCGGTTTCTCCAGCTCGCCGCCCAGGTCCGTGCCAGCATCCTGGTCTCGGGCGGCACCGGGTCGGGCAAGACGACGCTGCTCAACGCCATCTCGCGCCACATCGACCCCGGCGAGCGCATCATCACGATCGAGGATGCCGCCGAACTGCGCCTGCAGCAGCCGCATGTCGTCTCGATGGAGACCCGGCCGCCGAACATCGAGGGAGCCGGCGCCATCCCGCAGCGCGAGCTGGTGCGCAACTCGTTGCGCATGCGGCCCGACCGGGTAATCGTCGGCGAGGTGCGCGGTGCCGAGGCCTTCGACATGCTGCAGGCGATGAACACCGGGCATGACGGCTCGATGTCGACGGTGCATGCCAACACGCCGCGTGACGCGCTGGCCCGTATCGAAAACATGGTGCTGATGGCCAACACGAGTCTGCCGTTGCGGGCGATCCGTACCCAGATCGCCAGTGCGGTCGATTTGATCGTGCAGGTTCAGCGCATGCGCGACGGCATCCGCCGGGTTGACCGCATTGTCGAGCTGACCGGCATGGAAGGGGAGATTATTACCGCCCGCGATCTTTTCAGCTTCCGCTACACCGGCGAGAGCCGCGACGGGATCATTCAAGGCGTCTTTGAGTCTGGCCGGCTTCGCCCCGATCTGCTGATACGGGCGGCGCAGTACGGGCTTGAGAAACAGGTCCTCGAGGCCGTCGGCATCACGGAGGGGTGACTGCGTTGATGGCGGACCCGGAGCACCGGCGGGGAGCGCCGCGCAATGGATGAACTGACCCTGTCGGCGCTCGGCGCGACGATGCTGCTCGGGGCGGCGGCCTTATGGATCACGCTCTCCGACCGCCGCCGGCAGCGGCTGCAGGACCGGCTGAAGGCCGTCGCCTTGGCGACCCGCCCGATCGAGGAGGTCGAGCCGCGGCTGACCTTGAGGCGCCGCCGTTCGGGCAGGGGGGCGGTCGGGCTGTTCCAGCTGCCGTTGTTGCTCTGGAAGCAGATGGACGTCGAGTTCGAGGCCGCCGGCAAGAGCATCGGCGTGGCCCATTTGCTGATCGCCGGCGGCGTCGCGACAGTGCTGGTGTTTTTCTTCACGACCCGCTTGGTCGGGTTGAACCCGGCGCTCGCCCTCCTGATCGGAGCTGCGCTCGCGCCGGTGACGGCGTTCGCCGTCATGCGCCTCGCCCAGGCGCGCTACCGCGAACGGTTCCTGGACAAATTCCCGGACGCGCTCGACCTGATCTGCCGCGCCGTCAGAGCCGGGTTGCCGGTGGTCGAGGCGATGACGGTGGCGGCGGCCGAAATCGGCGATCCGGTCGGCGTCGAGATGCGCCGCACTCTCGACGAGATGCATCTTGGCGTCGAACCTCAGGAGGCGCTTCAGCGCACCGCCGAGCGCATCCGGGTGCCGGATTTCCGCTTCTTTGTGGTGGCGCTGGCGTTGCAGCGGCGGACTGGCGGCAGCCTGTCCGAGACGCTCGGCAATCTCAGCAACATCGTGCGCGCGCGCAAGGCGCTGCGGCTGAAAGCGCGCGCCCTGTCGGCGGAGAACAAGGCATCGGCCTTTGTTCTGTCGCTGCTGCCCTTCGTCGTCGGATTGCTGCTCTACCTGATCGCCCCCAAGCTGATGGCCGTGTTGTTTACCGACGAGCGCGGCCGGCTGATGCTCGGCATGGCGATCCTCAGTCTGGCGGTTGGCGTCCTGGTGATGAGCTGGATCATTAAACGGAGCCTGCGATGACACCCGGCGCGCTGGCCGAGCTGGTCGCGGGCTATCTGACGATCCATCTCGGCCCGGTCACGATCTCTCCGCTCGAGACGACGATTGTCGTGCTGGCGTTGGCGGCGGCGCTGGTGTCGGCCGTCCGGCTGTGGCGCATCGGCTACAGCGAGCAGCGCCAGGCGCGCTTTGCGGCACTGCGCGTGGCGCAACCGGAGGACACGCAGACCGCCGATCTCCGCCGCACGCCGTGGCACCGGCTGTTCGGGGCAGTGGTCGCGGCGAGCCCGATCGTCGGCCGGACCGAGCAGGAACGGCTGCTCAGCCTCCTCGCGATGGCCGGGATCAAGGGGCAGAATAACCTTGCCAACGTTGTCGCCGCGAAGGCGTGCGGCGGGATCGGCCTGGCGGCGGTCCTGGCGGTGCTGGTCGCGCAGGCCCCAATCGCGTCTTACTTCATCATCGTCGAGGTGACGGTGGCGCTGGCCGGCTTCATGCTCGGCTGGCGGGTGCCCGATCTGGTCCTCGGGCGGTTTGCGGCGCGGCGGCGGGGGCAATTGGACGCCGGCATGCCGGATGCGCTCGATCTGCTCGTCATCTGCAGCGAGGCGGGGCTCAGCCTCGATCAGTCGATCGAGCAGATCAGCCGCGACCTCGGCGTCTCGAACCCGGCGGTAGCCACCGAATTCGCCGAAACCGCCGCGGAATTGCGGGTGCAGGCCGATGTCGGTCTGGTGCTCGAAAACCTCGCGCAGCGCACCGGCCTCGACACGTTGCGCGGCATGATCGCGACGCTGAAGCAGTCGATGCGGTTCGGCACACCGCTCGCCGAGTCGTTGCGCGTGCTGGCGGCGGAGATGCGCCAAGCGCGCCAGGCGCGCATGGAGGAACGCGCCGCCCGTCTGCCGGTGCTTCTGGCGATCCCGCTGATGATGTTCATCCTGCCGGCACTATTCCTGGTCATCGGCACGCCGGTGGCGCTGCGTATCATGGATAGTTTCAAAGCCATGCATATCGGGTCGCCGTGACAGCGAGGGCGGTGGGATGGTGCAGCCTCTCGCCCCGATCATCGACCTGCGGGTCGCCCGCCGCATCCGCGAGCGCCGATTGCGGCTTGGCATGACGCAGCAGCAGCTGGCGCGGCGCATCGGCGTCGCGTTTCAGCAGGCGCACAAATACGAGCGTGGCCTGAGCCGGGTATCGGCGGGTCGCCTCTATGACATCGCGGCGGCGCTGGAGGCGCCGATCGAATACTTCTTCGCCGGCGAGGAGCCGGCGGCCGGGCCATAGAGGGAGGCGGGAATGC
>DASUKH010000155.1:0-4279 GCA_036278835.1 Allostellaceae bacterium
GGGTCAAATCGGTGATCCCGATCGAGCTGCCGCGGCCGCGCCTTCCTCCTGCCGAGCTCGCCACCGCTTCCGATTTTCGTGACATTTACGCCCGCATCTGGAGCGATCTGCGCGACGAGGTCCGCGTTTTCGAATGACCCCCGGAACCCGAACGACGGCCGGTTTCTAAAGAAGACCAGCGGCCTTCGTCTTGGCGTCGGTGATCTTCGCCACCGCGTCCATGCACTTCCCGGCATCGCCCCCGTAATCGCGACCGTGCGGGTTCCCGTTCATGTTGACCAAGCCCTTTCGGCGCGGTCGGCCGCCAAGAACCTTGTCGCGAGGCGACCGCAAAACCCGGCCGGATTTTCGAGGGGCCAATCCCTTTCATCCAACGGTAGGCGTGGGCACCCTTTTCCATTTGGCCGCTCCCGGCTAAGGATAGCTGTCAGACGCTATCGCGCGGGATTGATCGTATGAGAACGAGGGTGCTGATTGCCGGCGGTGGTCCGGTGGGGCTGACGCTGGCCATGGATTTGGCTTGGCGCGGCATCGATGTCGTGGTCGCCGAGCGCCGCCCTGCCGACGACCCTCCGGACGTGAAGTGCGGCCAGATCGGCGCCCGCTCGATGGAAATTTTCCGGCGGCTCGGCCTCGCCGACAAGCTGCGCGGCATCGGGCTGCCTGCGGACTATCCCAACGACATCGTCTCGGCGACGAGCGTCACCGGCATCGAGTTCTCCCGCATCCCCATTCCGGCGCGCGGCGAGCGCGGCACGCCTGCCGCACGCGGCCCGGACACGGCCTGGCCGACGCCCGAGCACACGCATCGCTGCAACCAGAAGTTTTTTCAGCCGGTGCTGCTCGCGCACGCTGCGGAGCAGCCCCGCATTCGCATCCTGCATCGCACGGAGATCACGGACCTCGCCCAGGGCGAGCAGGGCGTGACCGCGAGCGTCGTCGACCTCGATGGCGGCACGCGCTCAACGATCGAATGCGACTACCTCGTCGGGTGCGACGGGGCGAGCTCGCTTGTGCGCAAGTCGATCGGCTCCGAGTTCGTCGGGATCCCGGTGCTCCAGTACGCGCAATCCTTCCACGTCCGGGCGCCGCAACTGAAGAGCCTGCTGCCCGGCAAGCCGGCCTGGCTCTACTTCTCGCTCAATTCGCGCCGCTGCGGCGGCACGATGGCCGTCGACGGGCGGGAGACCTGGAACATTCAGAATTATTCCTATCCTGGAGAAACCGGGCTGGATCATTTGGATCGCGACTGGGTGATCCGGTCGATTCTCGGCGTAGGGCCCGGCTTCGAATACGAGCTCTTGTCCCATGAGGATTGGACCGCCCGCCGGCTCGTCGCCAGCAGGTTTCGCGACCGGCGCGTGTTCATCTGCGGCGATGCCGCGCATGTCTGGATGCCGCTTGGGGGTTTCGGCATGAGTGCCGGCATCGCGGACGCAGCCAACCTGGCCTGGAAGCTTGCCGGCGTCCTCCACGGCTGGGCCGCGCCGGAGATTCTCGACGCCTACGAAGCGGAGCGCCAGCCGATCACCGACCAGGCCTCGCGCATCATCTCCGACATCGGACACCAAAGGATGATGCAGCGCAACGCGTTGTCGGCGGAGATCGAGCGGCCGGATGCGACCGGCGAGACAGCGCGCGCCGCCGCCGGACAGATCGCTTACGCGCTCGACGTGGAGCAGCAATGCTGCGGTGGCCTCAATTTCGGCTACTTCTACGGTCAATCGCCGATCGTCGCCTATGACGGGGAGGAGGCGCCCGGCTACACAATGGGCACGTTCACCTCGAGCACGGTGCCGGGCTGTCGCGCACCGCATTTCTGGCTCGAAGGGCGGCGCTCGCTGTACGACGCGATGGGGCCGGGTTATACGCTGCTGCGCCTCGACCCCACGGCGCCTGTCGCCGGCATCGTGGCGGCGGCCGCGCGGCGTGGTCTCCCGCTTGCCGTTCTCGACGTGAGATCGCACGAGGCAGCGCAGCACTATCGCCACAAGCTCGTGCTGGTGCGCCCGGACCAGCATGTCGCGTGGCGCGGCGACGCGGAGCCGGCCGACACGCTCCATCTCGTCGATCTCGTGCGGGGCGCCGCGCGGGCGTCGGTGGCAAAAGCGGCGTGAGCGAAGGAGCAGCTAGGCGGGTTGCACCGTCAACGCATCATTCAGGGCGATCTCGCCGCCGTCGATGACCTCGGCGTAAACACCCATCAAATTGTGCCCGAAATCCCGCTGCAGCGCGCCGACGATGTCGAGGTCGCGCTCGGCGGTTGCCGGGTTGACCTCGGTCGCCTTGCACCGGGTTATCGGCGAGACGATTCGCAGCCGGGCCCCGCCAAGCCCGAAATGGCGTTCGATCCAGCCGAGCTCGTCCCAGGCCAGCGCGCCGTCGAAATAGACGTTGGCACGAAACCGCAGCGGATCGATCGTCGCGCCGATCGCCTTTTCGAGGGCGGCGAGGCTCGCGCGATTGATCAGCGACACATATTGGTGCGCCGCCGCGTTCGGCCGTTTGCGGGCATCGGCAAAGGTATGTCCTGACGCCACCACGACCCGCAGCGGCTGCTCGACCAGATCGCCGAGGAACTCCGCGAGGAAACCGCTGACCGCCTCCCGCCCGGCCGGCTCGGTCAACCGCGCGCGCAACACCGGCGCGCCTCGGTGCCGGATCGTCAATTCCTCGGTCTCCGGGTCGAATTGGGTCTGCAGCTCCGCCAGCTTCTCGTCCCGCATCAGCATCGCGAAGCGCGTCTTTGGCAGCCATTCGGGGGTTAGCGGATCGAACCGGGTGGACGGCAACGCCAGTGCGAACCGCCGGTCCTGCGGCAGACACGCGCGCGGTGCGAGCGGCACCCGATCGAGAGCCTCCGGGCTCAGGCCCTTGACAGGGTAGCGGTAGAGCGCGGCGATCGTGGTTGCCATGGGTGCTCCTGTCGCGGATCGATCCTCATCCCGTCCAGCTGCGCGTGCTAGGCGCGCGTCGCGATGCGCTGCCACAACAGCCGCGCATCGCGATCCGGGTCGGCGATCAGCCGGCATTCGCTGTCGAGGACCATCGTCGCGCGCTCTTCGGGAGTGTAGGCCGGCCAGGCCGGCAGTGCCGAATTCTCCGGGCTGCCGGCATGCGCGAAGGCGGCCCAGGTTGCCGACACCGTTGCGGCCAGTTCGTGCGCTCCCGGCGCCCCCTTGGTTGTGTCCGGCACATCGACCGTATCGAACACAAACGGCAAATCCATCGCGTGGTGCGCCTGCAACCGGCCGTCGCAGGAAGGCGAGCGCCAGTCGAGCGAATACATCCACACGGGCGCCGCCCGGCGCGCCGCCTTGCGCTCCGCGAGCATGACGGTGCGGACCCAGAAATTGGAGCCGGTCAATGCCGCGATCAGCAATTCTTCACGGCTGACGCCGGGCCGCAATGTGCGGTAGCAGTCGAGCACGCGATCGGCGTCGGTCCCCGCCACCGCCGCGATCCGCCGGCGCAGCGAAGCCTCGGTCACCCGCCGATCCCACACTTCGTCATCATCGGCGAGAAAGAAGCCGCTCTCTTCGCGCGTTCCGCCGATCAGCAACGGCACGTGGTCGGAGATCGCCGGCGCGCTCGGATCGAAGGGCTGCGCCGGGAGATCGGTCCCGTCGACGACCGGTCCGAAATCGTAGCGGTCGAGCAATGGCAAGGGCGGCCGCCCAGCGGCGCGCGATGCCGGCGCGATCGCCGCCGCCAGTCGATCGGCCGGCACGTTCTGCAAGCGGTCGCACTCGGCGCGGCCGATGCCGAGTTCGTTCAGCACGGCTTCGGCGAGGGCATTGCCGCGCTCGCGGGTCGAGACCCGGATCGCGGCGCCGCTCTGGATGACCGCGCGGTGGAACAGGCTGCGCGCCGCCGGCATCGCAAGCAACAGGCTGACCTTGCCGCCGCCGCCCGACTCGCCAAAGATCGTGACGTTGCCGGGATCGCCGCCGAACGCCTCGATATTGTCGCGCACCCATCGGAGCGCGGCGATCAGGTCGAGGAGGCCGGCGTTGCCCGAATGGGCGTAGCGCTCGCCGCCGATATCCGCGAGGTGCAGAAACCCGAAAATGTTGAGCCGGTGATTGACGCTGACGACGACGACATCGCCGCGGCGCGCCAGGTTTGCCCCTTCGGTGACCGCCCGGTTGCCGGAGCCGTAGGCGAAGGCGCCGCCATGCAGCCAGACCATGACGGGCCGCCTGCCGCCATCGCCGACCTCCGGCGTCCAGACGTTGAGCGTCAGGCAATCCTCGCTTTCCGGCGCCGTATCGGCCGG
>DASUKH010000156.1:0-12463 GCA_036278835.1 Allostellaceae bacterium
ATGCCGCACCCGATACGATCGAGGCCGATCTTGTCTATTTCGCCGGCAGCGGCGACAGACTGGTGACCCATGTCGCGCGGCCCGGCGGGCTTGACGAGCGGGTTGGCGGCGGCAACGAGACCCATCGGGTGCGGGTTCGCAGCGGCCGCCCGCTGGCCGAAAGATTTGAGTTCGAGCGCGAGGGGTTCCGGTTTGTGCGCTCCCCGACCGCGGTGCGCGATTTCGACGATGAAGCCGAAATTCGCCGGGTCTATTACCCGGAATGCGAGGCGCTGATCAAAGAGGTCAGCGGCGCCAAGCGGGTCGTCGTGTTCGACCACACCTTGCGCACCGCCAGCGGCGAAGAGCGCGAGGCGCGCCAAATCCGCGACATCGTCAGCCGGGTTCATAACGACTATACCGAATGGTCGGGACCGCAGCGGGTGCGTGACATCATGGGCGCCGAGGCGGAGAAGCTGCTCGCCGGCCGCTTCGCGGTGATCCAGGTGTGGCGGCCGATCAACCACCCGGTGGAGAGCCATCCGCTGGCGATCTGCGACGCCCAGACCGTGCGGCCCGAGACCTTGGTCGTCAACGAGCGTCATTATCAGGACCGGGTGGGCCAGACCTACGCGATCACCTTCGACCCGGGGCAGCGCTGGTACTGGTTCCCGCGCATGCGGCCGGACGAGGCGCTGGTGTTCAAAGTGTACGAGTCGCTGCGCGACGGACGGGCGCGGTGGACCGCCCACACCGCCTTCGCCGATCCCTCGGCGCCGCCGCATGCAAGGCCGCGCGAGAGCATCGAGATCCGCACTCTGGCGTTCTTTTGAGCGCCGCAGAAAGCCGGAATGCGGCCGTCCCGGCTGCAGGCGGGCGGGACACCCGCGCTCCGCAGATAGCATCGACCAGATGAACGATGTCGCCGAGCCGGTCCGCGCCACGCCGACGATCGTGCGGCCGCGCGACGCCGCCTCGCTGATCGTTTTGCGCGGCGAGGGGCGCGACCTTGAATTGCTGGCTGGCCGGCGGCCGGGGCATTTCCGTTTCATGCCGGGCGTCTATGTCTTTCCCGGCGGTGCGGTTGATCCGGAAGACCGTCGCCAGTGGCGGGTCGAGAGCGGGGGCGGGCAGCTGACCCCCATCCTGCTGCGCTGCGCCCGCGCCGCGCTGCGCGAGACCTGGGAGGAGGTCGGCGTGCTGGTCGGGAGCCGCGCCGGTCCCGCACTTTCATCGCCGGCTGGGCCCAGCCGGATCGAGGCGGCCTATGCCGAGGCCGGCGCCGCCGCCGCATTCGACCGGCTGACCTATGTCGGGCGCGCCATCACCCCGACGAGGGTGTTCCGCCGCTTCAACACCCGGTTCTTTCTTGCCGACGGCGACGACGTGCTCGGCGAGCCGGTCTCGACCGACGAACTCGAGGATGTCGCCTGGCACCCGATCGGCCGCCGCGGCCTCGAACCGTTCCGCGATGTGACCCAGTTCATGCTGGCGCGCGCGATTGCCTTGCGCGCCGGCACCGCCTCACCCGACGCGCCGCTCTTTTGCAGCGTCGGCAACCGGCGCCGGGTGCTGGTTTGCCGCGAGGCGGCGCGCCGGTGATATCCAGCGTCCTGTCAGTCTGAATAGCAAGCACCCGCTTTCCCGGCGACAGCCGGGACCCACGCCGGCCACATCCCGGTTGTTGAAAAATGGGTCCCGGCTTTCGCCGGCACTGCGACTCAAGCTGGTTCAGCGGCGCTCCAAGCCGAGGCGCGGGATTTCGATTGCCGGGCAGCGGTTCATCACGACCTTGATGCCGTGCGCCCCGGCGCGCCGGGCGGCATCATGGTCGACGACCCCGAGCTGCATCCATATCGCCTTTGCGCCGACCCGGATCGCGTCGTCGACGGCGGTGCCGGCGGCCTCGCTGCGGCGGAAAATGTCGACCATATCGACCGGCCCGGCGATCTCGGCGAGGCTCGCATAACAGCGCTCGCCGAGGATCGTGCTGCCGGCCGCGAACGGGTTGACCGGGATCGCGCGATACCCCTGGCGCTGCAAATAGCGCATGACCCCGTGGCTTGGCCGGTGCGGCCGCGGGCTGGCGCCGACCACCGCGATCCTCCGGCAGCCCGTCAGGATCTGGCGCAGATAGTCGTCGGGATAATGCTCATGGTCCATCGGGAACCCGGTCGAAGCGGGGCATGACGGCGCGGGCGAAGAGGCGCATCGAGGCGAGCGCCGGCTCGTACGGCATCGTGTTGAAATTAACCTGCAGCGAAGCCTGCTCGAAGCCGCCCAATTCCTCTTGCAGCCGCGCGATTGTCGCGCCGATCTCGTCGGGCGAGCCGATCCAGGCGGCGCCCGAGGCGATCTGCTCGGTGGCGTTCGATGCGCGCAACGCGGCGATGACCTTGTCATAGCCGGGATAATCGGTCGAGGTTGTGCCGTCGAGCCAGTCGGAGGCCGCCTCGACCAGCGAATGCAGATAGGCGTCAAGCAGCGGCGATGCGAAATGCCGGGCCGCGTCGCCGTCGGGTTCGCAATAGAGGTGAAAGGCAAGCATGACCTTGCCGTTGCCGGGATGCCCGGCCGCCCGCCACGCCTCGCGATAGGCGGCCAGGAGCGGGCGCATGCGGGCGGCGACCAGCGGGATGGCCATCACCGAATACCCCATGCGTCCGGCGAATTCGAACGATTCCGGCGTGTTGAGCGCCGCCACGTAGAATGGCGGCCGCGGTCTCTGGGTCGGCCGGGGCAGCGAGGTGGTGTTTTCGATGCGGTGAAAGCGGCCGTGATGGGTGACGTTTTCGCGGCGCAGCAGCAGATCGACCTGCTCCACCCCCTCGCGAAACCGCGCCACCGACTCGTCGGGCGAGCGGCCGAACCGGCGAAACTCGTGCGGTAGAAAGGCGCGTGCAAAGCCGACCTCTAGCCGGCCGCGGCTCAGCGCGTCGAGCATCGCGATTTCGCCGGCGAGCTTCAGCGGGTGATTGAAGGCTGGCAACACCGCGCCGGTGACCAGCCGTGCCCGCCTGGTGCGCTGCGCCGTGGCGGCGAGAAAGACGATCGGGTTCGGGCTGTACCCGCCATAGTGATGAAAATAATGCTCGACGATGCGGATATGCGAGAAGCCGAGCCGGTCCGCTTCCTCCGCCAGATCGAGCGCCTCCGCGAAATAGGCCTCCGCCGATTTCTCCTCGGGGCGCACGTCGGGGAAGAACTGAACGCCAAACTGCATCGCCGCAGGATAGAGGCGGCCCCCGCCCGGTCAAGCGCCAGGGCGCCGGCCCGGCCGCTGTTGTCACACCCGGAACCGCCCGGCAAAAACCACGTTCAGCGGCCCGGCGGGTTGAGCATGCACCCGCTTTCCCGCTGCATCAGGGTCAACGGGTAACCCCTGCGGGTCATCTGCGTTCCACTCCTGCGCAGGTTCGGCGCGGCTTTGTAGGGTTTACGTTATGCGTATCGCTCAGGTTGCTCCGCTGATGGAAAGCTGTCCGCCCCGGTTGTATGGCGGGACCGAGCGCGTCGTCTCGTTTCTGACCGAGGAGCTGGTCCGGCTCGGCCACGACGTGACCTTGTTCGCGAGCGGCGACTCACGGACGCTGGCCGCACTCGAGGCCGGCTGCCACACCGCCTTGCGCCTCGACGAGCGTTGCAAGGACCCGCTCGTCCATCACCTGGCGATGCTCCATCGGGTGCGCCAGCGCGCGCATCAATTCGATATTCTGCATTTCCACACCGACTATCTGCATTTCCCACTGTTTGCCGACCGTCCCGACAATACGTTGACGACACTGCACGGGCGGCTGGACCTGCCGGACCTGCCGATCATGATGCGCGAGTTCGCCATGATGCCGCTCATCTCGATATCGGATGCGCAGCGGCGGCCGATACCATGGGCAAACTGGTGCGGCACGGTGCTGCACGGCCTGCCGGATTACCTGCGGCCGGGCGATGGCGGCGGACGCTACCTTGCGTTCCTCGGCCGCATCAGCCCCGAAAAGGGGCCCGACCGGGCGATCGCAATCGCCTGCCGCGCCGGATTGCCGCTCAGGATCGCCGCCAAGGTCGACCGGGTCGATCGCGACTACTTCGAAGCAACGATCCGGCCGCTGCTCGACAACCCGCTCGTCGAGTTTATCGGCGAGATCGGCGATCACGAAAAAGCCCGGTTTCTCGGCGAGGCTGCGGCCTTGTTGTTTCCGATCGACTGGCCGGAGCCGTTTGGGCTCGTGATGATCGAGGCGATGGCGACCGGCACCCCGGTCATCGCGCTCCGCTACGGTTCCGTACCGGAGATCGTCGAGGACGGATTGACCGGCTTTATCGTTGATGATGTCGAGAGCGCCGCCGAGGCGGTGCCGCGAGCGCTGGGCCTGGACCGCAGCGCGATCCGCCGGCGTTCTCGGGAGCGCTTCAGCGCCGAGCGGATGGCGCTGGATTACCTCTCGCTATACGAGAGGGTCCTGTCGGGGACGGGCCGGCGCGATTTCCCGAGAGCGCCGCGGCGGGTCGCCACGCGGGAGGCGGCCGAGTAGGGCTATCGAGGAGCACAGAATGGCGGTTGTGCCGCTGCGGCAGGAAGACGAATCGCAGTTCCGCATTGAGACGACCGAGGGCTTCCGCGATCCGCGGACCCGCATCTTGAAGCACGGCGATACGTTCGCCGTGCTCAATACATTCGGCGATATCAGCGACCGCAGTAGCCCCGACGGGCTCTATCACCGCGATACGCGCTTCCTGTCGCTTCTCGAATTGCGGCTCAACGGAAGCCGGCCGCTGGTGCTCAGCTCAAACCCGGTCGAAGAAAATTTTCTGCTGCCGGTGGACCTCGCCAATCCGGACACGACCGCAGCCGACGGGACGACGCTGAAGCGCGAGCTGATCTACATCAGCCGGCGCCAGTTCGTCTGGCAATCGGCGCTCAACGAATTGTTGTTGATCCGCAACTACGACCTGGTGCGGCATACGATCACGCTCGAGATTCGCTTCGCTGCGGATTTCGCCGACCTTTTCGAGGTGCGCGGACAGCATCGGCTGCGGCGCGGCCATCACGCGGCGGAGCGTCTGGCGGATGACCGGGTGGCGCTGCGCTACCGCGGCCTCGATCGGGCCGAACGGGTCACGACCCTTACGTTTTCCCCGACGCCGAAGGCGCTCGATACGCGCCGCGCCATCTACACCGTCGAGCTCGGTCCCGGCGAATGGCAGCGGCTGACTTGGCATGTCAGCTGCGACCAGCGGGTGCCCGACGCCTGGAGCGTGCGGCAATTCTACCATGGGCTGCGCGCCCGCCGGCACGCCTTCCACACGGCGAGCGGCCGCGCCGCCAGCATCGAGGGGTCCAACGCGATCTTCAACGAGCTGGCACGGCGCTCGGTGTCCGACATCTACATCTTGAATACGGTGACTGAGTACGGCCCCTATCCCTATGCCGGGATCCCCTGGTACAGCACGCCCTTTGGCCGCGACGGGATCATCACCGCGCTGATGATGCTGTGGCTCGATCCCGAGATCGCGCGGGGCGTGCTCGGCTTCCTCGCGGCCACGCAGGCCATGGAGAGCGACCCCGCGCGCGATGCCGAACCGGGCAAGATCGTTCACGAGATGCGCCACGGCGAGATGGCGCGGCTCGGCGAGGTGCCGTTCGGGCGTTATTACGGCAGCGTTGATGCGACGCCGCTATTCGTCATTCTGATGGGCCGGTATTTCGGCCGCACCGGCGACCTCGAAACCATACGGCGGTTATGGCCCAATGTAACGGCGGCCCTGCAATGGATCGACGGGGCGGGCGATCCGGATAACGACGGTTTTGTCGAGTACCATCGCCGCAGCGCCACCGGTCTCGTCAACCAGGGCTGGAAGGATTCTTTCGACGCGATCTTCCACGCGGACGGCCGCCTGGCGCATGGGCCGATCGCGCTGTGCGAGGTCCAGGGTTACGTCTTCGCCGCCAAGCGCCAGGCCGCGCGGTTGGCGCGCGCGCTCGGCGACGATACAACGGCCGGGCGGCTCAAGGCCGAGGCGGAGGCGCTGCGGCAGCGCTTCGAGGCGGCGTTCTGGTGCGAGGAATTATCGACCTACGTACCGGCGCTCGACGGCGACAAGCAGCAGTGCCGGGTGGTGGCCTCCAATGCCGGACACGCGCTGCTGACCGGCATCGCCTCTCCCGAACGTGCCGCGCGGGTGGCCGATACGCTGATGCGGGTCGGCTGCTTTTCCGGCTGGGGTATTCGGACGCTGTCGCGGACTGCGATCCGCTACAATCCGATCTCGTATCATAACGGGTCGGTGTGGCCGCACGACAACGCCTTGATCGCGCTCGGCTTTGCCCGCTACGGCCTCAGCGAGCCGGCATTGCGGGTGTTTACCGGCCTGTTCGACGCCGCAACGCATTGGGAGCCGCGCCGCCTGCCGGAGCTTTTCTGCGGTTTCGCCCGCCGCCGCACGGCGCCAATCATGTACCCGGTGGCGTGCTCGCCGCAGGCCTGGGCCAGCGCCGCGGTGTTCGCGCTGATCCAGGCCAGCCTCGGGCTCGAACTCGACCATGCCGCCGGCGAAATCCGCTTCGATCGTCCGATGCTGCCGCCGTTTCTCGACCACCTGCACGTTCGCGGTTTGCGGCTCGGCGACAGCAGCGCGGATGTCAAGCTGCACCGGATTGGCGACGAGGTGTCGGCCACCGTCACCGGCCGCGACGGGCCGGTGCGCATCGTCGTCATCCATTAGCGCCGCGGGGGGCGCGCTCCCCGCCACGATGAGGCGCCTCGGCGCATTGCAAACGCGGGGAATTCGCGCCACATGCTCGCCCGCGGGCCGCTTCATCGGCAGCGCGGCAAGAGCAACAAGGAGACAGGCACGTGCCGGAACGCTATGGCGTCCGCGTCCGCGGACTCGTGCTGATGTGCAGCATCGGGATCCGCCGCGCCGAGCGCGAGCGGCTGCAGCGGGTGCGCGTGTCGGTCGAGCTGACGGCGACCGCCGAAGCCGGCTTTCCCGGCGACGAGCGCCGGCAGGTCATCAATTACGAGCATATCGTCGCGGCGATCCGCCGCATCGCCGCCTCCGGGCATATCGATCTTTGCGAAGGGTTCGCCGAGCGCATCTGCGACGCCTGCTTCGCCGATCCGCGGGTCGGGCATGCCCGCATCGAGGTCGAAAAGCTCGACGTTTTTCCCGATGCCGAAGCAGTCGGCGCGGTCCTCGAACGCAGCCGCGAGTGAGGGGATGGCGCGGCCGCTGATCGTCGGCATTCTCAACATTACCGCCGACTCGTTCTCGGACGGCGGACGCTTTCTTGCCACCGACGCCGCCATCGCGCATGGACGCGGCTTGGTGGCGGGCGGCGCCGATGTCGTCGAACTCGGCGCCGCGGCGAGCAATGTCGCCGCCGCCCCGGTAGCGCCGGCCGAGGAGATCGCGCGGCTCGATCCGGTCCTCGCCGCGCTCGCCCGCACCGGCGCTGTCCTGTCGGTGGACAGTTTCGCCCCGGCGGTGCAGCGTTTCGCGCTTACTTGCGGCGTCGACTATCTCAATGACATCCGGGGCTTTCCCGATCCCACTCTTTATCCGGATCTCGCGGCGGCGCGCTGTCGGCTTGTCGTGATGCATGCGATCGCAGTCCAGGACCGGGCGCAGCGCGTCGATGTCGCCGCCGACGAGGTCTGGCTGCGGATCGAGGGTTTTTTCGCCGAACGCATCGCCCGGCTTTCGGCCGCCGGGATCGCGCGCGAGCGACTGATCCTCGACCCGGGGATGGGTTTTTTTCTCAGCCGGCGGCCGGAGACCTCATTCCGCGTGCTGGCCGGGGTCGAGCGGCTGAAACGTGCGTTCGGGCTGCCGGTGATGATCTCGGTGTCGCGCAAATCGTTTCTCGCCGCCGCAACCGGCCGCCGGAACCCGGCGGAACTCGGCCCCGCAAGCCTCGTCGCCGAGCTTTTCGCGGCGGCACATGGCGCCGACCTGATCCGTACGCACGACCCGGCGGCGTTGATCGACGGGCTGGCCGTCACCGCCTCCCTCGCCGAGGCCTCCGATCGGGCAGCGCCTACCCTCGCATCGGAGCAGGGCGCCGGGTGCGAGCCCGGCGGGTGACATTCAGCCCGCGTAGCAGTCCTGGGCCGGGGGGCGCACCCACTTTCGCTTCACCTTGTCCCAAACCAGGGTCGGCAGCGGCGATTTCTGGATTGCCGCCGTGTCCGGGCAGCGCGTCGCGCCGCGTTCGGCGAGAAAGCGGTCAATGATCCCGAGTTCCTCGTTGCGCCGCACCGAGAGCGGGAAATGGCGCAATCCATGTTCGCCGAACACGGCCGGGTCGCGTCGCGGGGAGATCGCGGCGAGACGCGGCAAAGCGACGTGCTCCCTATGGGAGATAACAGGCGAGGTCGGGCCGGCCGCGGGACCGTCGCGGCCTCCGGCGCCATCGGGTGCGGCCCCGACAAGGGGACGCGGACCAGGCTCTGGCGGCGGCGGCTCGATGCCGGCGACGACATAGCCCCGCCCCCAGCGCGCCTCTATGCGCAACGGCAACAGGCGGCGCAATTTCGTAATCAGCACCCGCACCGCGGTGGATTGTGCCCGGTCGCTGCGCTCTTCGCCGTACAGATGGCGATACAATGCCTGGTGCGAGACCAGTTGGCCCGGCGTGCGGGCGAGCAGTTCGAGCGCCCGCCATTCCATCGGCGTCAGCCGTACCGGCTTACCGTCGACCGTAATGCGGCGGTTCTCCCAATCGAGCCGCACGCCGCCCCGCGCCTGCCTGCCACCCGGGGACAGCTTGACGGTCATGCCCAGCGCCGCCGCCCAGTTTTGCAAAGCGTCGAGGCCAGGCGCCTCGATGCCCCGCTCCCAGTCAGCGAGCGACGTCTCGTCAAGCCCGCTCCGGCGAGCGACGTCGGCAAGCTTCCAGCCGAGCGTTTCGCGCTGTGATCTCAAATCCTCTATCAATGACGCATTATGCGACATGGCTGCGCTCCACCCCGCTTACTCCCGGCTTGGCGCATCCTGGTAAAATCCAAAATGCCCGGGTTCGGGGAATTATGGGCAGATCAGTCCTGCGTCGGTTGTGAGGAAGCTCACAGATGCAGCCAAAAATTAACGAAATTCGCCGAAACTCAGGCCAGCGCGACAAGGGCGGCCGGCTCGCGGACGATAATCGCACCCCTCTCGATCGCGATGATCCCGGCCCGCTTCCAGTCCTGCAGGTGCTTGTTTACGCTCTCGCGCGAGCCGCCGGCCAACTCGCCGAGGACCCGTTGCGAGACCTTGATCGCCACCGGCCGAGACGGTGGAACCGCGCCCTCGGATCCTCCGGCGAGCCTCAGCAGTGCCTTGGCGAGGCGGGTCTGGAGGTCCAGAAAGGCGAGGTCCTCGACCTGCTCGTTGGTCCGCCGCAACCGCTCGCACAACACGGTGAGCAGATCGAAGGACAAATCGGGCCGCCGCTCCAACAGCGACAGCAGCGATCCGCGCGCGACCACCAGCAGTTCGCACGCCTTCGCCGCAGTCGCATCGGCGGTGCGCTCCTTGCCATCGATCAGGGCGATTTCGCCGAACACGTCGCCCTCGCGCATCGCGGTCAGCACGACCTGCCGTCCATCGCTCGATGGCGCGGTGATCGTGACCTCGCCCTTCAGGACCGCCATCATGCTGTTGCCGGGGTCGCCCTTGGCGAAGATCGGCTCGCCCTCAGCGTGGCGGGTGACCATCGAGCGCGCGAGAAGGGCGTCGAGATCATTGTCGTCCAGCCGCGCGAACAGCCCGCTGCGCCGAAGGAGCTGCCGCCGCGATGAACTCGACCCGTACATCGGCGCCTCCGCAGCTTTCCGACCGATGGTTAGCGTAGCCCCGAGATCGCCGCCATCACAATGACATAAATCATGCGTGGCGCGGCCGGCAGAACGCTTCCGCGCTGCTCCCGGCTCTCCTAGGATGCGGGAATGGCGAGGCGGGCGGGTTGGTGGCATGCGGGCGATGGTGCAGGAGAGGGTGCGCGACCGGCCGTCGCCCAATCACGACAGCCGCGGCGAGCCGCCCCACATCCGGCCGATCAACATGGTGGTTTTGCACTATACCGGCATGCAGAGCGCCGAAGCGGCGCTCGACCGCCTGTGCGACCCGGCCGCGCAGGTCAGCGCGCATTACCTGATCGAGGAGGACGGCACGATTTGGCGACTGGTGCCGGAGGCGCGGCGCGCCTTTCACGCCGGCGTATCGTGCTGGCAGAGCGAGACCAATCTTAATTTCGTCTCGCTCGGCATCGAGATCGTCAACCCCGGCCATGAGTGGGGATACCGGGCTTTTCCCGAGGCGCAGATGGCGGCCGTCGAGGAATTGTGTCGCGATATCGTGGCGCGCCATGGGATCTCGCCGGACCGGGTGGTCGGTCACGCCGATATCGCCCCCGACCGCAAGGCCGATCCCGGCGAATTGTTCGACTGGCCGCGCCTCGCGCGCGCCGGCATCGGCCTGTGGCCGCCGACCCGCGCCGGCTCGCCGGGCCGGCGCGGCATCGGGGTCGGCGTGATGCAGCGCGCCGCCGCGCTGTCCGACCTTGCCCGCATCGGCTATTGCGTGACGAGCGCCACTGAAACGGTGGCGCTCGCCGCCTTTCAGCGCCGCTTCCGGCCGGAGCGCTGGGACGGGTTGCTCGATGCTGAGACCTGCGATCGGCTTCGGCAGGTGCGGCAGGCGGTCGAGGCGGCGCAGGCCGCCGCCGCGCAGCGCCGCCGTACCCGTTTCAATTGAGCCGCGAGCGCGGCGGCACCGGGATGTCGCGATCGCGGATCGCAGCCTGGCGAGCCGCGAACTGGCCCGCCTGATGGTGGGCGATCCGCCATTCTCCATCCTCGCGGACGAAGAAATTGCTGGCGATCAAGGTACCGCCGTCCAGTTCCTCGCGGCACAGAACCAGCGCCGTATCGCCGTAGAGCAGCACCTCTTCGTCGTGACAGGAAATGTTCGGCGAGGCCGGGTTGCCCATAATGCCGCGCCAGCTTTCGACGACCGCGTCGCGCCCCACCAGCGCCGGCCAGCCCGGGTGGATGCAGGCAACCGGCGCGCGGCGCGCCCACAACGCCTCTATCGCCGCGATGTCGCGGGCCGCGAAGGCGCGGTAGAAGGTGCGGTTGGCGGCGAGCACCGCTTCGCTGTCGGTCATGGCGCCTCCGGGGGAGGGGGCCTATTGCCGCTCGTATTTGACGATGCGGCGAGCGCGCGGGGTCCAACTGCCGGGCTGGACGGCGTAGATGTTGCCCTGGGAGTCGCCCCAGATGCCGTGCGTCGAGCGCATGACCGGCCCGTCGCCCCAGCGCGCGAGGCGCTCGCCGTCAAGCGTCAGAATGCTGATAAACCCGCCATTGTGCTCCGGCACATAGACGATGTCGTCAGGGTCCACATAGAAGAAGGCCGGGCCGATCAGCTCGACGGGCCAGACCTGCAGCAATTTGCCCTGCTGGTCGAACACCTGCACCCGGTCGTTCTCGCGATCGGCGACCAGCACGCGGCCGCGTCGGTCGATCCACACACCGTGCGGCAGATTGAACTGGCCGGGCGCGGCGCCGGGTTCGCCCCACGAGAACAGGTGCTGCGCATCGGCCGAGAATTTGTGCACCCGCGCGTTGCCGTAGCCGTCGGAGACGTAGATCTCGCCGCTCGGCGACAGCGCGGTGTGGGTGCAGCGATGAAACGGCTCGCCGCTCATGAAGGCGGCCGGCTTGCCGGGGATGCCGATCTCGAGCAGCACCCGGCCGTCGAGGCGGCACTTGCGCACGCAATGGGCGCCGTCATCGGTCAGGTAAAGGCTCTCGTCCGGTGCCATATGGGCGCCGTGGGCGCGCGGATACTGGCCTTCGCCCCAGGAGCGCAGAAAGTTGCCGTCGCGGTCGAACACCATCATCGGGTGCTCGCCGCGATTGAAGCAGTAGACGTTGTCGTTGTGGTCGACCGCGACCGCGGCGACCTCCTTGAACGACCAGCCGTCCGGCAGGCGCCCCCAATCGGCAACAATGCGGTACTGGAAATCGCCGCTGCCCACGATATCGGCCATGCCGCACTCCCTCTGCTGCCGCCATCAGGTTAGCGAAGCCCCCTGCCCGAGACAATCGGGTCGCAGGGCGGAGCGGGCGGCGCGCGACGGCGTTTCCTCGCGCAATGAGGCAAGCTAGAGTGCCGCCGATGAGCGATCCCCTGCCCTCCCCTCGCGACCCGCGCCTGCGCCGGCTGGCCAACGCATTGCGGGCCTTGGCCATGGATGCGGTCGAGAAGGCCAAATCCGGCCATCCCGGCATGCCGATGGGCATGGCCGATGTCGCCACCGTGCTGTTCACCCGCTTCCTGCGCTTCGACCCCAAGGCGCCGCGCTGGGCCGACCGCGACCGTTTCGTGCTGTCGGCCGGCCACGGCTCGATGCTGCTCTATGCGCTGCTGCATCTGCTCGGTTACGAAGGCATGACGATCGAGCAGTTGAAGCGGTTTCGCCAGTTCGGCTCGCTGACGC
>DASUKH010000157.1:0-3377 GCA_036278835.1 Allostellaceae bacterium
CTGTCGGACGGCTGGCTCGACCGCGACGAGATCGAATGCCCGCTGCACGCCGGCCGCTTCGACGTAGCGACCGGCAAGGCGGTGGCGCCGCCCTGCACCGAGGACCTCAAGACTTATCCGGTGCGAATCGTCGGCGACGAGATTCAGGTGAAGCTCGGCTGAGCCGCCGCCGGCAGGGCCGAATCGCTACGCCGGCACCCGCACCCGCCGTTCGAGGTGGGCGAACAGCATATCGACGACGATCGCGAAAAGCGCCGCCAGCACCGCGCCCTGGATCACGAACGGCAGCTTGTTGCCGGCCAGCCCGTCGAAGATCGGCGTGCCGAGGGTCAAGGCGCCGACCGTCGAGCCGATCGTCGCGGTGCCGATCGCGATCGTCACCGACAGGCGCAGCCCGGCGAGGATCGCCGGCAACGCCAGCGGCAGCTCGACCTCGCGCAGCACCTGAAACGGCGACAGCCCGACCCCGAGCGCCGCCTCGCGCACCGATGCCGGGACGCCGTCGATCCCGGCGATCGCGTTCTCGAGGATCGGCAGGATGCCGTAGACGAACAGTGCGACCACGGTCGGCAGCGGCCCGAACCCGAGCAGCGGCACCGCTAAGGCCAGCACCGCGACCGGCGGAAAGCTCTGCCCGACGGTCGCCAGCGCATCGACGACCGGACGGAAATCGCGCCCCGCCCGGCGGGTCACGAACACCGCGAGGCCGATCCCGATCGCGGCGGCGGCGAGGCTCGCGGCGGCGACCAGCCCGGCATGCGACAGAAACAGCGTGAAAAAGCTGCCGCGCGAATAAACGGGCGGGCTGACCCCCGGAAACGCCAGCCGGAAAAGGGGCGCCAGCGCCGGCATCCCGAACAGCAGCGCCACAAACGCCGCCGTGGTCCACAGGAGCGGGCTGGCGACAAGCCGCCGGGCGGCGGGCAGGGCGCGACCACTCATCCGGGTTGCGCGGCCGGGCACGGGAACCGGCCTCGAACGCCTCGTGTTTGCTGATCCGTCGTTTTCCGGCGCCGTCTCGACGATCGGAGGCCTCCCTTGCACACCGTCAAGTACCGCATGGTCAACCCGCGGCTCGCGCCGCGCCGCACCCGGATCGAGGTGCCGGGCTGGGCCGGTGAGCCCGAGCCGCGCCGCGACGGCTCGCACGAGCACCCCTGGCACTGCATCCCGTTCAACGAGGGGGCGCAATACGGCATCGAGCTGTTTTATCCCTATGACGTCGAGCTGCGGGTGAGCAAAACCGGCGGCCGGATGGTGCTCGACGGCGATTTCGGCCCCGACCCGATGACCGGCGTGCAATGGCCGCCGTTCCGCTCGTTCGGCGAAGAATACTACACCTGCCAGCTGTTGCTCGACCTCAAGGTCGCGGACGAGATGGCGGTGCTGACCCAGGCGCACCCGCGCTTTTACACCTCTTCCGCGGATGACGTGCCGCTGGCGGTGCCGGCGTTGCTGCGCACCAGCTGGTGGCCGATGATCTCGTTTGCCGTGTTCAAGGCGCCGCCCGA
Organism: Allostellaceae bacterium; assembly: GCA_036278835.1. Taxonomy (GTDB): domain Bacteria; phylum Pseudomonadota; class Alphaproteobacteria; order ATCC43930; family CGMCC-115725; genus DATARH01. Next base: position 1,512 of record DASUKH010000157.1, read on the forward strand.
GGGGCGCACCCACGTCTTCCGACCCGGCGAGCCGTTCATGCAGCTGCTGATCGTGCCGGCCGAACCGGAATTCGAGCTGATGCCGATGGGCGAGGAGGAGGCGGCCGAGCGTGAGTTGCGCGACCGCCGCATCTACGCGAGCCGCGACAGTTTGGGCCAAGCCTCGCGCTGGACGTCATCGACCCACACCGTTTTCGACGCGACCTACCGCAACCTGCTGCGCGCCGCCCGCGCCAGGGCCAAGCAATCGGGCGGCTGAGCACCGCCCCGGGGCTGGGGCAGGGTCCGTTCAAATGGAACGGGCGGTCCCCCTTGGCCGCCCCCGGAAGGCCGGCCCTTGCGGGCCGTTCCTGGGGGCGACCCGGCCATCCACGTCTTATCAGGCCGCTGAAGACGTGGACCCGCGGATCGAGTCCGCGGGCGGGAACCTCCAATGATCGGGCTTGATCAGATACCGCGCTGATTGCCCACCATGCCCGGCGAGGCCGGACATGGCTCGGCAGAACCGGAATCCACCTCAGCGATCGACCTCGATGCCGCCGACCCCCGGAATGCCGATAAAGGAGCTGTGGTGGTGATGGTGGTGGTGGCGATAATACGCGTGGTGATGATGGTGGTGATGATGGTGATGGTGATAATAGTAGGGCGGATAATTGTAAGACGGACCGTATCCGTAATAATAATACTGGGCGAGCTCGGCCTCGGGCGCCTGGGCGCGCGCCGCGTTATCGGCCTGCAATGCCTCGACCGGGTTGGCGATGGGGGCCAGCAGGTCGGCATAGGATGATGGCGCCTGCGACGAATTCTGGGCCGGCTGGGGCGCGGCCTGCGCCGCCCCTATAGTGGCGATCCCCGCCACCGCGCCGAGCAATCCGGCTATTTTCTTATCCATTCGGTTTCTCCGCACTGTTTCGATGCGCGCGCCCGCTTGTGGAGCGGCGCATCATGCAAATGAAACGAGAGCGGCGAATTTGGGGTTCCGTCACCGGGCGGGTGCCGCTCAGCGCACGAGATCGGCAAGATGGATCGCGCCGGCCGGCCGGCCGGCCTCATCGACGACCGGCAGGCGGTCGGTATGGCGCGCCGCCATCGCGGCCAGTGCCTCGCGCAAGGGCATATCGCTGCGCACCGGCTCGCCGGGCGCCGCCTCGCCGGGGCGCAGCCGCTCGGCAACCCGGCGCTGTCCCAAGAGCCGCAGCCCCGCCGCCTCGCCGCCGAAGAATTCCGCCACGAAGGCATTAGCCGGATTTTCGAGAATCTCGAGCGGGGTGCCCCATTGCGCGAGACGGCCGCGGTCGAGGATCGCGATCCGGTCGGCCAGCCGCAGCGCCTCCTCGATGTCGTGGGTGACGAACAGCACGGTCTTGCGGGTCGCCTGCTGGATCGCCAGAAGTTCGCTTTGCAGCGCGGCACGGGTCGGCGGATCGACCGCCGCGAACGGCTCGTCCATCAGCAACAGATCGGGATCGGCGGCCAATGCCCGCGCCACCCCGACCCGCTGCTGCTCGCCGCCTGACAGCTGGTGCGGGTATTTCGTGCGATACTGCGCCGGGTCGAGACGGAACATTTCCAATAGTTCGGTGACCCGGTCGCGCACCCGGCCGCGCGGCCAGCCGAGCAGCCGCGGCACGGTCGCGATGTTGTCCTCGACCCGCCAGTGCGGAAACAGCCCGATCGACTGGATCGCATAGCCGATCCGCCGGCGCAGCGCTTCCGACGGCACCTCGCTTATATCGTCGCCGGCCACCCGGATCGTGCCGGAATCGGCCGGCACGAGCCGGTTGATCATGCGCAAGATCGTCGATTTGCCGCTGCCCGAGGCGCCGAGCAAAACGCAGAACGCACCCTCCGGCACGCTCAGCGACA
>DASUKH010000158.1:0-35706 GCA_036278835.1 Allostellaceae bacterium
AGCAGGGTCCGTTCAGACAGCATCAACGGTCCCCTTGGCCGGGTTTGACCCGGCCATCCACGTCTCAGGCCGGCGAAGACGTGGACCCGCGGATCAAGCCCGCGGGCGGGGAGCATCCAACGATCGGACTTGGATACGTCATATCAGGTTCGCGCGCCGGCGCCATCGCCCGGATGCGCTGTAACGCGGCGAGGAGTTCGGCGCGGCCGGGCATCGGCAACTCGTGTAACATTCGCCATGCAGGCTCCAGCAAGTTTATCATTCGCGGAGCGTAGCAGGCCGGCAACCGCAAATTCGCCGAATTTCTTTGCTACAGACCAGCAGACGGAGCGATCCGGGCGTTCGGCACGGCCGCGCGGGCGATACAACCGTTCGGCGAAATTGCCTGTAAATCTCCAGCATTAACAGGCGGCCTGCGACGGTTCGGACTATCTCAGGTTGCGTAAACGACGCTTCTGTCGGATCGGTCGGCTTCGATTGATGCGATGGTGTAAAAGGGCGCCGGTGGTCGCAAGCATTGGGCGGGGCCGAGGAGCGCGGATGAGGCTGACGCCGGAGCAGGAAGCGGAAATCGCCGGCGAGCGGGCCGGGAGCCGGCCGACCCGGCGGGCCACCGTGGCCGCGCTCGAAGACATTCTTTACGAGGCGCTACCGGTGCTCGACCACGGCTTTGTCCGGGTCATCGACTATATGGGCGACGATGGCGCGATCGTGCAGGCGGCGCGGGTGTCATACGGGCGCGGCACCAGGCGGGTCAGCGAGGATAAGGGCCTCATCAACTACCTGATGCGGCACCGCCACACGACGCCGTTCGAGATGTGCGAGATCAAGTATCACGTGAAGCTGCCGATCTTTGTCGCGCGGCAGTGGATTCGCCACCGTACCGCCAACGTCAACGAATACTCGGCGCGCTATTCGATCCTCGACAACGAATTCTACCTCCCGGCGCCTGAGAACTTAGCGGCTCAGGCGACGACGAACCGCCAAGGCCGCGGCGCCGTGCTCGACGGAGAGGCGGCGCGGCACGTCCTCGACCTGTTGCGGGCTGACGCCGAGCGCGCCTACGCCGGTTACGCCGATCTGCTCAACGAGGATACGCCCGGACGGCCGCGCGACCCGGCCCGGCCCGGCCTCGCCCGCGAACTGGCGCGGATGAACCTGTCGCTGAACTTCTATACCCAATGGTATTGGAAGAGCGATCTTCACAACCTCTTACACTTCCTCGCCCTGCGCGCCGACCCGCACGCGCAATACGAGATTCGCGCCTATGCCGAGGCGATGCTGGAGACCGTCAGGCGCTGGGTGCCGCTGGCGTACGAGGCGTTTCTCGAATACCGCCTCAATGCCGCGACGATCTCGGCAACGGGTCTCGCGGTGGTCCGCCGGCTGCTTGCCGGCGAGGCCGTCGATCAGGCCGCGAGCGGCCTTTCGGCCCGCGAGTGGCGCGAATTGATGGCGGTGCTGGGCCGGGAGAACCCGTAGCCGGCTTTTTCAGCGATAGCGCCAGGCCGGCTCCGCGGGCGCCCCGTTATTGCGACGCGGCAGCGGCACGCGCGCCTCCAGCCGCTCCAATTCGATGCGGGTGCGCGCGCCGGCGCGCAACAGCCGGTCCGTCGTCTCGCGCAACGCCGAGCGGTTCTCCTCGTTGTCCTCGGCGAGCGCCGCATCGAACGCCGCGAGAAAGGCCGAAATATCGGCATCGACGCGGGCGCGCAATTCCTGGTCGATCGCCCCGCCGGCTTCCTTGCGCGGCATCCCGTCGCGCTGTCCGAGGTACAAATTGCCGTTCCCGCGACCGTTACGATCGTCCCGGTCGCGCCCCGCGCTTTGCCGCTCCGGTCCCGGTGCGGCGGTATCGGGGTCGCTGCCGGGGCTGTGCCGGATATCGCCTCGTGTTCCCTCGGACTGCGCCCCGTTGCCGAGGGAGAGGTGCAAGGTCCGGCGGTGATCGCCGTTCACTGCCGCCGGCACCGGACGCGGCGGCGGGCTTGCCTCTCGCAGCAGCGGCAGCGGCGCCTGACGATCGCCGTCGGCGCCCGCGATTTCGGCCATGCCGATCGAACCGTCCGCCGCCGCGACCGCGGGCGCCGGGCGGTGCGCGGCCGGCGGCGTCTCGGCCTTGACGAGGTGCGCTTCCGCCGCGCTCGGGGCGGCCGACGCCGGCGCCTTGTCCGGTTGCCGCGCCCGGCTGCGACTGACGACATAGCTGATCGCCGGCGGCGAACAGTCATAGGTGCGTGCGATGCTCGCCAGCGTCTCCCCCGCCTCGTAGCGCGCCATGATCAGCGGCCAGTCGGCTTGCGGGATTTTTCCTCTTTTATTCGATTTTTCCATTACCGAAGACCTTGGGGTTACCTTCTGCCTCAACCGTTGCGCGAATCGCCTGCGACCGAGAGCGGCCCCGCCCGGAGGCGGACACACGCGACCGATCCGCTTTACGGCAGTCGATCAGGGGTTTGATTTTGCGCCGCGTTTCACCGCAGGTCCGACGGAAGGCTGGTATGTGGCTCCCGCCGCGTCGGGGATCGAGAATAGCGGCATGTAAATGAACAGTGAAGCGATTTATTTGGTTCCAACCCGGATTTTCAGACGATCAACACGCGCGCCGGCCGGATCAACTCACATTCGGACGATTTTTCCAGGGTTCAGAATACCGTCCGGATCGAGTGCCCGCTTGATGCTGCGCATAACGGAAACCGCCTCGCCGTGCTCGGCAACCAGAAAGTCCATCTTGCCGAAGCCGATGCCGTGTTCGCCGGTGCAGGTGCCGTCCATTGCCAAAGCGCGGCTGACCATTCGGTCGTTCAGCCGGCTTGCCTCGGCGATTTCTTCAGGAGATTGCGGATCGAGGATGAAGATCAGGTGGAAATTGCCGTCCCCGACATGCCCGGCCAGCGCCGAGGGCACGCTTGCCGATGCCAGATCGGCCTTGGTTTCGCCGATGCATTCGGCCAGCCGCGAGATCGGCACGCAAACATCGGTCGGCCAGCCTTTTGATCCGGGCCGTAAAGCGAGCGCCGCGTAATAGGCGTCATGCCGCGCCTGCCACAATTTCGAGCGCTCCTCGGGCGTCGTCGCCCAGCGGAAATCGGCGCCGCCATGCTCGCCGGCCAGGGTCTTTACCGTCTCGACCTGCTCCTCGACCCCGGCGGCGCTGCCGTGAAATTCGAAAAACAGGGTCGGCGCGACGCGATGGTCCAGTTTCGAATATTTGTTGATGGCGTCGATCTGCGCCTCGTCGAGCAATTCGATTCGCGCCACCGGCACGCCACTCTGGATCGTCTCGATCACCGTATCGACAGCCGCGGCGATCGTCGGAAACGCGCACACCGCCGCCGAGATCGCCTCCGGGATGCCGTAAAGCCGCAACGTCACTTCGGTGATGACGCCGAGGGTTCCCTCCGAGCCGACGAACAGCCGGGTCAGATCGTAGCCCGCCGCCGATTTGCGGGCGCGCCGGGCGGTGCGAATCACCCGCCCATCGGCCAACACGACGGTCAGCGCCAGCACGTTCTCGCGCATCGTGCCGTAGCGCACCGCGTTGGTGCCGGAGGCGCGGGTCGCTGCCATGCCGCCGAGCGATGCGTCGGCACCGGGGTCGATCGGAAAGAACAGGCCGGTATCGCGCAGGTACTCGTTGAGTTGCTTGCGGGTGACCCCGGCCTCGACGGTGCAGTCGAGATCGGCGGCGTTGACCGCGACGACCCGGTTCATCCGCGTGAGGTCGATGCACACCCCGCCTTTCAGCGCGGCGACATGGCCTTCGAGCGAGGTGCCGGTACCGAAGGCGATGACCGGGGTCTTGTGCTGCGCGCAGAGCCCGACGATAGCGGAAACCTCGTCGGTGCTCTCGGCGAACGCCACCGCATCCGGCGCATGCGCCGGGTGATACGATTCGTCCTTGCCGTGCTGCTGGCATACCGCCGCCGCGGTCGACAACCGTTCGCCCAGCAGGCCGCGCAGTTGATCGAGCAACTGCTGGTTGAGAGGCAACCGTTCGAGAGCGGTGTCGGGCATTTACCGCCGCAAAATCAAAAAGGTTCAGAAGCAGCGGCCAGCAATACGCCCGATCCTCGAGTTGCGCAACGCTATCACTCGTATGGTTCGGCCGATGCTTTCGGTTTTCAAAGCACCGTCCCATGCGAATCGGTGCAGGATCGCCGTCGCGCGTTGAGCCGGCGGGCCGCAGCGACTACGTTCGGGGTTAATGGCGCATGGGAGTGAGGCGATGGCGCTGGCGGCGGTGACCCTCGACGACAAGTACATCCTCGAAAAAGGCCGGGTTTATTTGACCGGCACGCAGGCCCTCGTCCGCCTGCCGCTGCTGCAGCGTCAGCGCGATGCCGCGGCGGGAATCGAGAGCGGCTGCTTCATCACCGGCTATCGCGGCTCACCGCTGGGCGGGTTCGACCAGGCGCTTTGGCAGGCGCGGCGGTTTGTCGAGAAGAACCGCATCCATTTCCAGCCGGCGATCAACGAGGAACTGGCCGCCACCGCCGTCTGGGGCAGCCAGCAGGTCGGCCTTTTTCCCGGCGCCAAATATGATGGCGTCTTCGCGATGTGGTACGGGAAAGGGCCGGGGGTGGACCGCAGCGGCGACGCGCTGAAACACGGCAATTCGGCCGGCTCGGCGCCGCAGGGCGGGGTGTTGGCTCTGGCCGGCGACGATCACACCTGCAAATCCTCGACCCTGGCGCACCAGTCGGAACTGGCCTTTATCGATGCCTCGATCCCGGTTCTGAACCCGGCCGGGGTCGAGGAAATCCTCGATTTCGGGATTTACGGCTGGGCGATGTCGCGGTTTTCGGGCTGCTGGGTCGCGTTCAAAACCGTCGCCGAATCGATGGACAGCTCGGCCTCGATCGCGGTCGATCCGGACCGGGTGACGATTGCGTTCCCGGAGGATTTTGCAATGCCGCCCGGCGGATTAAACATCCGCTGGCCTGACACCCCGCTCGACCAGGAAATGCGGCTGCACCGCTACAAGGTGCCGGCAGCGATCGCCTTCGCCCGCGCCAACCGGCTCGACCGGCTGGTCATCGATTCGCCGCGGCCGCGCTTTGGCATCGCAACGACCGGCAAATCCTATCTCGACGTCCGCCAGGCGCTCGACGATCTCGGCATCGGCGCCGACGAGGCGGCGGCGCTCGGCCTCAGGCTCTACAAGGTGGCGATGCCGTGGCCGCTCGAGCCGGAGGGGGTTCGGGATTTCGCCGAAGGCCTCGCCGAAGTGCTGGTTGTCGAAGAGAAGCGCGCGGTCATCGAGACGCAGCTCAAGGACCAGCTCTACAACTGGCCGGCCGATCGGCGGCCCGCGATCCTCGGCAAGTTCGACGAGAGCGGCGACTGGATTTTGCCGTCGAACGGCGAACTGAACCCCGGCCAGATCGCGCGGGTGATTGCCCGGCGATTGCACCGGCTCGGCGGCGCGCCTTGGCTCGAGGAGCGGGTGGCGCGGCTCGACGCGCGCGAGCGCCGCGCCAACGCCGGAATCGTGCCGTTTCAGCGCACCCCTTATTTCTGCTCGGGCTGTCCGCACAACAGCTCGACCCGGGTACCCGAGGGCAGCCGCGCGCTCGCCGGCATCGGCTGTCATTACCTGTCGCAATTCATGGACCGCAACACCGCCACCTTCACCCAGATGGGCGGCGAGGGGGCATCGTGGATCGGCCAGGCGCCGTTCACCGAGACCGCGCACGTCTTCGCCAATATCGGCGACGGCACCTATACCCATTCCGGCGTGCTGGCGATCCGCGCCGCCGTCGCCGCCGGGGTCAACATGACCTACAAGGTGCTGTTCAACGACGCGGTGGCGATGACAGGCGGCCAGCCGCTGGATGGCGGCCTGACCGTGCCCCGGGTCGTGAAGCAGCTGGCGGCGGAAGGAGTCGTGCGGATCGTCGTGGTCAGCGACGAACCCGACAAATACCCGCTCGGCGACACTTTTCCGCACGGCACCGCGGTGCGTCACCGTGACGAACTCGATACGGTGCAGCGCGAGTTGCGCGCCGAAAAGGGCGTCACCGCGATCGTTTACGACCAGACCTGCGCCGCCGAGAAGCGCCGCCGCCGCAAACGCGGCCGCTTTCCTGACCCGCCAAAGCGGGTGGTCATCAACGATCTTGTCTGCGAGGGCTGCGGCGATTGCTCGACCGCTTCCAACTGCCTGTCGGTGGTGCCGGTCGAGACCGAATTCGGCCGCAAGCGGGCGATCGACCAGTCGAGCTGCAACAAGGATTTCTCCTGTCTCAACGGCTTCTGCCCGAGCTTTGTCACGGTGCATGGCGGGAGTTTGAAGAGAAGCGCCCCCACCCTCCCCTCCCCCGCAAGCGGGGGAGGGTCTTCCGTTGTTCCCTCCCCCGCAAGCGGGGGAGGGTCAGGGAGGGGGTTACCCGAACCCGCCCTGCCCGATCTCGGCGAACCCTACGGCATTCTCGTGACCGGGGTCGGCGGCACCGGGGTCGTGACGATCGGCGCGCTGCTCGGCATGGCCGCGCATCTCGAAGGCAAGGGCGTTACCGTCCTCGATCAGCTCGGCATGGCCCAGAAGGGCGGCGCGGTGCTGTCGCATGTTCGCATTGCAGCCCGGCCCGGGGAAATTCACGCGGTGCGGATCGCCGCCGGCGGCGCCCGCCTGTTGCTCGGCTGCGACCTCGTTGTCGCGGGCGGCGCCGAGGCGATGTCGCGGCTGCGGGCCGGCTACACCCGCGCGATCGTCAACAGCCATGAAACGATCACCGGCGATTTCACCCGCAACCCGGACCTGCCGTTCCCCGGCGGCGATCTCAGGCAGGCGGTCGCCGCCGCGGTCGGCGCCGACCAGGCTGATTTCATCGAGGCGACGCGGCTCGCCACCGGGCTGCTCGGCGATTCGATCGCCACCAACCTTTTCATGCTCGGTTATGCCTATCAGCGCGGCCTCATCCCGGTTTCCGCCGAGGCGATCGAGCGCGCCGTCGCGCTGAACGGGGTCGCGGTCGATTTTAACAAGGCGGCGTTTGGCTGGGGCCGGCATGCCGCGGTCGATCGCGCCGCGGTCGAGGCGCGGGCGGTGCCGCGGGCCGCGATACCCGAGAGCCATCGCCTGTCAGGCGCGCTCGAGGAGATCGTCGCGCGGCGGGTCGATTTTCTGACCCGCTATCAGAACGCCGCCTATGCCGAACGCTATACGGCGCGGCTGCGCCGGGTACGGCAGGTCGAGGCGGCGCGGGTTCCCGGCAGCACGCAACTGACCGAGGCGGCAGCGCGCGCGCTGTTCAAGCTGATGGCCTACAAGGACGAGTACGAGGTCGCGCGGCTTTATACCGACAGCGACTTCCTGGCGCGGATCGCCGAGCGTTTCGAGGGGCCGTACAGGCTCAGCGTGCATCTCGCGCCGCCGCTGACGGCACCGCGCGACCCGGCGACCGGGCATCTGACAAAGCGCGCCTACGGGCCGTGGATGCTCGGCGCCTTCCGGCTCTTGGCCAAACTGCGCCGGTTGCGCGGCACCCCGTTCGATCCGTTCGGGCGGACCGCCGAGCGTCGCGCCGAACGGCGCCTGATCGGCGAATATGAAAGCGTGCTCGACGAGATCACGGCCGGTCTGTCGCCCGAAAACCATGCAGTCGCAATCGAGTTGGCGGCACTGCCGATGGAAATCCGCGGCTTCGGCCATATCAAGGAAACGGCCATCGGAAGGGCGCAGGCACGGCAGGCGGAATTGATGGCGCGTTTCCGCTCGCCGCCGAGCCCGGCGCTCGCTGCAGCAGAGTAGGATTGAAAGGCCGGACCCGGCAAGTTCTGGAGACCGGCGGGATGCGCCGGCCTTCAGCCCCGCGAGCAAGGAAAGGAAACGCGCCGGTCAGCGCCCCGCCAGCGCGCGCGCCAGCTGGCTTACCGCCTCCTGATGCTTCTCGTTCTGGATCTCGGCGAAGTTGCGGGCGATTTCGAGCAGCATGCGCTGGTGCGGGGTGGCCGGGCGCGGCGCTTCCTCACCCAGCCCCTCGTAGAAATAGGTGATCGGCGCATTCAGCACGCGCGCAATCTCGTACAGCCGGCCGGCCGAGACGCGGTTGATGCCGCGTTCGTATTTGTGCGCCTGTTGATAGGTCACGCCGATCATCTCGGCGAGCTGCTGCTGGGTCAGCCCAAGCATGATGCGCCGCTCTCTAATTCGCGCCCCGACATGATCGTCGATTGCGGCTGTTGACCGCCCTCTCTTCGGCTTTGCCATTTGCCTTCACCCACGAATTGTTCCCGCCCGGACCTCCCGAGATCGGGCATGTCCCGCCATTCCCGTCAACGCGAACAACACGCGGAAATTCCCAACCTCAATGGAGGAACCGAAAGATCAGGCGCAATGGAAAGCCAGAACCACCAACCAGTAACGGCAATGGCATCTGGTCAGGTCAATAATCGCGCAAGCGGATGCCGGTTGACTTTATGATAAACAGCGCGATTGACCGGGAGCCGGCGAGATAAAATGGAGCTGATCGGCGGGGGCCAGACCGCCCGGGATGTTCAACATTGACCGGTGGAAATCTCCCTTCCCCGTATCTGCTTGCTGGCGAGGTCTATCGCCGGCGGCCCGGCTGCCAGCGCAGGCGGCGGGCGCCGGCAGCGGTGCCGTCATCGGCAAATCCGAGGCGTTCAAGACAGGCCGCGAGGCCGGAACGGTTATGAGGGGAAATGCCGGCGGCGACCGGTAGCATCCGCGCCGTGACCCGGGCAAGCAGACCGTCGAGGATGCCGGCCTCCCCGCATTCCGGCGTGACCGCGGCATGACGCAGGTCGAGGATTTCGTTCTCCGCGTAATGACGGCCGCGCTGGTTCAACTCGACGAGGACGGCACCGACGATCCGGTTCTCCGCGTCGACCGCCACCCACGATTCGCCGCCGCGCGCGCACCGGCGGATCAGCGTGTAAAGCGCCTCTTCGCGTTCGAGCGTATCGACCGCGATCGGAATTTCGGACGCGAGGCGCAGCAGCAATTCGTGAATTTCCGCCGCGTCCTCGACCGCAGCCTGCCGATAGGCGACGTCCCTCACCGCGGTTCCTCCGGTCGGTCGGCGAGTGGCGCAGCTTGCCAAACCGCGGCGGCCGCGGGAAGCTCTTGCCGCCCGCCAGATTTTCCCCGCCCGATCGAGCGATGAACCGATCCCGCAGCGGCACCGCCGCCGCCTTTGCCGCCGCGCAGGCGCAAGCGCAGCGCCGGGCGATCGCGCTCGATCTCGGCGCGCCGGTGGCGATTCGGGTCAGCGCGCGGGCGCGGCGTCTGCTGCTGCGGGTCGATGCCGCGAGGCGGCAGATCGAGGTGGTGTTGCCGTCGGGGGTGCCGCCTGAACAGGGCGTGCGCTTCGCCGAGGCGCAGCGCGGCTGGATCGCGGCGCGGCTGGGCGCACTGCCGATGCCCGTGGCGTTCGCCGAGGGCGCGGTGGTGCCGGTGTTCGGCGTGCCGCACCGCATCCGCCGGTATCCCGATGGCGTCGGCCCGCCGGTCGCGATTGCCAACGGCGAAATCCGGGTGCGCGGCCGGCCCGAGCATGTCGGCCGTCGGGTGCGCGATCATCTGGCGCATCTGGCCGGGGCCGAATTGAGCCGGCGCGCCCGCGCGGCAGCGGCGCGGGTCGGCCGAAGAGTCGCGCGGGTGACGATCCGCGACACCACGAGCCGTTGGGGCAGTTGCTCGGCGGCCGGCAACCTGTCGTTCAGCTGGCGGCTGGTCCTGGCCCCGGAGGCGGTCGTCGATTACGTCGTGGCGCATGAGGTGGCGCACCTCGTCGAGATGAACCACGGACCGCGCTTCTGGGCGCTGGTGCGCACTCTCCACCCCGACCCGGCGGCGGCGCGCGCCTGGTTGCAGCGGCACCGCAGCCTGCTCTTTTCCTACGGGTTAAAGTGCCGGTCCTATGGGTGAAATGCCGGCGCGGCGGCCGGCGCCGGCATCCGCCGCATGATCCACACCAGCAGCAGCAGCGCCGGCGCGCAGGCGCTGGTGCTGAGCAGAAAGAACGGAATCCAGCCGAGCGTCTGCGCCAAGGCCCCGCCCGAGGCCGCCAGCACGTTGAGCCCGACCGTCGCCAGCGATGACAGCAGCGCGTATTGCGTGGCGGTGAAGTCGCGGCTGCACAGCAGCGACAAATAGGCGACAAAGGCGGCCGAGGCCATGCCGCCGGTCACGTTCTCGCCGGCCACCGTCACCGCCAGCATGCCGACGCTGTGCCCGGCCGACACCTGCGCGGCGTACATCAGGTTCGACAGGGCCTGCAGCGCGCCGCAGATCAGCAATGCCCGGAACACGCCGAACCGCGCCACGAAGGCGCCGCCGAGCGCCACCCCGCCCATCGTCGCGATGACCCCGTACACCTTCGAGACCGTCGCGACCTCGTCCTTTGTAAAACCGAGCGCGACATAGAGCGGGTTGGCCATCGATCCGGCCAGCGCGTCGCCAAATTTATAAAGCACGATAAAGACGCCGATCACCACCAGCGGAACCAGCCCGAGCCGCGCGTGCAAATCGGCGAACGGCGCCGCCACGGCGCGATTGAGCCACACCCGGAGCCGCGCCAGCGCGCTGTTGCCGGGCAGCTTGGGCGGCGCTGGGGCGCCGGCCGGCTCCGGGGTCAGCCACACGGTGATCATGCCGACCGCCATCAGCCCGGCCATCAGACTATAGGCGAAATGCCAGCCGCCGTAGCTGGCGGCGTAGAGCGCGCCAGCCCCCGAGGCGAGCATCCCGAAACGGTAGCCCCATTGCGTCGCCGCCGCGCCGGCACCCTGCTCCTCGTCGCTCAGCAGCTCGATGCGGTAGGCATCGATCACGATATCCTGGCTGGCCGACAGAAAGGCGACGACGACCGCTGCAAGCGCGGTGGCAAACGGCGCGCTGCGCGGGTCGGTCGTGCCGAGCGCGAAAATCGCGCCACCGAGCAACAGCTGGATCGCCAACGCCCAGCTGCGCCGCCGCCCGAGTCGCGCCGTCAACAGCGGGATCGGCACCCGGTCGATCACCGGCGCCCACAGGAATTTGAGGCTGTACGAAGTCCGCACCAGGCCGAACAGCCCGATCGCGGTCAGCGAGACGCCGAGTTCGGCCATCCAGTACGACAGCGTGCCGAAGGTCAGCGCCAGCGGCAGCCCGCTCGAGAATCCCATCAGCAGGATGGCGATCAGACGCGGCTGGCGGTAAACGGCGAGAGACGCGGTCCATTGGCGGGCCAGGAGACGGCCCCGCCGCAAGCCCTGTCCGGTCGATCCCGCCGCTTTCATCCGCTCACCCTACTCCCGTCGCCGCCACCGGCCTTGCCCCATTTGGGCCGGCCGGCGTTATCGTGTAGGGTTACGGCGATTCGCGGAGGAACACTGCAATGAGCGAGCCGGTTACCCTGGAGATTTTCTCCGATTACGTTTGACCCTGGTGTTATCTCAGCACCGTGCGTGTGGATAGACTCCAGAAGAATTATGCGGTCGAGACCAAGTTGGTGCATTTCCCGCTGCACCCGGATACGCCCCAGGAAGGGCGTTCCATGGCGGAATTCTATGCCGAGCGCAATATCGACCCGGAAGCGGCCTTCCAGCGCATGAAGCGGCTGATGGACGCCGAGGGGCTGCCCTATGAGCGGCGCACCCACACCTACAACAGCCGCCTCGCGCAGGAACTCGGCAAATGGGCGGACACGCAGCCGGGCGGTGCGGCGATCCACGACAGCCTGTACCGCGCCTATTTTGTGCATGCGCGCAATATCGGCGACCCGGAGGTGCTGGTCGAGATCGCCGAATCGGTCGGGCTGCCGGGCGAGGAGGCGCGTGCGGTCATCGCCGAGCGCCGCTTCAAGGACGAAATTGATGCCGACTGGGCCAAATCGCACCGCTATGGGGTGACCGGCGTCCCGACCTTTGTCGCCGCCCGCTACGGGGTCGTCGGCGCCCAGCCCTACGAGGCGCTGGCAGACCTCGTCGAAAAGGCCGGCGCGGCGAAGCGGGGCTGAAGCGGCAGGCGGGTGCCCGAAGCATCGCCGATTGACGGGAACGGCGCCGCGGCGGAAATCCGCGAGGCGGTTCGCGCGCAGGCGCTGGCGATGGGCTTCGACGCGGTTGGTTTCGCACCGGCCAGCCTCGCCGCCCGCGCTTGCGCCGATCTCGGCGAGTATCTGGCGCGCGGCTATCACGGCGATATGGGTTGGCTCGCCGATACCGCCGAGCGGCGCGGCGACCCGCAGGCGCTGTGGCCGGAGGCGCGCACCGTCGTCGTGCTTGGCCTCAATTACGGCAGCGGGCAGGGTTTCGGCATCGGCTCACGCCCCGAGAGCGGTGTGCTTTCGGTCTATGCAACAGGCCGCGACTATCACGATACCGTCAAAAAACGGCTGAAGGCGCTGGCGCGCTGGATCGTCGGGCGCTGGCCGGGCGAATTGAAGGTGTTTGTCGATACCGCGCCGGTCATGGAAAAGCCCTTGGCCGAACAGGCCGGACTCGGCTGGCAGGGAAAGCACACCAACCTCGTGTCGCGCGGCTTCGGCTCCTGGCTGTTTCTCGGCGAAATCTATCTGAGTCTGGAGTTGCCGCCCGATCCGCCCGAGGAGGATCATTGCGGCGGCTGCCGGCGCTGTCTCGATGCCTGCCCGACGGCGGCCTTTCCGGCCCCCCACCAGCTCGACGCGCGGCGCTGCATCTCGTATCTGACGATCGAGCACAAGGGGCCGATCCCGCACGAATTGCGCCCACTGATCGGCAACCGTATCTTCGGCTGCGACGATTGCCTCGCCGTCTGTCCGTGGAACAAATTCGCCCGCACCGCGAGCGAGGCGGATTTCCGGCCGCGCGAGGAGCTGAGCGCGCCGCGTCTCGCCGAACTCGCTGAACTCGACGACAGGGCGTTCCGCAACCTCTTCGCCGGCACCTCGATTAAGCGCATCGGCCGCGACCGCTTCCTGCGCAATGTGCTGACGGCGATCGGCAATGTCCCGGAGCCGGGGCCGGAGCTGGTCGACGCGGCGCGCCGCCGGCTTGATGACGCGGCGCCGCTGGTGCGCGCCGCCGCGGTATGGGCGTTTGGCCGCATCGCCGGTTCCCAGGCGACCGCCGCCGAGGCCGCTTTGCGCCGCGAACGAGAAATCGACCCGATGGTCAGGGAGGAATGGCGCCGCCTCATGGCCTGCGATGACTTGTCGGGATCGCCGCTTCCGGCAGCGTTCAGACCGGCGCCGGGCTGAAAAAATCCACGCCCGGCGCCCCTGGAGTAAAGGCCGCCGAGCGTGGCCGAAAAACGGCGCCGCCTACAGATCGCCGGCGACGGTATTAAAGGTGGTGCTGAGATTGCTGCCGACCGCCTGAAATCCGGCGATCGCGGCCACCGCGATCAGCGCCGCGATCAACCCGTATTCGATCGCGGTGACGCCATCTTCGTTGCGAAGCAGATCGATAAACGTTCTGAGCATACCAAGTCTCCTTTGCCAAGCATCGGTTGCGCACGCCAAGGATGCCGGGCAAAGCTTACGAAGGGGTTAAGCGGACCGCCCAATTGTTTGGAATTCTCTGTAATTGCAGGCGCACGGCGGCGTTGCCTCGCAACCCGCCTGTCATCCCGGCGAAGGCCGGGACCCATGTGTCGGCCGTCCGTGCCGTGGAACAGTGGATACCGGCCTCAGCCGGTATGATGGCAGTTTTTGCTTCGCGGGGTCACGGGGCATGCTTAAGAAGGAAGTCACAGAAGGAAGCCACGCTTAACACACCGAGCCTCGACCGAGCGGCGACAACTGCCGTACCCTCCTTCTATGCAGCGTTATTCCTTTCTCTCCCTGGCCGGGCACGCGCTGAGCGGGCATCGCCGCTGGGCGCCGGCCTGGCGCAAGGCGGCGCCGAAGCCGCGCTACGAGGTCGTCATCATCGGCGGTGGCGGGCACGGGCTGGCGACCGCCTACTACCTCGCCAAGGAGCACGGCATCCGTGATGTTGCGGTGCTGGAGCGCGGCCCGATCGGCCTCGGCAATACCGGGCGCAACACGACGATCATCCGCTCCAACTACCTATGGGACGCGAGCGCCCGGATTTACGAGCATTCGCTGAAATTGTGGGAGGGGCTGTCGGCCGACCTCAACTTCAACGTGATGCTGAGCCAGCGCGGCGTCCTCAACCTCGCGCATAACGAGGCCGACATCCGCGAGGGGCGGCGGCGGGTCGAGGCCAACCGGCTCAACGGCATCGACGCCGAGTGGCTCGATTCGCCCGCGGTCAAGCGCTTCTGTCCGATCCTCGACATCAGCTCCGCGGCGCGCTACCCGGTGCTCGGGGCCACCTTGCAGCGCCGCGGTGGGGTGGCGCGGCACGACGCGGTCGCCTGGGGTTATGCCCGCGCCGCCGATGCGCGCGGCATCGATATCGTCGAGAATTGCGAGGTGACGGCGATCCGCACCGATGCCGGCCGGGTCACCGGGGTCGAGACCAGCCGCGGCGAGATCGAAGCCGGCAAGGTCGCGATCTGCGCCGCCGGGCACAATTCGGTGGTGACGGCGATGGCCGGGGTGCGGCTGCCGCTGCAGAGCCACCCGTTGCAGGCGCTGGTTTCCGAGCCGGTCAAGCCGGTGCTCGACTGTGTCGTCATGTCCAGCACCGTGCACGTCTATGTCAGCCAGAGCGACAAGGGCGAGCTGGTCCTCGGGGCCGGCATCGACGGCTACAATTCCTACGCCCAGCGCGGCTCGTTTCACGTCATCGAGGGGCAGATGGCGGCGCTCCTCGAACTGTTCCCGACCTTCTCGCGGCTGCGCATGCTGCGCAGCTGGGCCGGCATCGTCGATGTCGCGCCCGATGCCTCGCCGATCATCGGCCGGCTGCCGGTCGAGGGTCTCTACCTCAACGGCGGCTGGGGCACCGGTGGCTTCAAGGCGACCCCCGGCGCCGGCTGGGTCTACGCCCACACGATCGCACACGACGAACCGCACCCGCTCGCGGCGCCGTTCAGCCTCGACCGTTTCACGACCGGCGCCCTCGTCGACGAGCACGCCGCCGCCGCGGTGTCGCATTGATATTGTTAAGCAGCGGCTCGGTCGATGGACCGCCGGCGTCCCGCCGGCATGCCGGCCAGAGGCCGGCGGTCCCGGTGCCGTATGGCTCCGATCAGCGCTCCGCGGTCTGCCGCTCCCGTGGTGCCGCGGCGACCTCGAGCACCAGCTTGCGCAGCATCGCCTCGGCGAAGCTCTCGTAATCCTTGGCGACCATGACGAATGACGACGGCCCGCCGATCACGTCGTGCTTGTAATAATCGTCAAGCCACGGCTCCTCGGTCAGGATCGCGAGGCCGTTGATCGTGATGCCGCGCTTGACGAGCTTGTCGCGGACCGCGGCCGGCGGCGTCCCGAAATTCGCCATGCCGTCGCCCGATATGTCGATGATCTTGTGGCCGGCCGGCTCCGGCATGTGGTCGAAGGCGGCGCCCGCCGCCATCAAGGCCGGGCCGATCGCGGTCAGCCCGCTCGAACTGCGGGTGGTGGCGCGCACCGCGGCGGCAAAGGAGGCGGCGCTGTCCTTGTTGGTAATGCGCGTCCAGCCGACCGTGACCGCGATCTTCTCGGGGTCCGACCACTCCAGCACCAGCGCCTCGATGCCGCCGGGCAGATGGCTGATCGCATCCACCAGTTTCGGCTCCTCGAAAGCGCGGGCGATCCCTTCGTGCTGCAATTTGTAGCGCCCGGCCGAGACGCTTTCCGAGACATCGACCGCCATGACCAGCGCGATCGCCGCCGCATGCGCCGGCAGCGCGGCAATAGCGGCAAGCAGAAAAGCGGCGAAGGCGGCTATCCGCATCGGCAATCCGGCGCAGCTGGGCGCTCGGAAGCCGGACCGACCGGCGGCGCCGCAGCGAATTTACCCCGGCGCGGCGCCGCGTGCCACTGCCGCGCATTTCGCCATAGGGACATCCGCGGAAACCGGCGCTGCCCGGCTTGGAAAGCCGGCATTGCAGATCCTCCAGGGGAGGTGCGGGGGTTTAGACGAAGGCGTCGAGCCGCGCGGCGGCCGCCTCGACGGCGGCACGTCGGCGGGAAGCGGCGAGTTGGTTGCGTTCCGACACTTCGGCAAGGATTGCCGGCGGCGCGGTTTCGGGGCGGCCTGAATCGAACGGCGGCGCCGGCGCGTATTCGAGCGCCAGCTGGATCGCCTGCGCCGTCGCCGCGCCGGCCAGCTCGGCGGCGACCGTCAGCGCGAAGTCGATGCCGGCGGTGACCCCGCCGCCGGTGATGATGTTGCCGTCACGCACGACCCGGCCGGCATCGGGGATCGCGCCGAACGGCTCCAGGAGGTCGCGCCACGCCCAGTGGCAGGCGGCGCGCCGGCCGCGCAGCAGCCCGGCGGCGCCGAGGACTAAGGAGCCGGTGCACACCGAGGTCACAAACCGCGCCCCCGAGGCCAGCCGGCGCACCTCGTGCAAGAATTCGGCATCGGCGATTGCGTTGTCGGTCGCGCCGGCGCCGCCGGGCACGCAGATCACATCGCAGCGCGGAATATCGGCGAGCCGGCGCAAGCCGGCGAACGCGATCCCGTCGGTCTCGATCGTGCCGCCGGCGCGGCTGGCGATGACGACGTGGGCCCCCGGCAGCCGCGACAGGACCTGATGCGGCCCGGTGAAATCGAGCTGGGTCACCCCGGGAAACAGCGCGAAGACGATTCTGACAGGCTCGGTGCTCATGAGGTCGGCTCCCTGGGATTTGGCGAGGCCATGATGCCGGCGATTGCTTGCGGCAGAAATAACATTGATCCCTCGGATTCAGCCCCCATCGGGGTCAGCGAAGAAGCACGAAGCTTGTCGTTGGCTTTCGAAATTCCCAGCCTTCCCGCTCCAGTTCCGGCTGCTCGGATTCGCTATCGGGATACCCGAGGCACAAATAGCCGATAAACCGCCACTGCACGGGTACAGCAAGGATTTCAGCGAGCCGGCAGGGCCGCAGGATCGATACCCACCCGAGACCGATGCCTTCGGCGCGCGCCGCAAGCCATAGGGTCATGATCGCGGCGACCACCGAATAGTCGGCGCTCTCGGGTATAGTGGCCCGGCCGAGCGATCGGCCTTGCTCCGTATCCCGATCGGCAAAAACGGCAATGTGGACCGGCGCCTCTTCAAGGCCGGCCAGCTTGAGCCGGGCATATCGCCCGGCATACTCGCTCGAATAGGCGCGCAGCGCCGCCTCGTTGCAGACCCGAAATTCCTCGACCACCTGCCGCCGCTTTCCGGGGTCCTGGACGATGACGAAGCGCCATGGCTGGCTGAGGCCGACCGACGGCGCCGAGCATGCGATCTCAATCAACCGAAAAACGATTTCGGCCGCGACCGGGTCCCTGCGAAACCGGCGCACGTCCCGGCGCCAAGCCAGAAGCCGCCGCAACTCGGCCCGAAATCGGTCGTCAAATTGCGGCGGATCGTTGGGCATGCGCGCGCGCTTGGCCGTTGGATTTGCCGGCATGATACTGCCGATCGGTCGGGGCACGGGGGTGACGAATGAAGCGGCTCGCCATTATCGGCGGCGGCGCCTGGGGCACCGGGTTGGCGGCGGCGGCGGCGCGGGCCGGCGCCGCGGTCACGCTGTGGGCGCGCGATCCCGATGTCGTCGCGGCGATCAACCGGGACCATCAAAACCCGCCGTTTCTGCCGGGCATCCAGCTCGACCCGAGGATCGCCGCGACCGGCGATGCCGCCGTTGCGCTGACCGGCGCCGATGCCGCGCTGATCGTCGTGCCGGCGCAGTTTCTGCGCGGCGTCCTTGCGCAATTGGCGCCGCTGCTGCCGGCAGGTTTGCCGCTGCTGCTCTGCGCCAAAGGGATCGAGACCGGCTCCGGCAAAACGATGACGGAAGTCGCCGGCGACATCGCCCCCGCCGCGCCGCTGGCCGTGCTGTCCGGACCGAGTTTCGCCGCCGAGGTGGCGTGCGGGCTGCCGACCGCGGTGACGATCGCCAGCCGCGATGCGACCCTCGCCCAGGCATTTGTCGCGGCGCTCGGCAGCGCCCGCTTCCGCCCCTATTCGTCGCATGATCCGATCGGGGCCGAGATCGGCGGCGCGGTCAAGAACGTACTGGCGATCGCCTGCGGCATCGTCGAGGGAAAGGGCCTCGGCGACAATGCACGGGCCGCGCTGATCACCCGCGGCCTCGCCGAGATGGTGCGGCTCGGCATCGCCAAAGGCGCGGCGGCGGAAACCTTCCGCGGCCTCTCGGGTTTAGGGGATCTGGTACTCACCTGCACCGCCGTGCAGTCGCGCAATTACGCGCTCGGCGCGGCCCTCGGCCGTGGCCTCCGCCGCGAGGAGGCGCTCGCCGGGCGCCGCGCGGTGGTGGAGGGCGTGGCCAGTGCCGCTTCAGTCGCCGGGCTGGCGGCGCGGCTCGGCGTCGAGATGCCGATCACCGCGGCGGTCGATGGCGTGCTGCACCGGGGGATCGCAATTGATATGATGATCGACAGCCTGCTGAGCCGGCCCCATCGCGCCGAGTGACCGCCGGAGCGGAGGCATGGGCAGCGAACCGAACCGCCGGCAAGGGGCTTTTCCCCGGCCCGGCAACGCCAATATCATGCGGGGCATCCAGCGCCTCCGACTCGGACCGACATGAGCGACAATGGAAAACGCGGCGAGGAAGGACCCGGGACGGGCGTCATCGTCAAGGCCAAGCCGAAGACGAAAAAGCCGTCGATGTACAAGGTGCTGATGCTGAACGACGACTACACCCCGATGGAGTTTGTCGTGCACATTCTCGAGCGGTTTTTTAACAAGAATCGCCAGGAAGCGACCCGGATCATGCTGCACGTGCATCGCCGCGGCGTCGGCATCTGCGGCGTCTACACCTATGAGGTCGCCGAGACCAAAGTGACGCAGGTGATGGATTTCGCGCGCCAACACCAACATCCGTTGCAATGCACATTGGAAAAAGACTAGCAATCACCCCGGTAGGAAGGGAGCGGCAATTGCTCTCACGCAATCTTGAGAAATCCTTGCATCGCGCACTGGCACACGCCAATGACCGGCGGCACGAATACGCGACCCTTGAGCACCTTTTACTGGCATTGACCGACGATCAGGACGCCATAGCCGTGCTGCGTGCGTGCAGCGTCGATGTCGACCGGCTGCGCCGCGATGTCCTGACCTATGTCGATAACGAGCTTGGCAACCTCGTGTCGAACCACACCGAGGACGCGAAGCCGACCGCGAGCTTCCAGCGCGTCCTGCAACGCGCCGCAATCCACGTCCAGTCCTCCGGGCGCGAGGAAGTGACCGGCGCCAACGTGCTGGTCGCCATGTTCGCCGAGCGCGAGAGCCACGCCGTCTATTTCCTGCAAGAGCAGGACATGACCCGGTTCGACGCGGTCAACTACATCTCGCATGGCATCGCCAAGACGCCGGGCCGCTCCGAAACCCGCAGGGTGCAGGGGGCCGAGGAGGAGGAGCGCGGCGAGAAAGGCCAAAAGCGCAGCCACGACGCGCTTGACGCCTATTGCGTCAACCTCAACAAGAAGGCCAAGGCCGGCAAGGTCGACCCGCTGATCGGACGCGAGGCCGAGGTCGAGCGGACGATCCAGATTCTGTGCCGCCGCTCGAAGAACAACCCGCTCTATGTCGGGGACCCCGGGGTCGGCAAGACCGCGATCGCCGAAGGGCTGGCGCGCCGCATCGTCGGGCGCGAGGTGCCCGAGGTGTTGCTAAACGCGACGATCTATGCGCTCGACATGGGGTCGCTGCTGGCCGGCACCCGCTATCGCGGCGATTTCGAGGAACGGCTGAAGGCGGTCTTGGCCGAACTGGAGGCGCAGCCCGGCGCGGTGCTGTTCATCGACGAAATCCACACGGTGATCGGCGCCGGCGCCACTTCGGGCGGCGCGATGGACGCCTCCAACCTGCTGAAGCCGGCCCTGGCGAGCGGCACGATCCGCTGCATCGGCTCGACCACCTACAAGGAATACCGCAACTATTTCGAGAAGGACCGGGCGCTGGTCCGCCGCTTCCAGAAAATTGATGTCAACGAGCCGTCGATCGAGGATTCGATCAAGATTCTCAAGGGCCTGAAACCCTATTACGAGCGCCACCACAAGGTTCGCTACACCGGCGACGCGATCAAGGCGGCGGTCGAGCTGTCGCACCGCTACATCGGCGACCGCAAACTGCCGGACAAGGCGATCGACGTTATCGACGAGACCGGCGCGGCCCAGATGCTGGTGCCGGAAAACAAGCGGCGCAAGACGATCACCGCCAAGGAGGTCGAGGCCTGCATCGCGACGATGGCGCGCATCCCGCCGAAGAGCGTGTCGCGCGACGATCGCGAGGTGCTGAAGAACCTCGACCGCGACCTCAAAATGGTTGTGTTCGGCCAGGACCCGGCGATCGAATCGCTGGTTTCCGCAATCAAGCTGGCGCGCGCCGGGTTGCGCGACCCTGAAAAGCCGATCGGCTCGTACCTGTTCTCGGGACCGACCGGGGTCGGCAAGACCGAGGTGGCGCGCCAGCTCGCGCACACGATGGGCATCGAGATCACCCGCTTCGACATGTCGGAATACATGGAGCGGCACACCGTCTCGCGCCTCATTGGCGCGCCGCCGGGCTATGTCGGGTTCGACCAGGGCGGCCTTTTGACCGATGCGATCGACCAGCACCCGCATTCGGTGCTGCTGCTCGACGAGATCGAGAAGGCCCATCCGGACCTGTTCAACATCCTGCTGCAGGTCATGGATTACGGAAAGCTGACCGATCACAACGGCAAGAACGTCGATTTCCGCAACGTCATCCTGATCATGACGACCAATGCCGGCGCCGCCGAGCTGGCGAAGCAGGCAATCGGCTTCGGCAGCGGCATTCGCACCGGCCATGACGAGGAGGCGATCAACCGGATGTTCACGCCGGAGTTCCGCAACCGGCTCGACGCGGTCATCTCGTTCGCGCCCTTGGCGCCGGCGACGATCGGCCGGGTGGTCGACAAATTCGTCCTGCAACTGGAGGAGCAGCTGGCCGACCGCAACGTCACAATCGAGCTCGACTCGGCGGCTCGCGAGTGGCTGTCGGCCAAGGGCTACGATCCGTTGTTCGGCGCGCGGCCATTGGGGCGCGTGATCCAGGAGCACATCAAAAAGCCGCTCGCCGAGGAGCTGCTGTTCGGCCGGCTGGCCAAGGGCGGCACCGTCCGCGTGTCGGTCGACAAGGAGACCGACAAGCTGGTCTTCAGCTTCGTCCAGCGTCCACCCGCTGCTCCGGCCTCGCCGAAGGAGCCGGCACTGGTCGAATAGCCTACCGCCGCGGGCTGACGGCGACCGGCGCGGTGTGAGCCACGTCGACCGGCGGCGTGATCCCGAGCACGCCGACAACGGCCAGGACCGCCAGCCCGGTGCCGGCTTCGAGCCAGACGTTGCGGCCAAGGCGGCGAGCCGCGCCGCCCGCCCTCCCCTCCTCCGCCAGGATCGGCCGTAGCCGCAGCAGGTTGACCGCCGCAATCGCCAGCATGACGAGGACCAGCGCGAGCTTGGCGACCAGCAGACGGCCGTAAAGGGTGTGGAGCAGGGCTGACGGGGTGCCGACAAGAAACCAGGTGTTGACGATTCCCGAACCGAGCAGAAGCGAGACGCTTGCGATCCCCAGAGACGAATAGCGCCCGACCGTATGGCGTGTGACGGCGGCCACACGCGGATCCATCAGCCGCCCTGCCTCCGCGAGCAACAGGGCGAGCGGGACCAGTGTCCCGAGCCAGCACGCGGCGGCCAGCAGGTGAAGGATGTCCGCCGCCAGATGCAGCCGGCCGGGCGGCCCGGGCGTCGCCGCGCCGTGCCCCGCCCACGCAAGGGCTGCCAAGAGGAATGCCGAAAAGAACAGCGCGGCCCCGTCGGCGACCCGGCGTCCGATGCCGCGCCATTGCCTCAGGATCAGGCAAAGCGCGACGAAACCGGCCGCGATGAGCCGCATAAGCCAGTCTTCGCCGAATCGGGTCGAATTGAGCGCGACGACCCAAATCCCGTGCGATATCGCCGCGGATAGCGGTTCGCCGCTCATCTCCGCCGCGACCGCGATGAGCCAGCCCGCACCCGACAGGACCAACACGGCGAGGCTGGCCCACGCCAGGATCGTGAGGCGCGCCGGCAATGCCGGGAATATCGGTGTCCGGAAGCCGGCGCGCGCGGAACCCCGAGGAACAATCAGCCATTCCGCGATAAAAACCCCGGCCAGTGAAATCGTTGCGGCGAAGTGCAGCGCGCGGGCGGCGGCCAGGGCGCCGTCCATCCCCTCACCTGCCCGCGACCGTAAAGGTGAAATTGCCCTCGGTACGATGGGTATCGACCGACACGGCGTGCCAGCGCACGGTATAGCGTCCCGCAGCGAGCGGCTTCAGCCGCACTTGTAGCTCTTCCGCATGACCCGGCGGCACCACGGCGTTACCGAGATCGACCCGCCGCCCGGCGGCGTCGGTCACGGTGACCCCGCTGAACGCCGGTTCGAGTTGCTGCGTGAACCGCAACGTCAGAGCCGACGGCGCGGCCGCCACCGTGCTGCCGACCGGCGGATTGGCATGCTCGAGCATCGCGTGCGCCACCGCCGGCCCGGCCAGCGCTGCGGTTATCGCGAAAGCCGCCACGGCAGCCGCGCCGCGCCGCATCGTCACCACTCCGAAATCGGTTTGCCGAGGCTGCGCGGGAACAGGTCGTCGAGGTAGAAGTGCAGCTGCACCACGCCGCCGATCCCCTTGCCCGAGGCATCGTTTACCGGAATGATCGCCTCCGCGCCGATTTGAAAGCTTTCTCCCGACCAGATGATCCCAGGCTGGATCGTGCCGACGGTTGAGAAGCCTTCGCTGCGGTTGATCGGTGTCGAGAACGCCATTTCGACGACCGGGATCAGTTGGCTGAACGGACGCCGCAGGCCGACATCCTTCACGCAGCATTGAAGATAGGTAAGGCTGTATTCCACCGCAAAGCCGTAGTTAAAGAAGTTCGGGTTGGGACTGCCGGCGCTTTCCGTCTTGGATGGAAAATCGACGCTGAGGTTCCCGGTCACCGCAATCGGCCGCAGCCAATCGAGCGAATACGGCAGGTCGCCAAACCCTTTGCCGAAGGCGAAGCGGGGGCTCAGCGTTGTAAAGTCAGACGCGCCGAGGGCGGCCACCCTGCCGGTATGCGCCCAGCTCACATCAAGGCCGACGAGGCCGATCGCCTCGTGCGGGCCGTTGACAAAGAGCTGGTACTGCACGCCGGTCTCCAGCCCGGTAAGACCGGTCGCCGACCCAGCCCCCGCCGGTTTGAGGCTCGTCCAGCCCTCGCCGAGGCTGAACCCGAGCCTCGGGGTGATCCGCTTCGAGAATTCGACATCGAGGTCGATCTCGTGCGCGCCGCCGGCGTCTTCCGGGGGCCGGGTGACGGTCGGCAACGATAGCTCGTCGGCGACAAACGGATCGTCATTGAGGATCGTCGCCGGGAAAAAGCGCTGACCGGCAAAACCATGCGCGCGGACCGGGCTGCCCGCTGCCAGCAACGCCGCGCCGGCCAAAGCCGCCACGGCGAGGCAGCGTCTAACGTTCATCGAAACCTCGCAATCCCCGGTTGGGAGAAGCGCGATCCTATTCGGATGGGACCGCCGGCACGATCGCGCGCTCCGTCGCACGCCGGCGGCGCCACAGGCGCCTGCCCTCGATCGCCTGCCATATCGCGATTGCCGGCAGCCCGATCGCGAGATCGCGGCCGCGCTTCAACAGCGACAGCGCGAGGGCGACATCGGGGCTGAGCCCGAAACTGGCGCCGAGCAGAATGTACGCCCCTTCCTGGACCCCATAGGCCTGCGGCACGAAAAACGCCGCGGTCCGGATAGCGTAAAGCAGGCTCTCGATGACCAGCACCGCGCCGAACGACAATGGCTCGCCGGCAAGGCGCAAGGCGAGCCAGATCTCGGCCGCGCTCGCGATCCAGCAGGCAAGGTGAAGGGCCGCGCTCGCCGAGAGCCGGGCGCGCCTTGTGTAAAGGTCGGCAAGCGCCGCGTGCAGCGCCGCCGCGCCGGCAGCGGTGCGCTCGGCCCAGCCCTGCCCGAGGGCACCCGTGATCCGGTCGAGAAAGGCGAAGCCGCGTCGCTGCACGATGACAAACCCGGCCGCCGCCGCGGCGGCAACCGCCAGCCCGGCCAGCACCGGAACGGTCGCATCGCTGTCCGGCTGCAGCCGCACCAGCAGTGCGAGGCCGAGCGCGGTGTAAAACAGCTGGGCGATGAATTCGAGGGTGACATCGACGATCGTGCTGCCGGCCGAGAGCGTTCCCGACACGCCGGCCAGGATCAGCACACGGGCGCCCAGCACATAGCCGCCGATCTGCGACAGCGGCAGCGCCTCCGATCCCGAATCGCGCACCAGCCGCGCCCACATGACCTGTCCGGCGGGCACCCCCGGCAACAGAATCCGCCAAGCAAGACCCATGATTCCAGTCAATACAAGGTGAATCCCGCAGATCGCCGCAAAGCCGACGAGGCCGACCGAGATCAGCGCCCGCACCACCGCGCCGGCACCGAAAATGCCGACCAGCGCCGCCGTGGCGGCTACCCCGAGGATGGCGGCAATAATCGGCAGGCCGCGCAGCGCCCGACGCTGCGGCCCCTCCCCCTCCCTCGCGCCGCTCATCTTTTTACCGGCCGGCAGCCGCCGCGGCGGGCCGGGGGTCGCGCAGGAAGCGCCGTACCAGCCGCACGAGGCGCGGCACCACCTGCGGGCGCAGCAGCCGGTGATCGTAGCGCGCCATGCGCCGCTCGTTCTCGGCGAGGCAGATGTCGAGCAATCCGGCCACCGAGATGTCGATATCGCTGATCGCCTTGCGGCCGGTTAGCGTGAAATTGTGATCCGGCGTCGGTGCCTTTGGGCTGACGCCGGCAGCGCGTGCGAGGCCGATGCGCTCGCGCACCAGATAACACCAGATCCACCCGACCTTGGCCCAGAACCACGGCCGTCGCCACCACGCGAGGTTGCGGCGATACCACGCGACCCAGTTGACGAAGAACAGGATGTGCCGCGCCTCTTCCTGCATGATCGGCTCGAACGTCTCGGTCAGCTCCGGCGGGAAATAGCGCGAGTGGCGGCCGACCGCAAACAACCCGAAAGCAAAAAAACTGTCGATGCACTCGCTGAACCCGGTCAGCATGAAGGCCCATTCGGGGTTGCGCGGGCGGCGATACTCGGGTTCCGGCCCGAGGGGGACACCGTAGGCCTCCACGAGCTTTGCCAGAACCTCCTTGTGCCGCCCCTCCTCGAATGAATCGAGGGTAATCGCCTCGCGCAGCAGCGGGTCGGCGATCTTTTCGGCATAGCTCAACACGTTGATCGTCGCCTTGCCCTCGGTGTGAACGGCAATGTCCCAGATCGGCAGCGCCAGCAGCCGCGCGTGCGATTCGGGGTCGAGGCGGGGCCAGGCGATGACGGCCGGACGGTAGGGATCATGGGTGTCGAGCAGCAAGCGGCAGAAGGCGAGCTTGTGCGGCTCGCTGCCGGGTTGAATGACGCCCGTCGCGGGCGCGATCCAGCGGCGCACATTGTCATCGCCAGCGGCTGCCATGATCACGTTGTCAGACACGAATTCATCCCTTCGCGCTACCTGCGGATGCAAACGCCGGCGCGGCCCGGGTGTCGTTGACTCGCCGGGACCGCTCCCCTATATAGCGGCCTCCGCTCAGCCCGGGCAGTTTCCGTCGAAGAGGGTGCCGTGAAGCGCACTTACCAGCCGAGCAGGCTCGTCCGCAAGCGCCGCCATGGCTTTCGTGCGCGCATGGCGACGCCGGGCGGCCGCCGCGTCCTGGCGGCACGCCGTGCCAAGGGCCGCAAGCGCCTGTCCGCCTGAGCCGGCGCGCTCTCGTCGCCGCAGGCCCGCGCGGGGCGCTTTGCCGCGGCATATCGCAATGTCCGAATCGGGCCGGCAATGCCGAGCGGCCTTGTAACGCTTAAGACCCGCGCCGATTTTCTGCGTGTCGCCGCTTCCCGCCGCCGGTCGGCGCGTCCCGGTCTTGTGCTGCAAGCCGCCCCGAGCCCCATCGGAGAGAGTGCTGCGGCGCGTGTCGGCTATACCGCGAGCCGCAAGGTCGGCAACGCGGTGGTGCGAAATCGCGCGAAGCGGCGGCTGCGTGCCGCGGCGGCGGAGGTTCTGCCGCGGGCGGGGCGGCGCGGGACGGACTACGTGCTGATCGCGCGGGCGGCGACCGGCGCGCGCGCCTATCCGGATCTGGTTGCCGATCTCGCATCGGCGCTGCGCCAAATCGACCGGATGGGGCCGCGCCTCGCGGAACGGGCGAGCGATCGCGACGCCCGGCCGCGGCCCGGCGAGGAGAGACGAGATGGCCTCTAGCATTACCGCACGCGCGCTTGGCCTGGGATTGCGTGCGATGATCCGCGCCTACCAGCTGCTGGTCGCGCCGGTTCTGCCGCCCTCCTGCCGGTATTACCCGAGCTGCTCCCACTACGCCGCCGAAGCGATCGCGCGGCATGGGCCGTGGCATGGCACGGTCCTGGCGGCCCGGCGGCTGCTGCGCTGCCATCCCTGGGGCGGCAGCGGCTATGATCCGGTACCCTTCTTTGAAATAAAGAACTGAGCGGGAATCTTAAGGTGCCTATGGACCAACGTAATCTCGTCCTGGCGATCGTTTTGTCGATCGGCATCCTGATCGGTTTCGAGCTCCTGTTCGCGAAATTCGGGCCACCACCCCCACCGTCGCCGCACCGCCCGGCGCCAACGGCAACGCAGTCCGCTCCCGCTGCCACCAAACCGAATACCGCAGCCGCACCGAACGCGGCCGCTCCCGCGGCAAAACCGGCAATCACGCCGCAGACGGCGGCGGCGGCTGTCGCCGGTGAACCTCGACTTAGGATCGAGAACCCGGAGTTGAGCGGTTCGATCTCGTTGAAGGGCGCCCGTATAAACAACCTTAAGTTAACGCAATACCACGAGACGGTCGATCCCAAGAGCCCGCAGGTGCAGCTCCTCTGGCCGACCGGCACCGGACAGCCCTATTTTGGCCAATTCGGCTGGATCGCGGCGACGCCCGGCACGGTCAAGGTGCCGGGGCCGGACACCCTGTGGAAAGCGCCAGACGAAACCCTGACGCCGTCGCATCCGGTGACGATGACCTGGGACAACGGCGCGGGCCTCGTTTTCACCCGCACGATCTCGCTCGATAAGGATTACATGTTCCGGATCGAGGACAAGGTCCGCAACGATACCGGCGCGCCCGTCAAGCTGACCCCCTATGCCCTGATCAACCGGACCGGCACCCCAAAGGCCCGCGGCTACTCGTCTTGGGCAGCCTATCAGGGGATGATCGGCGAATTCGGCGGTTCGCTGAAGGAGGTCAAATATTCGTCACTGAAACCGGGCCAGCCGGCCACCTTCACGTCGGACGCCGCCTGGCTCGGGTTTTCCGAGGAGTATTGGCTGACCGCGCTGATCCCGCCGCAACAGCAGCAGATCAAGGCGCAGTTCAGGATCGGCGAAGAGAACGGCACCCAGCACTTCCAGGCCGACTTCCTCGGCTCCGAGGTCACGGTTCCGGCGCACGGCACGACCGACTACACGACCCGCTTCTTTGCCGGGGCAAAAGAACTCAGCGTCCTCGACCGTTACGCCGATTCCGGCATCCACAACTTCGATCGAGCGGTCGATTTCGGCTTTCTCTATTTTTTGAGCAAGCCGATCTTCCATGTCCTCGAATTCTTCAACCAGATCCTGGGAAATTTCGGCCTCGCCATTCTGCTGTTCACGTTCCTGGTCAAGCTGCTGTTCTTCCCGCTCGCCAATAAATCGTACCGGGCGATGAGCAAGATGAAGCTGCTCCAACCGGAAATGCAAAAGATTCGGGAACGCTTCCCGGACGACAAGGCGCGCCAGCAGCAGGAAATCATGGCGATGTACAAGCGGGTCGGTGCCAACCCGATGGCAGGATGCTTGCCAATCGTCGTGCAAATCCCCGTTTTCTGGGCGCTTTACGAGGTGTTGTACGTCACGATCGAAATGCGGCACGCGCCGTTCTACGGGTGGATTCGCGACCTTTCAGCGCCTGATCCGTCGCATTGGGTCAATCTCTTTGGATTGCTGCACTTGTCGCCGGCCACGCTGGCGACGGTCGCGGCCGTGCCGGTGATCGGTTCGTTCATGATGATCGGTGCCTGGCCGCTTATCATGGGCGTCACGATGTACCTGCAGCAAAAGCTCAACCCGCAGCCGGTCGATCCGATGCAGGCCAAGATGTTCCTGGCGCTGCCGATCGTGTTCACCTACATGCTGGCCGCCTTCCCGGCGGGTCTCGTTATCTACTGGGCGTGGAACAACCTGCTAAGCGTCGCCCAGCAATGGGCGATCATGCACCGCGCCGGCGCCGCCTGAACGGAGCGGCCCGGCGCTCACTCTTCCTCGGGAAGAACGATGCCGTCGTAAAGTTCGGACAGGCGGATTTCTATCGGCACCGAACCCAACGACAGTATAGCGTCGCCACCGCGCAGGAGTTCGGTGAACCACTGAGCGGTGCACCTCGGCGTAAAGACCGTCCGAGGCGATCAGCACAATTTCCTGCACGGTCGCGATCTGCCGGTAGGCGGGGAGCTTGATCCTCCGGTCGTGCCGTCGCGAATTCGCGGGCCGCTTCTTCCCATTTCTTCGCGCCACGCAACTGCGGCGCGGGCGCCTCGTCCGGCATTTCCGGCAACAAGTGGCAGGGTTGCGAAGCGCACCGTGATTTTGCCTTGACCGCGGCGAGTTAAGCGACGATCTAATGCGTACCAATTCGGTCCCAATTCGGGACCACCCCGCAGCCGCGCCGGTACGATGATCATCCTCTCGAAGCTCGCCGATTACGGCGTCATCGTCGCGACCCATCTGGCGGCCTGTCCCGAGCGCCAGGAGACCGCCGGCGCCATCGCCGGCGCCACGAGGCTGCCCCAGGCGACCGTCGCCAAATTGCTGAAGGCGCTGGCCCGTCACGGTCTCGTCGCGGCCACCCGCGGCGCCGGCGGCGGCTACCGCCTTGCCCGGCTGCCGGCCGCGATCTCGGTCTCCGAGGTCGTCGCCGCGATCGACGGCGATATCGGCCTGACGCAATGCTCGGTGCACGAAGACCATTGCCAGCGCACGACCTGGTGCCCGACCCGCCCGCACTGGGCGGCGATCAACCGGGCGGTCGGGGCGGCGCTGTCGGCGATCACCCTCGCCGATATGGTCACCCCGTTCGCCTTCGCCCCGCCGGCCCTGCCCGCCTCGCGCGGCCGTCCGGCTTCCGCCATTTCCCGCATCTGACGAACCGCCGATGAGCGCCACAGTCGAAACCCAAAATACGATCCGCTCGCTCTCTCAGGAGGGCTACAAATACGGCTTTGTCACCGATATCGAAGCCGACACCGCGCCGCCCGGCCTCAGCGAAGACACCGTGCGTTTCATCTCGGCCAAAAAGGGCGAGCCGGAATGGCTGCTCGAATGGCGGCTCCAGGCGTTCCGCGCTTGGCGCGAGATGGAGCAGCCGGAGTGGGCCAAGGTCGAATTTCCGCCGATCGACTACCAGAGCGCGACCTATTACGCGGCCCCGAAGCAGACCGCCGCGCCGAAATCCCTCGACGAAGTCGATCCCGAATTGCTGCGCACCTACGAGAAGCTCGGCATCCCGCTGCGCGAGCGCGAGGCGTTGGCGGGCGTCCAGCTGGCCGGGGTCGCGGTCGATGCGGTGTTCGATAGCGTGTCGGTGGCGACCACCTTCAAGGAGCAGCTCGGCAGGCTCGGCATCATCTTCTGCTCATTCGGCGAGGCCGTGCAGGAGCACCCCGAACTGGTTCGCCGTTATCTCGGCACCGTGGTGCCGCAGAGCGATAATTTTTACGCGGCGCTCAATTCCGCGGTGTTCAGCGACGGCTCGTTCGCCTACATCCCGCCGGGCGTGCGCTGCCCGATGGAGCTCTCGACCTATTTCCGCATCAATGCGCGCAACAGCGGCCAGTTCGAGCGCACTTTGCTGATCGCCGACAAGGGCGCCTATGTGAGCTATCTCGAAGGCTGCACGGCGCCGCAGCGCGACGAGAACCAGCTGCACGCCGCGGTCGTCGAGTTGATCGCGCACGAGGACGCGCAGATCAAGTATTCGACCGTGCAGAACTGGTACCCCGGCGACGCCGAGGGCAAAGGCGGCATCTACAATTTCGTGACAAAGCGCGGCGCCTGCCGCGGCGCGCGCGCCAAGATCTCGTGGACCCAGGTCGAGACCGGCTCAGCGATCACCTGGAAATACCCGAGCTGCATCCTTGAGGGCGACGATTCGGTCGGCGAATTCTATTCGGTGGCGATCACCAACAACCGCCAGCAGGCCGATACCGGCACCAAGATGATCCATATCGGCCGCAATACGCGATCGACGATCATCTCGAAAGGCATCTCGGCCGGGCGCGGTCAGAACACCTATCGCGGTCTCGTCCGCGTGCAGCCGCGCGCCGAGGGGGCGCGCAACTACACCCAATGCGACTCGCTCCTGATCGGCGACCGCTGCGGCGCCCATACGGTGCCCTATATCGCAGTGCGCAACCCGTCGGCGCGAGTCGAGCACGAGGCGACGACCTCGAAGATCAGTGAGGACCAGCTGTTCTATTGCCGCCAGCGCGGCCTCAGCGACGAGGACGCGCTGTCCTTGATCGTCAACGGCTTCTGCAAGGAAGTGCTGAAGGAACTGCCGATGGAGTTCGCGGTTGAGGCACAGAAGCTGCTCGCCGTCAGCCTCGAAGGCAGCGTCGGATGACCTTCGTCCGGTGTCATCCCGGCGAAAGCCGGGACCCATGGGTGCGCAAATACGCGCGTTTCCTCAAACCTTCAAAGCCGATGCCACACCGGACATGCCTCGCGGACGGAGAAGTGGGCCCCGGCTTTCGCCGGGATGACTGGAAATGGTGATGCTGGAAATCGAAAATCTGCACGCGCGGCTTGCCGGCGACGGCCGCGAGATTCTGAAGGGGATCGACCTGTCGGTGCAGGCCGGCGAGGTGCACGCGATCATGGGGCCGAACGGCTCCGGCAAATCGACCCTGGCGGCGGTCCTTGCCGGACGCGACGGCTACGAGGTGACCGCGGGCGGCGTCCGCTACCGGGGCCGCGACCTGCTGGAGATGCCGGCTGACGAGCGGGCGCGCGAGGGGGTGTTTCTCGCCTTCCAATACCCGGTCGAAATCCCCGGGGTGAACAACACCTACTTCCTGCGCGCCGCCGTCAATGCCGGGCGGCGCCACCGCGGCGAACCCGAGCTCGACGCCGGCCAGTTCCTCCGCCTCGTGCGGCAAAAGCTCAAACTGCTCGATATTGGCGACGATCTGTTGCAGCGCTCGGTCAATGTCGGGTTTTCGGGCGGCGAAAAGAAGCGCAACGAGATTTTCCAGATGGCGATGCTGGAGCCGCGCCTCGCAATACTCGACGAGACCGACAGCGGCCTCGACATCGACGCGCTGCGCACCGTGGCGCGCGGCATCAACGCGCTGCGCGCGCCGGATCGCGCGATCGTCATGATCACCCATTACAAGCGCCTGCTCGATTACGTCGAGCCCGACCGGGTGCACGTCTTGCAGGACGGTCGCATCATCCAGTCGGGCGACGCGGCAGTCGCCGCCGAACTGGAGCGCACCGGCTACGGCACGTTCGGCGAAAGCGCCGAGGACGCGGCATGAAGCGATGAGCGCGATCGTCGATTTCCCGGTCAAGCCGGAGGCACGGCCCTATTTGGAGGCGTTCGAGGCTGAGGCCGAACCGCGCTGGCTCGCCACGGCCCGGAAGCAGGCGCTGAGCCGCTTCGGTGAATTGGGATTTCCCACTCGCAAGAGCGAAAGCTGGCGCTATCTCGACCTGCAGCCGTTGGCGCGGCGACCGCTGCTGCCTGGCGGTGCGCAGCATCAGCCCGATCTCGACGCGGCGCGCGCGCAACTCTCCCGCCTCTCCCTCCCCGGCTCCGGCCTGCGTCTTGTATTGCTCGACGGCTTGTCGGTCTGGGACCTCTCGATCATTGAGGAAAGCCCTGGCGGCGATTTATGGTTCGGGTCGGTGGTTTCGGCGTATGCCGAGAAGGAGGACCTGCTCCCCGATGTCGCGCACGCCGTGCCGGGCGGTCCGGCGCACCCGTTCGCCGCCCTCAACGAGGCGTTTTTTGCTGACGGGTACATCCTGGAGGTGCGGCCGGGGGTCGTTCTCGACCGGCCGATCGAGATCATCCACTTGGCGTCGGGCCATGACGAGCGCTCCTTCCACACCCGCAACCTGATCGCGCTCGGGCCGGGCAGCCGCGCGAGCATCGTCGAAATCTACGCCGGCGACGGTCGCTACTGGCGCAACGACGTGACCGCCGCCCGCCTCGGCGAGGGCGCCGAGTTGCGCCGTACCATTCTCGTCGAGGAGAGCGCCGCCGCCGTGCGCCTCTCGCATCTCGACGCGAAGCTTGCGGCCGGCGCAAGGCTCGAGGCCTTCGCGCTGCTGCTCGGCGGATACCGGGTGCGCGAGGAAGCGAACGTGCAATTCGAGGGCGAGGGCGCAAGCTGCGACATCAACGGCGCCTTTATCGCCGCAGGCGAAGACGAAGCGAATGTCGTCACCGCGATCGATCACGCGGCCCCCCGCTGCCGGACCAGCGAGCTGATCAAGGGGGTCGCGGCCGGGCGCGGGCACGGCGCCTTCCAGGGCCGCATCACGGTGCGCAAGCACGCGCAACAGACCGACGCGCGCCAGCTGAGCCGCAACCTGATCCTCGGTCGCCGCGCCGCTATCGACACCAAGCCCGAACTCGAGATCGACGCCGACGACGTCAAATGCAGCCACGGCGCCAGCGTCGGCGACCTCGACGAGGCGGCTCTTTTCTACCTGCGGGCCCGCGGCATTTCGGCCGACGAGGCGCGGCGGATGCTGATCGAAGGATTTCTGTCGGAAACGGTCGAAGCGATCGGCGATCCGGGCGTGCGCGACTACCTCTCGCGCCGCCTCGCGATGCGGCTTGCGGCCTTGGAGGGTTGAGGATGGCGGCAGTCCCGTTGCGCAGCGGCGAACCCGAACGGGCGCGGCTCGATCCGCGCCGGCTGCGCCGCGAATTCCCGATCTTCGAGCGCAACCCCGGTCTCGTGTTTCTCGATTCCGGCGCCAGCGCCCAGAAGCCGCGGCAGGTCATCGACGGAATCGCCGAGTTCTACCGCGGCGACTACGCCAACGTGCATCGCGGCGTCTACAAGCTCAGCGCACGCTCGACCGATTTGTTCGAGGAGGCGCGCGAGAAGACCCGCGCCTTTCTCAACGCCGCCGACGAGCGCGAGATCGTGTTCGTGCGCGGCGCCACCGAGGCGGTCAACCTCGTCGCCCAGAGCTGGGGGCCGGCGCATCTCAAGCCCGGCGACGAGATCGTGATCAGCGATGTCGAGCACCACTCAAACATCGTCCCTTGGCAGCTGCTGCGCGACCGGGTCGGGATCAGGCTGGTCGTCGCGCCGACCGATCCGACCGGCGAGTTCGACCTCGCGCGCTTCGAAGCCCTGCTCGGCCCGCGCACCCGGCTGGTGGCGGTCACCCACATCTCGAACGTCACCGGCACCGTGTTGCCGGTCGCGCGCATCGCCGCGCTGGCGCATGCCAAGGGCGCCAAGGTCCTGGTCGACGGCTGTCAGGCGGTGCCGCGGCTGCCGGTCGATGTGCGGGCTTTGGGCTGCGACTTCTACGTCTTTTCCGGCCACAAGGCCTATGGGCCGACCGGCATCGGCGTGCTCTACGGCCGCTACGACCTGCTCGAGGCGATGCCGCCGTGGCAAGGCGGCGGCGGCATGATTCTCAATGTCGAGATCGCCCATACCGAGTACCAGGAGCCGCCGCACCGTTTCGAGGCGGGCACCCCCGACATCGCGGGCGCGGTCGGATTGTCGCTGGCGCTCGACTTTATCGAGGGGATCGGCCGCGAGGCGATCGAAGCGCATGAAGAAGCGCTGACCGGTTATGGGGTGGATAGCCTGTCGCGCATCCCCGGGCTGACGCTCGCGCCGGGTGGGCAGCGGCGGCTCAGCATCCTGTCCTTCAACCTCGACGGCGTGCACCCGCACGATGTCGGCACCGTGCTCGACCAGCACGATGTCGCGGTCCGGGTCGGCCATCACTGTGCGCAGCCCTTGATGGACAAGCTTGGGATCGCCGGCACGGTGCGCGCCTCGCTCGGGGTCTATAACGACGACGCCGACATCGATCGCCTCGCCGAGGCGGTCGAAGCCTGCCGGGAGATGTTCCAGCGATGAGCGCCGATGGCCAGGACCTGCGCGAACTGTACCAGGACATCATCCTCGACCACGGCCGCCACCCGCGCAATTTCCACCCGCTCGAACACCCGACCCATCTGGCGCGCGGCCACAACCCGCTGTGCGGCGACCGGGTCACGGTCTATGTCGCGGTCGAAGGCGACCGGGTAGCCGATGTCAGCTTCGAGGGGCGCGGCTGCGCGATCTCGACCGCATCGTCATCGCTGATGACCGAGGTCTTGAAGGGCAAGACGATCGACGAGGCGCGGCGGCTGTTTGCGCAAGTTCATGCCAAGGTGACCGGCGGCGCGCCGCAGGATCTGCCCGAGCCGCTGGAGGAGGAGATCGAGCGCCTGGAGCCGCTGACCGGGGTCAAGGCCTACCCGGTGCGGGTCAAATGCGCGACCTTGCCGTGGCACGCCTTCGAGGCGGCGCTCAAATCCGGCCTCGCCGGCGGCACGGTCAAGACGGAGTAAGAGGGCATGCCGGCCGGAGGCCGGACCCGTGGGCTCGGGCCCCGGAATGACAAAGGTTTCAGACTTTTTCCGCGGCCTGTTAGAGCGCAATCGTCATCCTGAGGAGGCGCAAAAGCGCCGTCTCGAAGGATGGAGGGATGGAGTAGACGGATGGCGTCGGGCGAGTACGAACGGGCGCACCAGCCGGATTATTTCGACTTCAACCCGGAGCCGCCGCCCGAGACCGAAGGGGTGGAGCGGCCCGAGGGCGAAGACGACCCGGAGCTGCTGGAGCCGGTGCTCGAAGCCTTGAAGACCGTTCGCGATCCGGAGATCCCGGTCAATCTGGTCGATCTCGGGCTGATCTACGAACTCACGGTCAAGCAGGGGGGCGTCGTCTACGTCGAGATGACGCTGACGACGCCGGCCTGCCCGGTGGCGCAGAGCATGCCTGGCGAGGTCGAGGCCGCGGTCGGCGGCGTGTCCGGGGTCAACGACGTCCGCGTCAAGCTGGTATGGACGCCGCCCTGGGACCGCGACCGCATGAGCGAGGAAGCCAGGCTCGAACTCGGCCTGATGTGACCGCAGGTCGTAGGGCGGGTGAAGCCGAGCGCAACCCGCCATCCTCGGCGGCGAAGCATGGCGGGTTTCGCTGCGCTTCACCCGCCCTACCTCGGTCGATTCAGGGTCAGCCGGAGAGCGCGGCCTTGTAGGCCCGGACGGCCGCGGCGAACCCCATGATCAGCGCGTCGGCCGTCAATTCGTGGCCGATCGAGGCCTCCGCCAGCATCGGCATCGCCGCCGCGAGCCCCGGCAGATTGTCGAGGTTGAGGTCGTGCCCGGCATTGACGACGAGGCCCGCCGCCGCGGCGCGGGCCGCCGTCTCGGCGCAGGCGCGCAGCGCGGCTGCGCCGTTCCCGGTGCGGAACGCGGCGGCGTAGGCGCCGGTATAGATCTCGATCCCATCGGCGCCGCTCGCCGGCGCCCGGTCGACGACCGCAGCATCGGGATCGACAAACAGGATGACCCGG
>DASUKH010000159.1:0-4966 GCA_036278835.1 Allostellaceae bacterium
TGGCTTCGGCGGAAGACGCTTCGCTTTCCGCCCTACGTCGTCACAGGGTCGCGCCCGGGAATTCGCGGTCCTTGCTCGGGATCAGGTCGTAGGGGAGGGCGAAGCCGGGCATTGCCTTGAGGCGCTCCGACCACGCCTTGAGGTGCGGCCAGCGGTCGATCTCGAAACCGCCCTCCGCCATGAACACCATGCGCCCCCAGCAACCGATATCGGCGATCGTGCAATAATCGCCGAGCAGAAACTTCCGGTCCTTCACCGCCGCATCGACGAAACCGAGCGCCGCCTCGGCGCGCGGGCGGAATTCGGCGATAACGTCGTCGGCCATCCGGCGGAAGCGCGCCGAATGGCGCACCAGCGCCACCGCGGTGATGTGGTCGGCCTCCCACGACAGCCATTCGCGCGCCTGCCAGCGCGCCTGTTCGTCCCGTCCCTCGAAATGCCCGGTGGTGCGCGCAAGGTAGTCGAGGATGACGTTCGATTGCAGGATCGTCATGCCCTGGTGGCGCAGCGACGGCACGACGCCCCAGCGGTTGATCGCGAGGTATTCCGGGCTGCGCTGGACGCCGGTTTTGAGATTGACCGTGCGGAACGAGAACGGCAGCCCCGATAGCGCCAGATACAGCATCGGCTTGTGGCTGGAGCTCGAGGTGAAGCTGCCGTACAGGGTCAGGCGATCATCACTGACAGGCTGCCCGATCATCCCCGTCTCTCCGCGGTCATCCCGCGGCGAGGCCGAGGCGGTCAGCGAGGCCGTATTCGGCGGCGAGCGCCTTGATCTTGGTCCAGGTGGCGTCCTCGACGTCGATACCGTTCCGGCGGCGGTCCTCTTCGCGGCGGTGCTCGATC
The DNA here is from genome assembly GCA_036278835.1 of Allostellaceae bacterium. Taxonomy (GTDB): domain Bacteria; phylum Pseudomonadota; class Alphaproteobacteria; order ATCC43930; family CGMCC-115725; genus DATARH01. Next base: position 847 of record DASUKH010000159.1, read on the forward strand.
TCGCCGGGGTAGAGGACCCCGGACGAGCCTTCGGCCGGCGGCGTCTCCTTCAGGTAGCGGACGAATTCGCCGACCTCCTTTTTGAATTCGGCGAGCGGCCGGAAGGCGTCCACCTTGAAGACGGCCATGAAGCAGCCGTCATTGTGTCGCCCGGTCGGCTCGACCCCGAACCCGAGCCCGGTCAACAACCCGCATAATATCTCGACCATTACCGCCAGCCCGGTACCCTTGTAGCCGCCGTCCGGGCCGCCCAGCGGCAACAGCGCACCGCCCTGGCGCAACTGGCGGGGGTCGTTGGTCGGCTTGCCGTCGGCGCCGATCACCCAACCGTCCGGCACGCTCTCCCCGCGCGCCACGGCGAGCGCCACCTTGCCGGCGGCAGCGGCCGAGGTCGCCATGTCGAGATAGAGGGGTCCCTCGAGGTCGGAGGGAATCGCCATCGAAATGGGGTTGGTGCCGAGCCGCGCCTCGCGCCCGCCGAACGGCGCGACGGCCTTTGGCGAACGCCCGGAATCGGCGGTAATGAGGCCGATCATCCCGGCCTTGGCGGCCATCTGGGTATAGCTGGAGAGGCGCCCAATATGGCCCTGGCGGAACACGGTGGCGGCGGCGACGTTGCCCTTCTCCGCCTTCTCGATGGTCAGCCGCATCGCCCGCTCGTTGGCGACGTAGCCGAACCCCCAATGCCCGTCGACCACCGTCGTGGTCGGCGATTCCCTGACGATGACCCACGGCGCGCCGGGGACGATGTGGCCCTTCTTGATCCGCTCGATATAGGTCGGGATCTGGATGACCCCGTGCGAATCGTGCCCGACCAGATTGGCGCCGACGATGTGGCGCATGACCAGCGCCGCCTCATCGGCCGGCGTCCCGGCCGCGACGAACAGCGCGCGGCCGATCTCCTCGAGCCGCTCGGCGGCGATCTTCGGCATTTGGGTTCCTCTGACGGCTTTCCGAAGCAAACCATAAAACCGTCACCCCCGCGAAAGCGGGGGTCCAGGGGCCGGCGTCCCTTCGCCGGCCCCGGGTTCCCGCTTTCGCGGGAACGACGATGAAACACCGCCTAACTGGGTAAGACCGTCAGGTCAGGCCGGTTCTTTGATGTGCGTCGCGCGCATCCGCCGCACGGCGTCGGGATCGGCCATCACCTCGGTGCGCGCGTTCTTCAGAAAACCTTCGTACTCGCGCGCCATCGCCGGCGAGGCGACCTCGATCATCAGCCGGTTCTCGACCCAGAACTCGATGACGTGGAAGAACGGCTTCTCGCCCTGCATGCCGCGGCCGAAGGTCTTGGCGCGCCAGCCCTCGCGGGCGCCGATGCGTTCGATCTCCTCGCGCTCGCGTGGCACCGACAGGAGCACGTGAAACGGCCAGTTCCGCGGCGCTGAAGCGTTGTCGCCGAATACCACCTGGTCGTCGTTGGCCGGGATTTCGAGAGTGGCGCGGTCCGGATAGACCTCGATCATCGTGCCGTGCTCGTCGCCGCTCTGCGCCATGAAGGCGCCTTCGAGCGGCCCGAACGGGTAGCATTTGCCGTTCATCAACTCGGCGAGCACCTCGGCGACGTGCTGCGGCTCGCGCGCCGGGATCGATACGTGGTGGATCATTTGTAGGCCCCTGCTCTAACGAACGCGGCCTCGCGTTCCGGGTTGAACGATACTCCGACGGGCATCGGCCGGCAACGCGCCCGGCTTTGTCGTTGCGGGGCAGTTTGCGACAACGCATGTTCGGACCGCCGGCCGGAGGCCGGCGGTCCATTGCGCTTGAGCGAGGGGGGCGACATGACCGACTGGATCCTGCGCGGCGGCAGCGTGATCGACGGCACCGGCGGGCCGCGCCGGCGCGCCGATGTCGCGATTAAAGGCGACCGCATTGCCGCGGTCGGTGAGGTGCCGCGGAGTGCCGGGGCGCGCGAGATTGACGTTGCCGGGCGGGTCGTCGCGCCCGGTTTCATCGATGTGCACACGCATGACGACCGCGCCCTCCTAGCGACCCCGGAGATGGCGGCGAAGGCAAGCCAGGGGGTTACCACGGTTGTCACCGGCAATTGCGGCGTCAGCCTCGCGCCGCTCCGCCCCGACCGGCGACCGCCGCCGCCGCTCGACCTGATCGGCGAAGAGACCGATTACGCCTATCCGCGATTTGCCGATTATCTCGCGACGCTCGACCGGGCGCCGGCGGCGCTCAACGCCGCCTGTCTCGTTGGCCATTCGACCTTGCGGGTCGGCGTCATGGCCGATCTCGACCGGCCGGCCCGCGACGACGAAATCGCCGCGATGGGCGAGCGGCTCGACGAGGCGCTCCAAGCCGGCGCAATCGGCATGTCGTCGGGCCTCTTCTACGCCCCGGCCTTTCATGCGCCGCCGGCCGAGCTGGAAGCGCTGGCGGCGCGGCTGCGGCCGGCCGGCGCGCTCTACACGACGCACATGCGCGACGAGGCCGGGCACGTCCTCGACAGCCTCGACGAGAGCTTCGCCGCCGGGCGCGCGGCCGGCGTGCCGGTCGTCATCTCGCACCACAAGACCACCGGGGTCGCGAATTTCGGCCGCACCGCCGAGACCTTGCCGAAGATTGCGGCGGCGATGGCGGGGCAGGAGATCGGCCTCGACGCCTATCCCTACATCGCCTCCTCGACCGTGCTGCGTCAGGAGCGCATCGAGGATGCGCTGAAGGTGCTGATCACCTGGTCGAAGGCGGCGCCCGAAGCGGCCGGCCGCGAGCTTGCCGAGATCGCCCGCGGCTGGGGCGTCGGTATCCCCGAGGCGGTCGAGCGGCTGCAGCCGGCGGGCGCCATCTACTGGATGATGGATGAGGCCGATGTGCGGCGAGTGCTGGCTTTTCCGCACACGATGATCGGCTCGGACGGTCTGCCGCACGACGTCCACCCGCACCCGCGCCTCTGGGGCACCTTCCCGCGGGTGCTCGGGCATTACTGCCGCGAGGAAGGGCTGTTCGGCCTCGAAGAGGCGGTGCGCAAGATGACCGGGCTACCGGCAGCGCGGTTCGGGCTCGGCGGGCGCGGGGTCATCCGGCCCGGCGCCTATGCCGATCTTGCCGTGTTCGACCCCGACACGGTTATCGACCGCGCCACCTTCGCGGAGCCGACCCGGCCGGCCGCCGGCATCGACCACGTCTTCGTCAACGGCCGCCCGGTATGGTCCGAGGGCCGCCCGACCGGCGAGCGCCCCGGCCGCGCCCTGCGCCGCCAGCAGCTGCAGGCGGAGGCGCGGTAGCTCTTCGGACCGCGGGCGTCCCGCCCGCGATCCGCGGTGCAGCCGCCGCGTTGCAAAAAGGCGCGGCACGGGCCATATCGCAGGCCTTTGCCGCAAGCGACCGAATGACCCCCGCGCCATCGCCCGGCAGCCAGCTGGCTGTGCTCGAAGATGTGTCGCTGACCCTGGCGGGCGCGGCGGGGCCGGTCGTGATCCTGCGCGGGGTCAGCCTGAGCATTGCGGCCGGCGAGGCGGTGGCGCTGATCGGCCCGTCCGGTTCCGGCAAATCGAGCCTCCTGATGGTGCTGGCCGGGCTGGAGCGGCCGGACGGCGGGCAAATCGTCGTCGCCGGGCAAAACCTGGCACGGCTCGACGAGGACGGGCTGGCGCGGCTGCGCCGCCGGCATGTCGGGATCGTCTTTCAGAGTTTTCACCTGCTGCCGACGATGACCGCGGCCGAGAACGTCGCGATCCCGCTCGAACTGGCGGGCGCGCGCGACGCTGCGGTGCGGGCGGCGGCGGCGCTCCAGCGGGTCGGCCTCGGCCACCGTCTCGGGCACTACCCCGGGCAGTTGTCGGGGGGCGAGCAGCAGCGGGTCGCGATCGCCCGCGCGATGGTCGCCGGCCCCGATTTGCTGCTGGCTGACGAGCCGACCGGCAATCTCGACGCCGCGACCGGCGGCGTTGTCATCGACTGCCTGTTCGAGGAGCAGCGCCGGCTCGGCTCGGGGCTGTTGCTGATCACCCACGACCGCGCCCTCGCGGCCCGCTGCGGCCGCCTCCTCCACCTCGCCGACGGCCGCATCGTCGGCGAGGAGCGCGGCGGCGCAAGGGCTCGGGCCTCGGCGCTGTGAGCGACGGGGCGATGTCGGACCGCCGGCCTCCGGCCGGACGCCGGCGGTCCATTA
>DASUKH010000160.1:0-3179 GCA_036278835.1 Allostellaceae bacterium
CGGCGCGCACGGTCAGCGCGCCCATCAGCATCAGCAGGACGGTCTGACCGACATAAACGTAATGGGCCAGAAAGCCCTCGGCGTACATCGTATCCGAAGGAGAGATCTGGAGATCGACATCGAGGTTTCTGATGCGCTCCAATTCCCCGGCTGCCGCACCCTGCATTTCGACTTCCCCGACCGGACCCCGGCGATCAGCCGCGCCCAGCGATAGCATCAAACCTCGGGGATCGCGAGGGCCTCTGGCAGGTCACGGCATGCCGTCCCGATGCATCGTTTCGAGGATGGCGGCGGCGGCGCGGGTTTGCGGGTCATCGTCGCCGGCGGCCCGCCGGCGGGTTTCGACGAGCTGGCATTGCAGCCAATAGGCTTCGCTGCGCTCGCCGAACTGCCAGAGGATCGCGGCGAGATTGCCGACCGCGGTCAAGGTGTCGGAATCCGAGTCGCCGAAGGCGCGCTGGAGCCGCTCGATCGCGCCTTCGAGCAGCGCCCGGGCGCCGGCGAGGTCGCCCTGCGCCGCCAGGGTGCCCGCGAGATTGTTGCGGGCGCGCAGCGTGTCGCGACCGTCTTCACCCCATAGCTCGGGCGCCGCCGCCGCGACATGCTCCTGCAACCGGCGCGCCTCGTCGAGATCGCCCATCGCGCCGATCGTCGCTGCCAGTTTGCCGAGCGCCTTCAGTGTGTAGCCGTGATCTTCACCGAGCGCCCGGCGACGCACCGCGACGACGTGCTCCTCGACCGCGCGCTCCTCATCGAGCCGGCCGCGGGCCCACAGCATCTCGGCGAGATCGAGCATCGCCGCGAGCGTGTCGGGATGTTCGTCGCCCAGCCGCTCGGTCAGCTCGGCGACATGGCGCTGCTGGTCGCGCAGGGTCACCGGCCCGGCCACGGTCAACTCCCGACCAGGGCCGGCAGGTCGGCGAGGCTGCCGACCACCCGGTCGGGCGCGCCGGGCAGGCGCTCGCGCGGCTGCCGCCTGCGGTTGCACCACACCACCCGAAAGCCGAAGGCCGACGCGCCGTAGGCGTCCCAGCCGTTTGATGAGACGAAGGCGATCGCTTCCTTCGGCAGACCGAGGCGATCGACGGCGAGTTGGTACACCTTGGGATGCGGCTTATACACGCCGACCGCCTCGACCGACAGCACGTGATCGAGCAGTGCCGCGATGCCGGCGCTCGCGACGGCCGAGTGCAGCATCTCGGGGGTGCCGTTCGACAGGATCGCGGTCTTCAGGTCCGCCGCCTTGAGGCGGCGCAACGCGTCCGGCACTTCGGGGAAGGCGTCGAGCCGCTCGTAAAGGCTCATCAGCCGCTGGCGCAGCCCGGGATTGGCAATCGCGAGCGTCTCCAGGACGAGATCGAGCGCCTCGCCGGTGACCTGGCGGAAATCGGCGTGCCGGCCCTGCACCGCCCGCAGCCACGTGTATTCCATCTGCTTGTCGCGCCACAACCGGGTCAGCGCCTCGCCCTTGTCGCCGAGCGCATCGGCGCAGCCCGAAGCCGCCGAGGCATAGTCGAACAAGGTGCCGTAGGCGTCGAACACGCAGGCACGGATTCCCGGCAACGGTGCGTCAGCCATCTCGCGCTCCGGCATCGATCGAAATTTGGGCGACATCATGCGCCCGGTGGTCCCGTGATACAAAGTGCGGCCGCCAGGCCGGGCGCCCGTTTCCGAACGGCATCGCGAACAGGCGCGGCAGGATCAGTTCGCCGGGGGCTCGCGCCAGGCCGCGGCGCCGATCGCAATCGCCCGCGGCGGCCCGGTTGCGTCGCGCCGGCTCGACTTGAACCTCGCGTGCCCGGCATAATGGCGACGGCAAAAACGCGGAGCGATGAGCGATGGATGCGTGGTGGCAGTGCGAGATTCCGTACCCGTTTGTCCCGCCCGACGTGCTGAACGCCGCCGAGTCGGTGCGCGGCAGCCTGCCCAATCGCTATTGCGACCCGCTTGTTGCCGCCGATTTGTTCGAGGAGGTCATCGACGAGTTCCTCTTGTGCGACGATCTCGGGATGAACTGCCTGGCGATCGAGCACCATGCCGGCATCAATTCACTGCTGGGCGCCAACCCGATGCTGGTGGCGATCCTGGCGCGGCAGACGAAAAAGGTGCGCATCCTGTCGCTCGGGACGCTCGTTTCGCTGCGCCCCGACCCGGTGCGGGTGGCCGAGGAATATGCGACGGCGGATATCATCTCGCGCGGCCGGCTCGATATCGGTTTTGTCAAATCGGGCGGCACCGAGATGCCCTCGGCCAACGTCAACCCGGTCAGAAACGAGGAGCGCTATTGGGAGGCGATCGACCTGATCAAAAAGGCGCTCTCCTCGCATGACGGCCCGTTCAGCTGGGAGGGCAAGCACTTCACGCACCGCCACGTCAACATCTGGCCGCGTCCCTACCAGCAGCCGCACCCGCGCCTGTGGTCGGCGACCGGCGATCCGAAAAGCGCCGCCGAGGTCGGAAGGAGGGGCATGACGCATGTGCTGGTGTTGCGCGGCGCCGACGGCACGAAGCGCGCCTACCAGGCGCACCGCCAGGCGCGGCGCGACGCCGGGCTGCCGCCAGTGACGACCGACAATTTCGCCTACGCCGCCTTCGTCTATACCGGCGACACCGAGGAGGAGGGCAGGCGGGTCGGCAGCAAATTGCTGTGGTTTCTCAACACCAGCCTCAAATCGGCGCCGCAGCATTCCCGCTTCATGCCCGGCACCGCGCCCCCCGAGGCCGCGCCGCAGGTCTACCGCGACGCGCCACGGCCCGCGGACGGGGGCAATGGCGGCGGCGGCCCCAACCTGACCAATGCCGAGAAGGGCGTCACCCTGTCGGCCGGGCAGAACATCCGCAAGCTGCTGTCGATCGGCGTCGAGGAGGCGATGGCGATGGGCATCCTGTTCGTCGGCAACCCGGACAGCGTCTATCGCCAAATCATGGAGTTCTACGAAAAGGTCGGCGGCTTCGGCCATTTGAGCCTCGTGGGCCGCTCCGGCTTCATGACCCACCGCGAGAGCGAGAAGGGCATCCGCCTCTTCTCGAAGGAGGTCCTGCCGCGGTTGAAGGAGGTAAAGCCGATCGAGGCGGTTTAGCGGACGCTCGGCGTAGGGCGGATAAGCGCAGCGCGATCCGCCATGCATGGGTTTTGCGGTGCTCGGCGGAAGGCGCTGCGCTTTTCCGCCCTATGGCGT
>DASUKH010000161.1:0-5242 GCA_036278835.1 Allostellaceae bacterium
GCGCTCTACAGCATGGCGCAGGGGCCGCAGGGCTATCAGGGCTTGCGCCGCTTTGTCGCCGACAAGCTAGCGCGCCACCGCGGCATCAAGAGCGGTCCGGACGACGTGCTGATCACCTCCGGGTCGGGTCAGGGCATCGACCTGATCAACCAAATCCTGCTCGAACCGGGCGACACGGTGATCCTCGAAGAGTTCACCTATGGCGGCTACCTGACCAAATTGCGCCGGCTCGGGGTCGATGTCGTCGGCGCGCCGCTCGATGAAAACGGCATTCGCACCGACTCGCTCGGGCGGATCCTGGCCGATCTGAAGCGCCGCGGCGTCGCGCCGAAATACATCTGCACCGTCCCGACGATCCAGAACCCGACCGGCAGCATCATGCCGCTGGAGCGGCGGCGCGAGTTCCTGGCGCTTGCCGCCGAGTATGGCGTGCCAATCTTCGAGGACGAGTGCTACGCCGATTTGATCTGGGGCTGTGTCGAGGGGCCGCCCGCCCTCTATGCGCTCGATCCCGCCCGCGTCGTCCATATCGGGTCGTTCTCGAAGACCTTGGCGCCGGCTCTGCGGCTCGGCTACGTGCTGGCCGACTGGGGTTTCCTGAGCCGCATGATCGCCCTCAAGGTCGAGCGCGACAGCGGCACCGGCGCCCTCGAACAGATGATCGTCGCCGAATATTTCTCGAAACACTTCGACGACCACGTCGGCAGACTCACGGCGCAGTTGAAGGGCAAACTCGACACGATGGTCGAGGCGGTCGGGCGCGAGTTCGGCACCGCGGCCGAGCCGTGGGTCCCGAAAGGCGGCATCTTCCTGTGGCTGAAATTCCCTGACGAGATCGACGTGCGCCGGCTGGTGCAGCCGGCCCTCAAAGCCGGCATAGCCTTCAACCCCGGCCCCGAATGGGCGGTCAATGGCGAGGCCTCGAAATCGCGCCTCAGGCTGTGCTTTGCGCTCCCGACAAAGGAGGAGATTCGCGAGGGAGTGTCCGCCCTGGCGCGCGTCTTCCACGAGGAGACCGGCATCCCCGAGCGCAGCGGCAATGTCGTGAATGCCGGCCGCCCGTAGGGTCCGCGTCCCGCAGGCTCGGCGAGTTCTCAGGCCCGGTCAGCTCCGATAGCTGCCATTGATGTCGATATAGCCGTGCGTCAGGTCGCAGGTCCACACGGTGGCGCGGCCCTGCCCGAGGCCGATATCGACGGCGATATGGATGTCGCGCCCCGCCATGTGCGCGGCGACCGGCCCCTCGTCATACCCCGGCACCGGCCCGCCCTCGGCGGCGATCCGCACGCCGCCGACGGCAACCGACAGGCGGTCGCGCTCGGCCTTCTCGCCGGACTTGCCGACCGCCATCACGATGCGCCCCCAATTGGCGTCGCCGGCGGCGATCGCGGTCTTGACCAGAGGCGAATTGCCGATCGCCAGCCCGATCCGCCGCGCTGCCTGCTCGCTTTCGGCGCCGCTGACCTCGATCGTCACGAATTTCTGGGCGCCCTCGCCGTCGCGCGCGATCTGTTTGGCGAGGTCGGTCGCCACCGCATCGAGCGCCCGCCGGAAATCGTCGAGCAGCTTGTCGTCGGGGCTCGAAGGCGCCGGGTGGCGCGTCTGGCCGGTGGCGCACAGCAGGACCGTGTCGCTGGTCGAGGTATCGCCATCGACTGTCATCGAGTTGAACGAGCGTTCGGCGGCGGCGGCGAGCAGCGGCTGCAGCGTCGATTGCGGCAGGGCGGCGTCGGTGAACAGATAGGCCAGCATCGTCGCCATGTTGGGGGCGATCATCCCCGAACCCTTGGCAAAGCCGTTGAGCCGCACCGTCGTGCCGCCGATCGTCGCGGTCGCGGCGGCGCCCTTCGGGAAGGTGTCGGTCGTCATGATCGCCCGCGCCGCTGTCTCCCAGGCGTCGCCAGCGAGCAGCGGCACGACATGCGGCAATGCCGCGCTGATCCGGTCGGCCGGCGGCGGCTCGCCGATGACGCCGGTTGAGGAGATGAAGACTTCGCGCGGCCCGCAGTCGAACAGCCGGGCGGCGGTCGCCGCGGTGTTCTCGACGACGGCGCGCCCGGCGCGGCCGGTGAACACGTTGGCATTGCCGGAATTGACGACGATCGCCCGCACCCGGCCGCCCGGCAGGCATTCCCGGCACCACACGACCGGCTGGCCCGGCATCGTCGATTGTGTAAAGACGCCGGCGACCGTGCTGCCCGGCATCAGCTCCGCGACCATCAGATCGGTGCGCCCGGCATAACGCACCCCGGCGGCATAGGCGGCGAGGCGCACGCCGGGGATCGGCGGCAGCACGGGGAAGCGGTCGGGGGCGAGCGGCGAAGGCGCGGGCATCGATGGCTATCTCCGAAAGCGGAGCGCATCATCTTGCATATCGGCGCGGTGCGAACAAGCCGCCGCCGGTTCCGTTGAATCGATCAGGTGAAATCGTCATTGCGGGAAGCGGAGCAACGGAGCAATCCCGACGTTGGTTCTCGCGTGGCACGAGATGCTTCGCCGCCATCGGCGGCTCGCGATGACAGTTGGCGGTGAGGCGGTCCGGCGAATTGACACCCCCCCGGCCGCAGCCTATCTGTCGATAGTCGCCGTGCGCTGCTCCTTTTGCCATCCCCTTCGACATTCGAGGTTTCCATGTTCGGCGCCTTAGCCCGGCGGCTGTTCGGCTCCGCCAATGACCGCTACATCAAGAGCCTCGGGCCGCTGGTCGCGCAGGTCAACGAGCTGGAGCCCGAGCTCGAAAAGCTGTCGGACGAGGAGTTGCGCGCCCGCACCGCGTGGTTTCGCGAGCGGCTGGCCGAGGGCGCCGAACTCGACGACCTGCTGGTCGAGGCGTTCGCGACGGTGCGCGAGGCGGCAAAGCGCACCCTGGGGCAGCGGCATTTCGACGTGCAATTGATGGGCGGCATCGTGCTGCACCGCGGCATGATCGCCGAGATGAAGACCGGCGAAGGCAAGACCCTCGTCGCCACCCTGCCGGTCTATCTCAATGCGCTGGCCGGCAAGGGGGTCCACGTCGTCACCGTCAACGATTACCTGGCCGCCCGCGACAGCGGGTGGATGGGCCAGATCTACCGTTTTCTCGGCCTCGAAGTCGGGGTCATCGTCCACGACCTCGATGACGAGCAGCGCTATGCCGCCTACCGCGCCGACGTGACCTACGGCACCAACAACGAACTGGGCTTCGACTACCTGCGCGACAACATGAAATTCCGGCTGGAGGACATGGTCCACCGGCCGTTTCATTATGCGATCGTCGACGAGGTCGATTCGATCCTAATCGACGAGGCGCGCACGCCGCTGATCATCTCCGGCCCGACCGAGGACAATTCCGAGCTCTACATCAGCGTCGACCGGCTGATGCCGGCGCTCGTCCCCGACGATTACGAGAAGGACGAAAAGCAGCGCACCGTGGTGCTGACCGAATCGGGGGTGGAAAAGATCGAGGCGATGCTGCGCGAGCACGGCCTGCTGACGACCGGCTCGCTCTACGACATCCAGAATGTCTCTCTCGTCCACCACACCAACCAGGCATTGCGCGCGCACCAGCTGTTCGCCCGCGACACCGACTACATCGTCAAGGATGACAAGATCGTCATCATCGACGAGTTCACCGGCCGGATGATGGAGGGGCGGCGCTATTCCGAGGGGCTGCACCAGGCGCTCGAAGCCAAGGAAGGCGTCACCGTTCAGAACGAGAACCAGACGCTCGCCTCGATCACCTTCCAGAACTACTTCCGCATGTATCCGAAGCTGTCGGGCATGACCGGCACCGCGATGACCGAGTCGGAGGAGTTCGGCGAGATCTACAAGCTCGACGTGATCGAGATGCCGACCAACGAGCCGGTCCGCCGCCTCGACACCGATGACGAGGTCTACCGCACGACGCGCGAGAAGAACGAGGCGATCGCCGAGCAGGTCATCGAATGCCGCGAGCGCCAGCAGCCGGTGCTGATCGGCACCGTCAGCATCGAGAAGTCGGAGGAGCTGTCCGCCACCTTCAAGAAGAAGAAGATCGCGCACAACGTCCTCAACGCCCGCTATCACGAGCAGGAGGCGCACATCATCGCCCAGGCCGGGCGGCCCGGCGGGGTAACGATCGCCACCAACATGGCCGGCCGCGGGACCGATATCCAGCTCGGCGGCAATTTCGAGATGCGCCTGCAAGCCGAGCTCGGCGACGAGGACGATCCCGCAACGCGCGAGGAACGGGCGGCACAAGTGCGCATCGAGATCGAGGCGGCGAAGAAGCTCGTCGTCGAGGCCGGCGGCCTCTTCGTCATCGGTAGCGAGCGGCATGAGAGCCGGCGCATCGACAACCAGCTGCGCGGCCGCTCCGGACGCCAGGGCGATCCCGGCGCCTCGAAGTTCTTCGTCTCGCTCGAAGACGATCTGATGCGCATCTTCGGCTCGGAGCGGATGGACGGGATGCTTCAGCGCCTCGGCCTCAAGGAGGGCGAGGCGATCATCCATCCCTGGGTCAACAAGGCCCTCGCCAAGGCGCAGGAAAAGGTCGAGGCGCGCAACTACGACATCAGAAAGCAGCTGCTCAAATACGACGAGGTGATGAACGATCAGCGCAAGGTCATCTATGACCAGCGCAAGGAGATCATGTCGGCGCGGGAAGTCGCCGAAACCATCGCCGACATGCGCGGCGAGACCGTCTCCGAGATTGTCGCGCACGCGATCCGGGAGAATTCGCTGCCCGAGCAATGGGACGTGGCTGCGATCCACGCCGAGGGGCTACGCCTCCTGGCGATCGATCTGCCGGTCGAGGAGTGGGTCAAGGAAGAGGGCATCTCCCGCGAGGACATCCAGGAGCGGATCGAGGCCGCGGCCGACCGCTGGATGGCGGAGAAAACCGCCAATTACGGCCCCGAACTGATGCGCATGGCCGAGAAGAGCCTGCTGCTGCAGCTGCTCGACCAGACCTGGAAGGACCACCTCCTGACCCTCGACCATCTGCGCCAGGGCATCAATCTGCGCGCCTATGGCCAGCTCGATCCGCTCAACGAATACAAGCGCGAGGCCTTCGAGCTGTTCGAGGCGATGCTCGGCAGCCTGCGGCAGAACGTCACCGCGGTGTTGAGCCATGTCGAATTGCGCATGCAGGAGCCGGTCTTCGCCGAGGCGATGGACGAGGCCGAGGGCGAGATGGCGCACGAGATGAGCCTGGGGATGGCCCCGGCAATGGCCGAGGAGGCGGGGGCCGATGGCGCCGCTTACGGCCGCGCCACCGCGAGCC
>DASUKH010000162.1:0-7001 GCA_036278835.1 Allostellaceae bacterium
GCGCCTTTCGTGCTCGATCGTGCCGACGCCTATATCGGCGTCTTGATCGACGATCTGGTAACCCGCGGCACCGCCGAACCCTACCGCATGTTCACCTCGCGCGCGGAATACCGGCTGACCCTGCGCGCCGACAATGCCGACCAGCGGCTGACGGCGAAAGGGCTGGCGATCGGCGCGGTCGGGATGGAACGGGCGCTCGCCTTCGCCGAAAAAATGACGGCGCTCGACCGGGCGCGCCGTCTCGCGGCGGGCCTGACGATGACGCCGAGCGCGCTCGCCCGCTATGGCATCGCCGTCAACGCTGACGGGGTGACGCGCTCCGCCGCCGAATTGCTGGCCTATCCCGATATCGACGTGGCGCGGCTCGCCGCGGTATGGCCGGAGCTTGGCGCGATCGCGCCTGACATCGCCGAGCAGCTCGAAGTCGACGCGCGCTATGCCGGGTATCTCGACCGCCAGGCCCGCGACATCGCCGCGTTCCGCCGCGACGAATCCCTGTTGCTGCCGGACGACCTCGATTACAACGCCGTCGGCAGCCTGTCGGCCGAAATTCGCGTCAAGCTCGCGGCGGCGCGGCCGGCGACCTTGGGGGCGGCTTCGCGCATCTCCGGCGTCACCCCGGCGGCGCTGGTCGCCCTCCTGCAATATGTGAAGCGCCGCCCCGAGCGCAGTGCCGCGTGAGCCGGCCGTTCGACCCGCAGGGGTTCGCGGCGGCAACCGGCGTTTCACGTGAAACACTGGCACGGCTCGAAGCCTATGCCGACTTGCTGCGGCAATGGTCGCCGCGCATCAACCTCGTCGCCGCCAGCACCCTCGACGATTCGTGGCGCCGCCATTTTCTCGATTCGGCGCAATTGCTGCCGTTTGTGCCGCCCGGCGCGCAGAGCCTCATCGATCTCGGCAGCGGCGCCGGGTTTCCGGGCCTCGTCTTGGCGATCCTCGGGGTGAAGGGGGTCGAGCTGGTCGAGGCCGATGCGCGCAAATGCGCTTTTCTGCGCGAGGCGGCGCGGGTCGCCGGCGCGACGGTGCGTATCCATAACGCGCGAATCGAATCGCTGCCGCCGCGTTTCTTCGATGTCGTGACCGCCCGCGCGGTCGCGCCGCTCGACCGTATTCTCGTTCTCGGCCAACTGTTTATCGGGCCGCAGACGGTATGCCTCTTTGCAAAGGGCAAGGCCGCGCGGCAAGAATTGTCCCTCGCGCGCAAAAGCTGGACAATGGATGCCGCCTGCCATGACAGCCGCTCCGACCCGCACGGGGTCGTCCTGTGCCTGAGGGGGGTGGCGCGGCGTGAGCCTTCCGACTGAGAGCAACCGCTCCGCCGCAAAACGCGGCCACATCATCGCCGTCGCCAACCAGAAGGGCGGGGTCGGCAAGACGACGACGGCCGTCAATTTGGCGACCGCCCTCGCCGTCGCCGGCCACCGGGTGCTAGTCGTCGATCTCGACCCGCAGGGCAACGCCAGCACCGGGTTCGGCATCGCCCGCGCGGCGCGTACCGTTACCAGCTTCGATCTATTGCTCGGCGAAGCCGAACTGGACGGCGCGGTGGTGGCGACCGCGGTGTCTCAATTATCGCTGGTGCCGGCCTCGCCCGATCTCGCCGGGGTCGAATTGGAACTCGGGCAGCGGCCACACCGCGAATTCGCGCTGTCGCGGGCGCTCCGCAGCCGTCTCGGGGATTACGACGAAATCCTGATCGACTGCCCGCCGGCGCTCAACCTGTTGACGATCAACGGCCTCGTCGCCGCCGACCGGGTGCTGGTGCCGCTGCAGTGCGAGTTCTACGCGCTCGAAGGCCTAGCGCAGCTGATGAACACGATCGAGCGGGTGCAGCGGGCGCTGAACCCGCGGCTGGTGCTGCAGGGGGTACTCCTGACGATGTACGACCGGCGCAGCAATCTGTGCGATCTCGTCGCCGCCGATGTGCGCGGCCATTTCGGCGACAAGGTTTACGACACCGTCATCCCGCGCAATGTGCGCGTGTCGGAGGCGCCGTCGCACGGCATGCCGGCGCTCCTCTACGACCATCGCTGCGCCGGCGCGCAGGCCTATGTCGAGCTCGCGGCCGAGATGCTGCGGCGCGGCAGGGCGGCATGAGCGACACCGGGACGAGCGCCCGCGCCGCCAAGCGCCCGCCGCTCGGGCGCGGTCTCGCCGCGCTGTTCGGCGAGGCCGGGGCGCGGCCTGACGGCGCCGCGCCGGTGATCCGCGCGGTGCCGATTGCCGCGATCCGCCCGTCGCCGTTCCAGCCGCGCCGCCATTTCGCCGAGGACGAGCTCGAGAGCCTCGCTTGCTCGATCCGCGAAAAGGGCATCGTACAGCCGCTCCTGGTGCGGCCGGTCGCCGACGCGGAAGGGTCTGGGACAGATTTCGAGCTGGTCGCCGGCGAGCGGCGCTGGCGGGCGGCGCAGCGGGTCGGGTTGCACGAGGTGCCGGCCGTGATCCGCGCCTTCGCCGACCGCGAGGTCATCGAGATTGCGCTGGTCGAGAATTTGCAGCGCGAGGAACTGTCGGCGCTCGAAGAGGCCGAGGCCTATGAGCGCCTCACCCGCGAATTTGGCCGCAGCCAGGCGAGCCTTGCCGAGGCGGTCGGCAAGAGCCGCAGCCATGTCGCCAACACGGTGCGGCTGTTATCGCTGCCGGTGCCGGTGCGGCGGCGGCTCGAACTCGGGGAATTGTCGGCCGGGCATGCCCGTGCTCTGCTCGGCGCGCCCGACCCGGCGATGCTCGCGGACGAAGTCGTGCGCCGCGGCCTCAACGTGCGCGCCACCGAGAAGCTGGTGCGCCGCCGCGCCACCCGCGGAGGGCCGCGCCAGCCCGCACCGCCGGTCGATGCCGACACCCGCGCCCTCGAACAGGACCTCGCCCTCGCCCTCGGGCTGCGGGTGACGCTGCTGCCGAAGCGCCGCGGCGGCACCCTCGCCCTGCATTACGCCAGCCTCGACCAACTCGACCGGATCCTGACCCTGCTGCGCGGCGCCGGCGGCTGATCCGGCGCCGGCTCGTCAATCGAGCCAGCGCTGCCGCCAGGACTCGAACATCAGCACCGCCCATAACGACGCCTGCCAGTTGCACCGGCCGCTGCGGTGCTCGTCCCAGCGGCGGCGGATCGCGGCCGGGTCGAAGAGGCCGCCACCCTTGAGGCGGCTTTCGTCCAGGAGGCTCTCGGCCCAGTCGCGCAGCTCGTGCCGCAGCCAGGCATCGACCGGCATCGCGAAGCCCATTTTCGGGCGGTCGACCAGTTCGCGCGGCACGTGGCGATAGAGCACCTGGCGCAGCAGGCGCTTGCCAATCCCGCCGGCGGCCTTCATCGCCGGCGGCAGCGACCACGCAAACGCGACGAGCCGATGATCGAGCAGCGGCACCCGCGCCTCCAGCGACACCGCCATCGAGGCGCGGTCGAGCTTGACCAGGATGTCGTCCGGCAGATAGGTCAGCGTATCGAGATACTGCATGCGCTCGGCCATGTCCGGCACCAACGCCGGCAGGCAAGGGTCGTCGAGCGGCCCGGCCGGCTCGCGGCCGGCGGTCAGCAGCGACGCCGGATCGCCCCACAGGCTGACGAGTTCGCGGTAGAAGGCACCGGACGCGACAGCGGTGGCGACGCCGGCGAGCTTGTGCAGCTTTTCGCCCAATTGAGCCGGCCGATGCCGCTGTGGCAGCACCGCGGCGAGCCTCGACCATGCGCCGGGCGGCACGGCGCGCACGCCGTTTGCCGCCATTGCACGAACCGGACGGGGCACCGCGCTCAGTGCTCGCCACAGGGCGGGGCCGCGGAAATGCCGTGTATAGCCGGCAAAAAGCTCGTCGCCGCCATCGCCCGACAACGCCACGGTCACATGCCGGCGGGCCAGTTCCGAGACCAAATAGGTCGGGACCTGCGATGAATCGGCGAACGGCTCGTCGTACATTTCAGACAATCGAGGAATCACTGCCAGCGCGTCGGCCGGCGTCGCGTACAATTCGGTATGGTCGGTGCCGAGATGATGGGCGACGGCGGCGGCATTGCCCGCCTCGTCATAGCCGGGCATGGCGAACCCGATCGAAAACGTGCGGACCGGCCGGCCGCTCTCCCGCTGCATCATTGCGACGACCGAAGATGAATCGATGCCGCCCGACAGAAAGGCGCCGAGCGGCACATCGGCAATCATCCGCCCGCGCACCGCGTCGCGCAGCAGCGCTTCGAGCGCGTCGGCCGCCGCGCCCTCGTCGCCGGCGAAGCGGGCCTCCCGGCCGCATTCCGCCACCTCGGCGAGCGACCAGTACCGGGCGAGCGCCGGCGGCCCGTCCGGGCCCAAGGTCAGGATCGTCCCCGGCGGCAGCTTGTGGATGCCGCGATAGATCGCGTGCGGCGCCGGCACATAGCCGAAGCGCAGATAGGCGGCGAGCGCGTCGCGGTCGAGTGCGACCGGCCACGAGCGATCGGCGCGCAGGGCCTTCAGCTCGGAGCCGAACAGGAACATCCGGTCGAACTCGCCCCAATAGAGCGGCTTGATGCCGAGCCGGTCGCGGACGAGGTAGAGCATCCGCTCGCGCCGGTCCCACAACGCCATCGCGAACATACCGATCAGCCGCTCGACGGTCGCCGCCACCCCCCATTCGGCGGCACCCTCGACAATGATCTCGGTATCGCTGCGGCCGCACAAGCGCCGGCCCACCGCCTCAAGATCGGGCCGCAATTCGGCGGCGTTGTAGATTTCGCCGTTGTAGGACAGGACAAACCGGCCGCACGACGACACCATCGGCTGCGCTCCAGCCGGCGACAGATCGACGATCGACAGCCGCCGGTGGCCGATAGCCAGCCCCGCCGCCGGGTCGTGCCATAGATCGCCGGCGTCCGGGCCGCGATGGCGCAGCGCCTCGGTCATCGCCGCGACGCCCGCCGCGACCTCGTCCGGCGCGCGCCGGCGCCGGCGATCCCAAATCCCAGTTATGCCGCACACCGACGGCCGCTCCCAGCGAACCCTGCAAAATCGCCGCAGCCAAGCACATTGCTACCGCGCTTGAAATCCCCGGAAAGCGATTTCCGCGGGCCCGGCTCGGCGCCGCCGGCAATCGGCCGCACAATCGCCCGGAACGGGGTATAAGGACGCTCCGATGCGGCGCCTTCTCTATTACCTCTACGGCCGGCGGCTCCGGCGCGATGTCGCCCGCGAGGCGCTGCCGCGGCATATCGGCATCATCCTCGACGGCAACCGCCGGCACGGGCGGCAGATCGGCGTCACGGCGCCGCGCGAACTCTACGAGATCGGCGCCGAAAAGCTCGACGACGTGCTCGATTGGTGCGTCGAGCTCGGCATTCCGGCGGTGACGCTCTGGGTCCTCTCGACCGAGAATTTCCGCCGGCCGGCGGCGGAGGTCTCCGGCATCCTGGCGGCTATCGAGGCGAAACTGGCGGCGCTGTCGCGGGATCCGGTGATCCATAGGCAGCGGGTGCGGGTGCGCGCGATCGGCCGCCTTTGCATGCTGCCCGAGCCGCTCATCGCCGCGATCGAGACCGCCGAGCGGGCCACCGCACTTTATGACGGGATCGGCCTCAACATCGCGGTCGCCTATGGCGGCCGGCAGGAAATCGCCGACGCGGTACAGGCGCTCCTCGCCGGCATGGTGGTGGACGGCACCTCGCTCGCCGACGCGGCCTCGCTTGTGACCCCGGAGGCGATCGCCCGTCACCTTTACACCGCCGGGCTGCCCGATCCCGACCTGATCATCCGCACCAGCGGCGAGATACGGCTGTCGGGGTTTTTGTTGTGGCAGAGCGCGCACAGCGAATTCTACTTTACCGACGTCAACTGGCCGGTCTTCCGCAAGATCGATTTCCTGCGCGCCATCCGCACCTTTCAGCAGCGCCGCCGCCGCTACGGCCAGTAATAGCGGCTCGGACGAGCCGGTACGGCGCCGCGCGCCGGTGATGTGGGCAGCGGCAAGCGGCGGGCGTTGCAATCCGCGCTTTCAGAGGCTAGATATGCGCCCCCGGGCCGGGGCTGCGCAGCTCCCGGCCGGCGGCCAAACCCGGCCGCTGCTGCGCCCGTAGCTCAACTGGATAGAGCACCAGACTACGGATCTGGGGGTTAGGGGTTCGACTCCTCTCGGGCGCGCCAATTTTTGAATAACTTAGAAGATCAGCGGGCCGTACGGACCGCATCTCGGCTAACACCACGGCTAACACCAAGCCGGCCGGCTAACAGCTGCGGCGGCGGACAATTTGTCCCGAACGAATCTGTGCCCTGCTGTGCTGGTGCCGAGCGGGTGCCGACTGATTTCCAGCCGCCGCGTGCCTGTCCCCCAGGTGGGTTTGTTAGCCGCGGCTGTTAGCCAAGGTCGCCTCCGGGTCGCGAGGAGTTGTATTCTCATTCGGCGCTAAGCGGTCGTTCCGAATCGGCGCCGGCGCAAGCCCGACTAAGATTCGTAGGGAACAGCTGGCGCGCTTTCCGGGCCCATGGCCCCGATTGTGCGGCGCTGGCCGCTCTGCCCTACAGCGGCTCGGCGCTCGCGGTGGGCCGGTCGGTTTCGGGTCGCCGCTATCGCCGGTTGATGAACCCGACGGCGGTGCTGCCGCATGCGGAGCAGCGCAGCTATGCCGCGAAGTCGTCGAGGGAGAGATCGGCGCAATGGCGCGCTGCGTGTTCCGCCGTCGAGGTCTGCCCATGGCGGCATGCTCTGCACCAGACGACACGGCGAACCCTGACGCGCCCCGAGCTGCCCGGCGTCGCCGGCCCTGACTCGCGTTTCGACCGAACCCGCGCCATATCGAGCCTATGCCTCTGCCGAACCTGACCGAGATGAAGGGGCGCGCTGCCTGCTGCGCAGCACGATCAATGAGGACCGAAACCGAACCTTATCCGCCGCTGCGGGCACCGCGCCCCCTGAGCCTGGCGCTCAGCCGCAATCGCGGTCGGCGCTGAGGGCGACCCGCATGCGCGAACTGGACCAAGGCGGAAAGCTGGTTCCCGAACTGAAAGAGTTCTACCGCCGCGCGGCCGAAGGGAAAACGCCCA
>DASUKH010000163.1:0-7708 GCA_036278835.1 Allostellaceae bacterium
TCTGATGGTGGATATGGCGCATTTTGCCGGCCTTGTCGCCGGCGGTGCGCATCCGAGCCCGTTGCCGCACGCGCATGTCGTAACGACGACGACGCACAAGACATTGCGCGGGCCGCGCGGCGGCATGGTCCTGTGCAACGACCCTGACATCGCAAAGCGCATCGATTCGGCCGTGTTCCCCGGCCTCCAGGGCGGACCCTTGATGCATGTCATCGCGGCGAAAGCGGTGGCGTTTGGCGAGGCATTGCGGCCGGATTTCGGCGCCTACGCGCGTGCCGTCGTCGCCAATGCGCGGGTGCTGGCGGCGACCCTTGCCGACGCCGGTCTCGCGATCGTATCGGGCGGCACCGACACGCATCTGATGCTCGTCGATCTGCGCCCGCTGTGCCTGACCGGGCGCGATGCGGAGCAGGCTCTGGAGCGCGCCGGCATCACCTGTAACAAGAACGGCATCCCGTTCGACCCGCAAAAGCCGACCGTCACCTCAGGGGTTCGCCTCGGCTCGCCGGCGGCGACGACGCGCGGTTTCGGCCTCGCCGAATTCCGCCAGGTCGGGTTGTGGATCGCTGAGGTATTGCGGGCGCTGGCGCGCGATCCCGATGGCGATGCGGCGTGCGAGGCGCGGGTGCGGGCGGCAGTGGCCGCGCTGTGCGCCCGCTTTCCGATTTATGCCGAGCAACGATAGCGCCCACCGCGGCAAGGCGGGCCCGAACAAGGGAGGAGGAGATGCGCTGCCCGTTCTGCGGTGCGGATGACACCCAGGTCAAGGACTCGCGGCCGACCGACGACCGCGGCGCGATCCGTCGGCGACGCTTTTGCGCCAATTGCGCGGCGCGTTTCACGACCTTCGAGCGGGTGCAGCTGCGCGAGTTGACCGTGATGAAGAAGAACAGCCAACGCGAGCCGTTCGATCGCGACAAGCTGGCGCGCTCGATTTATGTCGCGCTGCGCAAGCGGCCGGTCGAGCCGGACCGGATCGAGCGGATCATCAACTCGCTGGTTCGCCAGCTCGAGAGTTCGGGGGAGACCGAAATCCCCAGCGACATGATCGGCGAACTGGTGATGGAGGCGTTGTCGACCCTCGATCAGGTCGCCTATATCCGCTTCGCCTCGGTCTACCGCAATTTCCGCGAAGCCAAGGATTTCGGCGAGTTCGTCGGCCGCATCGCCGCCGATGGCGACTGACGCTCAGCGGCGCGCCAGTGCGAACCTCGGCGCCGTTATCTCGCCGGACGTCTCCCCGAGCGGCACGCCGGGGGCGGATTTTGAGACGCGCAGTACCAGCGCCGACTTGACGTGGGCGACATTTGGCGCAGCGGTCAGGCGGCCGAGAAACCGCTGATAGCTGTCCCAGTCGGCCGCCACGATCTTCAGCAGAAAATCGGTCTCGCCGGCCAGCATGTGCGCCTCCCGCACCTCGGGCCACGCCGCGACCAGCTTCTCGAAGGCGACGAGGTCCGTTTCGGCCTGGCTCGCGAGCCCGATTTGGGCGAACACGGTGACCGCGAAGCCGAGCGCCTCGCCGGCAAGCTCGGCATGATAGCCGCGGATGAAGCCGGCCGCCTCCAACGCGCGCACCCGGCGCAGGCAGGGCGGCGGCGAGATGCCGACCCGCCGCGCCAGCTCGATATTGGTGATCCGCCCGTCCTCCTGCAAAAGCCGGAGGATGTGCCGGTCGATGCGATCCAGCCTGGGCCGCTCGGGCCTGGGTCCGCGCATGCGTTGTCCCGCCGGTTGCCGCGAGGTGCGCCGAAGCGGCGCGATGATAGGAATTGGCGCCCGCCGGCGCAATTTTATTGCGCGGCTGGCCGCGGCGGGGGCGCTGAATGGTCCGGGCTTGCCTCCGCGGCGGAGTTTGCCTAAAGACCCGCCGCCATGTCCGCGCCCTCCGAACCAGCCGGGACAGGTCCGGCTGCCGCGCCGGCGGTCTGGGTCTTGCACGACGGCAAGCCCGGCATGGCGAGCCAGGCGTTGGGGCTGGCCGAGGCGGCCGGGTTCCCGTTTATCGAAAAACGTCTCGCGGTGCGTCGCCCCTGGGCCTGGCTGCCGCCGCAACTATGGGCGATGCCGCTCGCCGCGGTGATGGTGGAAGGCGGGCCGCTCGGGGCCCCCTGGCCCGATCTGGTGATCGGCTGCGGCCGCAATACGGTGGCCCCGGCGCTGGCGATCCGCCGCGCCAGCGGCTTCCACACCGCGCTTGCCCAGGTGCAGGACCCGCGGATCGGGCGGGGCCGGTTCGACCTGATCGTCGTGCCCGCCCATGACCGGCTGCGCGGCGAGCGGGTCGTGGTGACGCGCGGCGCGGTGCACCGGGTGACCGCCGCCCGCCTCGCCGCCGAGCGCGCCCGCTTTTCCGCCTTGGAAACCCTTCCCCGGCCGATCGTCGCGGTGCTGATCGGCGGCGCCAACCGCTCGTATCGTATCGACCTGCCGCATCTCGCAGAAACCGCCGACCGCCTCGCCGCCTCGATCCGAAAGAGCGCCGGCGCCGCGCTCGTCACCACATCGCGGCGCACCGGCGCGGCGGCCGAGGCGGTGTTGCGGGAGCGGCTGCGGGGGGTCCCTGGGGAAATCTGGGCGGGCGCCGGCGACAACCCCTATTACGCCTATCTCGCGCTGGCCGACGCGGTCGTGGCAACCGCCGATTCGGTGTCGATGATCAGCGAGGCCGCTGCCACCGGCAAACCGGTCCACATCATCGGCCTTGCCGGCGGCGACCCGAAATTCGCCCGCTTTCACGAGACGATGCGGCAAGCCGGCGCGACGCGCCCGTTCGTCGGTGAAATCGAATCGTGGTCCTATGAGCCGCTTGACGATACCGCGCGCGCCGGCGCGGCCGTGCGCGAGCTTGTCGCGAGGCGGGTAACGCCCGGTGCGCTCGTGTAATATCGCCGCGCATGGCGCTCCGGATCGATACCTTCGACAATATTCGCGGCGGCAATACGCTCTATAAGGCGTTGAGCCATCCGCATGCGGCGGTGCGCGGGCGGGCAATTGTCAAGGCCTTGGCTCGCTGCGGCCCGGCAGCAATCGTCGATCCGCATGGCGCGGCCGAGGGTTTTGCCGAAATCTTCAGCCTTGCCGGCGTCGAAATCGCGGGCGTCTATGTGCAGGACATCGCCCGAATCCGCGGAGCGGTGCTTGGCCGTTCCGCCCGGCCGATCACGGAATTGGCCGAATGCGACGCAGCGTCGGTCTTGATCGCGGCGTTCGATGCCGACCGGCTTTTGCAGCAGCTGCAACCGTTCCTGCCGCTGGGCGCCTCGCCCGTGACACTCGATGCGATGCGGATCCCGGACGATAGGTTGACGAACCGGCGCAACTACCTGGACCCGCTCAATTTCGCGACCAACTTTGCCTTCTTCCGCGATGCCGGCGGCCTGCACACGCGGCTCGTCACCGCGAATTACTGGTCGGGCTACGGCGCCGCCTCTGTCAGCTGCTGGCTCATCCTGTTTGACGATGCCGGCCGGGTCATTGCCGAATGGACCGAGATTTGTCCGCCTGGCGCGGCCCTGTCGATCGACAGCCGTGCCGTGCGGGCGCGCTTCGGCCTCGGCGATTTCGCCGGCCAGCTGTTTCTGCATGTCGTCGGCGCTGCCGGCCACGATGTCGTCAAGTACGCACTCGATACCTTCGGCGATGCGGGCGACGGGGCGCTCTCCTGCACGCATGACGCCAATGCCTGGCCGGCGGAGCGCTATGCCGGACTGCCGGCGCCTGCTCCCGGCGAGCGGGTTATCCTGTGGATACAGAACAGCCATCGGACTGCAGTCCCGGCCGGCGCGGTCGCGCTCAATCCGATGGGCGAAGAGCGGCTCGCGCCTGTGCCGCAGTCGATCCCGCCCTTCGCGAGCCTCGCGGTCGATGTGGCCGAGCTGCTGCCCGGTCTCGAATGGCCGCGCCAGATCGAGGTGCGCGCCGGCAAGCACGTCGTGCGCCCGCGCTATGAGATCGTTGCCGGGTCGCGTCGGCGGATCGCGCATGTCAACGTCGAGCGTGCCGACCTCGCGCCCGATCCGGACCTGCCGAGCCTCGCCGATCTGCTGGGCAAGGGCTATCTGCTGCCGGCGCCGATCCTGCCGGTCGGGGATTGGGAAACACTGCTGCTGCCGACCCCGATGGCTTGCAGCCAGCAGGAGCTGCCGGTCGCCGCGCTGGTGTACGACCCGGAAGGGAAGGAGGTCGCCCGCCTGCCGCTCGGCCGGCTGCCGCGCGACCACGCCTGCGCCCTGTCGCTCGACGATGCCGCGGCGGCGCTCAACGAGCGGCCCGGCCATGTCGAGCTGGTCTACGATTTCGCCGAAGGCGGCAGCGGCGACGGCTGGCTGCATGCGTTGTTCCGCTATCGCCATCGCCAGAGCGGCCATGCCGCTGAAACCAGCTTCGGCGCCCATATTTTCAACACGCTCGTCGTCTATCGCGGCGAACCGCAATCTTACAACGGCCGGCCGCCCGGGTTATCGACCCGGCTGTTTCTGCGATTGGGCGACGGTGCGTACGACACGCTGTGCCAGCTGATCTATCCGGCCTCGCGGCCGTGGCGCCCCTACAGCGCCACCGAAATCATCCTCCACGACCGCGCCGGCCGGGAGGTCGCCCGGCGGTCACTGGCGATTCCCTGCTCCGGTTCGCATCTGTTCCGCTACCACGCGCTGTTCGATGCGGCGACCCGTGCCGCAGCCGGCGCCGGCGCCTATGCGATCGTCCGCGACCCGACCTGCCGGCTGTTCGGCTATCACGGGCTGATCGGCCGCAACGGCGCCTTCAGCCTCGACCATATGTTCGGCTTCTGAGCGCGAACGGCCGCAAACGCTCGCACCGCGGTGCACGCCCCATCGCCGCAGCGCAAAAAAATGCTATATTGCCTTGTCGAATTGGCGGTCGACGCGGCGGGTTGTCGGTACATGGCGCAGCATCATCACAGCAGGGTTTTGATCATCGGCGCGGGGCCCGCCGGCTACACCGCGGCGATCTATGCGGCGCGCGCCAGCCTCGACCCGCTGCTGGTGACCGGGATGCAACCCGGCGGCCAGCTGACGATCACCACGGACGTCGAGAACTATCCCGGTTTTGCCGAAATCATCCAGGGCCCCTGGCTGATGGAGCAGATGCAGAAACAGGCCGAGCACGTCGGCACCCGCATCGTGCTCGACGAGATCACCTCGCTCGACCTGTCGCGCCGGCCCTATGCCGCGACCGGCGATTCGGGCGACCGCTACAGCGGCGACACCGTGATCATCGCGACGGGGGCGCAGGCGCGCTGGCTCGACGTGCCGGGCGAGGCGGCGTTCCGCGGGTTCGGCGTGTCGGCCTGCGCCACCTGCGACGGCTTTTTCTTTCGCGACAAGGAGGTGATCGTGGTCGGCGGCGGCAATACCGCCGTCGAGGAGGCGATCTACCTGACCAACCACGCGCGCCGGGTCACCCTGGTGCACCGCCGCGATTCGCTGCGCGCCGAGAAGATTTTGCAGCAGCGCCTGTTCCGCAACCCGAAGATCGATGTCGTCTGGGACAGCGTCGTCGAGGAGATCATCGGCATCGCCGAGCCTCCCGAGGTGACCGGCGTGCGGCTCCGCAACCTGCGCACCGGCTCGCTCGGCGAGCGCGCCTGCGACGGCGTATTCGTCGCGATCGGCCACACCCCGGTGACCGGCCTCGTTGCCGGCCAGCTGCCGCTCGATCCGGGCGGCTACATCCTGACCGCGCCCGATTCGACGGCGACCGGCAAGCCCGGCGTATTCGCCGCCGGCGACGTCAAGGACAAGGTATTCCGCCAGGCGGTAACGGCGGCGGGGCTCGGCTGCATGGCGGCGATCGAGGCCGAGAAGTTTCTCGCCGTCGAGGAGGACGCGGCCGCCGCGCGCGCCGCGCAATAGAGATGGCCGGCGGTGCGGCCGCGCCCGGCGGTGGTTCCCGGAAGGCAAGCAAATGGCGATGGATTGGGACAAGTTGCGGGTGTTTCATGCAGTCGCCGAGGCCGGCAGTTTCACCCATGCCGGCGAGGCGCTGAACCTCAGCCAATCCGCCGTCAGCCGGCAGATCAGCGCGCTTGAGGAAAGCCTCAGCGTGCCGCTGTTCCACCGTCACGCGCGCGGCCTCATCCTGACCGAGCAGGGCGAACTCCTGTTTCGCACGGCGCGCGAGGTGTTTGCCAAGCTGGCGATGTCGGAGAGCCTCATTTCCGAATCGAAGGATCGGCCGAAGGGGCCACTCAAGATCACCACGACGGTGGCCTTTGGCTCGATCTGGCTGACACCGCGGATTCGCGAATTTCTCGATCTTTATCCGGAAATCCAGCTGAGCCTGGTGGTGGACGATTCCGAGCTCGACCTGTCGATGCGCGAGGCCGATGTCGCGATTCGCATGTCGCCGCCGCGCCAGCCCGACCTGATCCAGCGACATCTGGTGACGGTGCAGGTGCACATCTATGGCGCCCCCGATTACCTGAAGAAATACGGCACGCCAAAACGCCCGGAAGACCTGGACGAGCATCGTCTGGTACTTTACGGCGAGGATTCGCGGCCGCCGGTGCCGGGGGTCAACTGGCTGCTGGATATGGGGACACGGCTCGAGCGGGACCGCCGCCCGATACTCGCCGTCAACAACATGTACGGCATGCTGCGCGCGGTGAAGAGCGGTCTGGGCCTCGCATCATTGCCCGATTTTGTCGCCGCCGAGGAGCCCGACCTGGTGCGCGTGCTGCCGGAAATGGCGGGGCCGCCCAACGAGGCTTACTTCGTCTATCCCGAAGAGCTGCGCTCGTCGAAGCGGATCAGCGTGTTTCGCGATTTTCTTCTGCGCAAGGTCGGCGAAGGGCGATTGAGCTGACGGACAGCGGCAAGCTGCCGCAGTCAATCGCCGGCCTGCGACAGCGTTGCGCTTTTTGCAGACTAGCCAGAAGGAAATCCCGTTTGCGACAATCCGGGTAAAGACCGATATTCCGTGTCACGCGATACTGATCGCCACGGATTTGCCGGAGTCGCAATGCTCCGAAAGAGTTTCCGGGACTTGCGCCCGGAAAGAGGGTCTTCGGACCCTTACGTCTCCTAGACGTGAAGCCTCCCTGTTCAAACTTGGCCGGACGCCTCGTGCTCCGGCCAATTTCTTTTTTTGATACGGCGCATCCGCCTTCTGCTTGATTTCGATTTGCCCGTCGAGCGGTTCGACGCCCGCCACCGCTTTTTTCTCTATCCGCCGGAAGAGGCCGCGCGCGCAGCCAAGCCGGTAATGCGTGCGGCCCCGAACCCGGTGTTTCTACTCGGCGGCTTCCCGCGGCATCTCGGCGGCGGCGGCGCGCAGCTTTTCCATCACCTCCCAATTGGTGTAGCGGGTAAAGCCGTTCTCGTCGAAGAACAGCACGGCGCCGTTGCAGATGAACAGGTAGGTGGTGTCTTCGAGCGCGGTCGTCTCGTCGTGCAGAACGCCCGACGGCTCATACACGTAATCGCCGGCGTTCAGCACGCCGCTGCGCACCTGCAGCCTGCCGGACAGGATATAGGCGTGTGCGCCTGCCAGATGCTTGTGGCGCGGCGCGACATAGCCCTTTTTCCAGTGGTGTAGCGACGCCCAGGTGCCGGTCTCGCGCCCGACCCACAAGACCTTGACCCGCGACAGCGGCGTCTGCTCGATCCACGGCGAATCGGCCCGCACCAGCGTGTCCTGGATGTCCTGAAACACCGGGCGGATGTCCTGCGGCAACGGCATA
>DASUKH010000164.1:0-4083 GCA_036278835.1 Allostellaceae bacterium
CATTAGGCCGGGCAATTTGGACCCCGGTTTGCGCAAATTGGGGCGATTCAAAGAACTTTGTTGAGGGTTGTTGTCCCTCGGCCCTGACCGGATCGGGCGCATAGGCGCTGGTCTTCACTTCCCGCATTCCCGGCGAAAGCCTGGACCCGTTTTGCCGCCTGCTCGGAGGCTGATTGGTGGACTCCGGCTTTCGCCGGGGATGCGGAGAAGGAGGTAGGAATCTCCCATGCTCGATGTCTATTCGATCGGCCGGCGGTCCTCAATCACCTTGCCGTCGTTCGGCAACGCGTGTTCCGGGACCCGCTCGACCTCGCCGCGCAATTTGGTGACCGCCTGCAAGGTCGCGGAAATGGTGGCCTCCGACTCCGCCGGTTCGCCCATTTCCATGTACAGTTTCATCCGGTCGGCGTTGTCGGCCCGCTCGACGACGAGGCGGGCGCGGATGATCGATTTATGGCGGCGGATCAGTTCGGCGACCTGCACCGGGTGAACGAACAGACCGCGCACCTTGACCGAATGGTCGGCCCGCCCGAGCCAGCCGCGAATGCGGTGGTTGGTGCGGCCGCACGGGCTGGGGCCCGCCAGCCCCGCCGACAAATCGCCGGTGGCGAACCGGATCAACGGGTATTCGGGAGTGAGGGTGGTGACCACGACCTCGCCGACTTCGCCCGGCGGCACCGGGTCGCGGCTGCCGGGATGGACCAGTTCGACGATGACGCCCTCATCAATGATCATGCCGTCGCATACCGCCCCGTCCGGGGCGGCGGTTTCGTAGGCGATCAGACCGAGTTCGGCGGTGCCGTAGCACTGCAATGCCGCGATGCCGCGGCCGCGCAACTCGGCGCGCAAGGCGGCCGGAAATGCCTCCGCGCCGACCAGCGCCTTTTTCAGAGAGGAAATGTCGATCCCCTGCTCGGCGGCGCGGTCGAACAGGATTTTCAGAAACGACGGGGTGCCGATATAGGCGACCGGCCGCAGGTCGGCGATAGTGCGTAGCTGCTGCTCGGTCTGGCCGGTGCCGGCGGCGATGACCGGGCAGCCGAGGGCCTGCGCCGCGCTGTCGAGCATCGCGCCGGCCGGGGTCAGGTGATAGGAAAAGCTGTTGTGGACGAGATCGCCGGGGCGGATGCCGGCGGCGTAAAGTGCCCGTGCCATGCGGAAGAAATCCGGCCGCCGCGCCTCTAATTCGTAGATCGGGCCGGGCGAGGCGAAGATGCGCGCGAGACCGGCGACCGGCACGGCGGCCAAGCCGCCGAACGGCGGGTGGCGGCGCTGCAAGTCGATCAGGTCGGATTTGCGGGTCAGCGGCAGGTCGGCCAGGGCGCGGCGGTCGGTGATGTCCTCCGGCCGCACCCCGGCCAACAGCTCGCGATAGGCCGGCGCCTGCGCCTTGGCGGCCGCGATGATGCGCGACAACGCCCTATTCAGGTCGGCTTCGCGCTGCGCCGGGTCGCGCCGCTCCAGCGCGTCATAGAAAGATCCGTCCACGGCCTTTCTCCCCACCCGCCCGCGCGGGTTTCTGGTGTGACGGCGCCCGTCAGCTTGCGCCGCCGCCGTCCCTGTCCGCAAGCCTTGCGCCACGAGGCGGCACGACGCTCATCGTGCTACCCGAACGGGTTGAGGGCTTTGAGCCGGGCCGACCAAGTGTGGCGTGCGAGTTCGCGCCGCACCACCGCGGGATCGGTGACATAGTTAAGCTGTACGGAGCGCCGTTCGCCCCTGTGCGGGTGATGGCCGTGATACGACCGATTGCTGCGCCGGAACGCCACCATCATGCCGGCCAGCGGCGGAACCTCGGCGGCATAATCGTCGAGATTGTCGGCGCGGCGCAGCATCCGCAGCCTTCCGCCGGACTCCGCCCATGCCGGGTTCAAGTAGAGCAGCAGGGTGATCAGCTTCGAGGCCGAATCGGTGTGGATGCCGCCGTCGCGGCCGTCGCTGTGCCCGCGCAAGGTGATCATCGTCGGCCGCCCGGCGAGATCGATCGCGAATTTGCCGGCGATCGCTTCGCGCAAGGCGGCGCCCTCGAGTTCGGCCACCAGCCCGGCAAAGCGGGCACCGCACGCGAGCGCCGGCAGCGGGAAGCTGCCGTGCCGCGAAATCGCCGGGAAATCGGCAACCAGCGCCGACACGTGTTCTTCTCGCACGAACCGGTCGACGACGACAAAGTCGAACGGCTCGCGGACGAGCGGCGCGGTGCGCAGCCGTTCGAGATCGAGGATCATGGCGCCCCTCCGGTGGTTTCGATGACCCGAATGTAGCCGGTCGGAGTCGGGGTTGTCGCCGGCGTCGGCGGCGGGTAGACCTAGCCTTTCTCGCGCAATAGCGGCCCGGGATCATGGAACAGCGCTGGGGCCTGCCCCTGATCGCCTGGCCGTCGCGGCTGCGCCCCAACGCCTGGGATCTGGTCGCGTTGCCGATGGTGCTCGGGGCGCTGGCGCTGATCGCCTGGGGCGGCTGGGCGACGACCGCGCGTTACGAGATCGGCCAGTCGCTGCCGCTCAGCCTCGATCCCGCCTATCTGCCGCAATACGCGCTGCGGACCGTCTTGCGAATGGCCGCGGCGCTGGTCGCCTCGCTGATCTTCACGCTCGGATATGCGGCGCTCGCGGCGAAGAGCCGGCGCGCCGAGAAGATCCTGATCCCCGCCCTCGACATCCTGCAATCGGTGCCGATCCTCGGGTTTTTGTCGATCACCGTGACCGGCTTTCTCGCGCTCTTCCCCGGCCGGCTGCTCGGGGTCGAGCTTGCCGCCGTCTTCGCGATCTTTACCTCGCAAGCCTGGAACATGACGTTCAGCCTCTACCAGTCGCTGCGCACCGTGCCGAGCGAACTGGTCGAGGCGGCGCGCCTGTATCGGCTGTCGGCATGGCAGCGGTTCTGGCGGCTCGAAGTGCCGCACGCGGTGCCGGGCCTCGTCTGGAACACGATGATGTCGGTGTCCGGCGGCTGGTTTTTCGTGGTCGCCTCGGAAGCGATCACGGTGTCCGGCCATACGATCCTCTTGCCCGGCATCGGCTCCTACATCGCCACCGCGATCAACCGCCGCGATCTCGGGGCAATCGGCTGGGCGGTGCTGGTCATGTTGATCGTCATCCTGCTCTACGACCAGCTGCTGTTCCGGCCGCTGTTGGCGTGGTCGCGCAAATTTGCCGGCGACCCGCAGGCCGAGGAGGATTATGCCCGCCCGTGGTTTCTGATCGTCTTGCAGCGGGCGCAGGTCTTCGACCTGCTGCAGCACGGGATGCTGGCGGTCAACCGGGCGCTCGACGAGGCGATCGCGGCGGCGACCCGGTTGCGCGGGCGGCGACCGCAGGGGGCGCGCCGGATGCCCGTTTCCGCGCGCTCGCTCGACCTCGCGTTCAATGCGCTGCTGACCGGCCTCGCCGGCGGCGGGGCGTTCTGGATCGTGCGGTACGTGCTGCACGGCGTCTCCGCCGGCGAGGTCGGGTGGGTGTTCCTGCTCGGCCTGTTCACCGCGATCCGCGTCATGGTGCTGATCGCGCTCGCCTCGCTGGTCTGGGTTCCGGTCGGGGTCTGGATCGGATTGCACCCGCGGGTTGCCGACAAGGCGCAGCCGATCGTGCAGTTTCTCGCCGCGTTCCCGGCCAATTTGTTGTTTCCGGTGGCGGTGGTGGCGATCCTGCGCTTCGGCCTAGACCCCGAAATCTGGCTCAGCCCGCTGATGATCCTCGGGACCCAATGGTACATCCTGTTCAACGTGATCGGCGGCACTGTCGGATTGCCGCCGGAATTGCGGCTGGCGGCAAGCAATCTCGGGGTGCGGCGCTGGCTGTGGTGGCGGCGCGTCATATTGCCGGCGATCTTCCCGGCCTACATCACCGGTGCCGTCACCGCCGCCGGTGGCGCCTGGAACGCCAGCATCGTCGCCGAGATCGTGCAATGGGGCCATGTGAGCTTGCATGCGACCGGCATCGGCGCCTACATCAGCCGCTATACCGCGGCCGGCGACGGCGCCCGGATCGCGCTGGGAATCGGCGTCCTGTGCCTCTATGTGCTGGCCTTCAACCGCCTTCTGTGGCGCCGTTTGTACGATATGGCGGCCGAGCGGCTGCGGCTCGA
>DASUKH010000165.1:0-3976 GCA_036278835.1 Allostellaceae bacterium
CGGGCGAGCCGCGCGTCGGGCGAGGTCAGCACCAAGACCCGCCGCTTCGGCACCCGGCCGAGGCTCTCGGGCAGCCGCGCGCGCACCGCGAACCACGCGCCGGGGATGTGCCCGGCTTCGTAGGCGAGGCTCGGCGCGAGATCGACAACCGTCGCCTCGCCCGCCGCGGTCAGCGCCCGCACCTCGGCCGGCGTGACGGTCGCGACCGGCGCCATCAGCTCGGGAATATCGGAAACCGGGGTGCCGCGCTCCAGATTCCGCCCGGCGAGGCCACCATCGAGCACGTAAATTTCGGGCCAGCCCATCTGCTTCAGCCACGAGCCGGTCATCACGCCGCGTACGCCGTCATCATCGACCAGCACGATGCGGGCGTTGCGGGTCGCCATATAGGTATCGGTGGCTTGCACCAGCTGGCCCCCCGGCGCCGAACGGGACCCCGGAAGATGGCCGTCGCGGTATTCCTCGGGGCCGCGCACGTCGAAGACATAGAGGGTGCGCTCGTCGCGCTCGCTCTGGAAGCGGGCGAGGGCGGCATCGTCGATCCGCCCGATCTCGAAGCGGCGGGCAACGCCGTCGGCGAGCCGCCTTGCCTCCGCCAGCCCGGCGGGCGAGGGCGGCGGCAACGCCTCCTCGCGGCCGCGCGCCAGCTCAAGCCCGGCCAACTCCCAACCCATCGTCCCGTTCTCCAGCGCCACCACCGGGTTGGCGAGGCCGGCGTTGCGCAGCGATTGCGCCCCGATGATGCTGCGGGTCCGGCCGGCGCAATTGACGACGACGAGGCTGTCGGCCGCGCGCACCCGGTCCGGCACGCGATAGACGAGTTCGGCGCCCGGGCAATCGAACGCGCCGGGGATGCTCATGTTGCGGAATTCCGGAAGTGGCCGGCTGTCGACGATCAGCACGTCCTCGCCGGCATCGACCCGGCGCTTCAGCTCGGCGGCGGCGATATGCGGCGTGCCGCAGCGGTGCTCGACCAGCTCGCCGAATGCCTTGCTCGGCACGTTGATCCCGGTGAACAGCTCGTACCCGGCCTTGGCCCAGGCGCCAGTGCCGCCGGCCATGACCGCGACGTTGCCGTAGCCCATGCCGGCGAGTTTGGCAGCGGCCCGCTCGGCGAGACCCTCGCCGCCGCCGTCGTGCACGACGATGCGCGTCGCGCGGCGCGGCACGAGATCGCGCGCCAGCAGCTCGAGGCGCGACAGCGGCAGGCTGTTCGCGAAGAACAGGTGCCCCTCTTCCGAGAAGACCCCCTCCTCGCGCACGTCGAGCACGGCGAGTTCGCCCTCGTGCCGGACCATCGCATCAAGCATCGTCCGCACTTCGGCCGGCGACACCGTCTGCCGGCCCGTGCTCTCGGTGTTCATCGCTCGTCTCCGAATTCCGTGATTTGCCGTCATTTTCACCAAAATCCGCTCTCCCGGCGAAGGTCCGGGAACCCCCCTCTTCGCATTCCCGGCGAAAGCCGGGACCCACTTTGCCACCTGCCCGGACGCGGATCGGTGGACCCCGGCTTTCGCCGGGGAAGCGGAGAGGCGGAGGATTCTCCTATGTTGCGCCTATGGGCTTTCGCCGGGAATGCGGACGGAGAAAGATGACGCTCTTCCTTGATGCTTCAGAGACTCACCACACCGGCGAGCGGCCGCCATCGACGTTGATGGCGCAGCCGGTCACATAGGAGGCGGCGTCCGAGGCGAGGAAGGTCGCGATATTGGCGAACTCCTCGGCCCGCCCCATGCGGCCGAGCGGCACCGCCTCGCCCGCCTTCCTGATGTAATCGTCGAGCGACACGTTGGTCCCCTCGCGGCGGTGGCGGCGGACGATCTGGTCGCTGACGATGACCCCGACATGCAGCGAGTTGGCGAGCACGTTATGGGGCGCGCCCTCCTGCGACAGCACCTTGGTGAAGGCCATCTGGGCGGCGCGGCTGACCGAGGTCGGCGCGCTGTCGGCGCCGGGGGCCTTGGCGCCGATGTTGAGGACAGCGATGATGCGGCCCCAGCGGCGCTGTTTCATCTGCGGAAAGACGAGCCGGGCGAAGCGGACCTGCGCGAACAGCTTCAAGTCGAAATCGTTCTGCCATTGCTCGTCGGTGATCGTTTCCGACGGGCCGCGGGTCGATTGGCCGGCATTGTTGACGAAGATGTCGATCTTGCCGAACTCGGCCATCACCTGGTCGTAGGCCTTCTTGATATCGGCCGCTTTCGCGACATCGCAGCTGATCGCAGCGATCTTGCGGCCGGGGGCGCCGGCGGCGATCTTCTGCTTCGCCTCGGCGAGCGCGCCGGGATCGCGCGCCAGGATCGCGACATCGGCGCCCGAGGCCGCGTATTCCTCGGCGATCGCCAGCCCCAGCCCCTTGCTGCCGCCGGTGATCACAGCGCTTTTTCCATCCAGCCGAACCTGCATGACCCGCTCCTCCGCGAATGAACCCGATCCGGAATCTACGCCAATTCGCCGCTGTTGGCGAAGAGCCGCATACACCCCGCGTAGATTCCGGCGGGGGAGGCCGTCGGCTGTAGCCCAGGGCAGATTGCCTGCCGGGGAACCGGCGGGCGATATATGATTGCGCGGTTGCGGCGGCGCTGCACTGGCCGTGGCAAGGATGGGAGAGCGCGATGACCGAACCGTTCCGCCTCGAAGAGGCGACGATCGACGAACTGCACGCAGCGATCCGCGCCGGGCGGACGAGTTGCGTCGCTGTCGTCGAGCAGTATCTCGCGCGGGCGCGCGCCTATAACGGCGTCGCCAGCCTGCTCGTCACCGGGGACGGCGCCGACATTCCGGAGGCGCCCGGGACGGTGCGCGCCGGCGCGCCCCTCCAATTTCCGGCCGAGACCGTCAAGGCCGCGACGATCTTTCCCGACCTCGACAAATACCGCGGCCCGTCGCTCGAATTCGGCCGCATGGAAAAAACCGCTTCCGACCCGTCCGTCGCGCAGCAATACGGCATGATCGCCGGCAAGCCCAATGCCGGACAGCTCAACGCGCTGTCGACGCTCAACATCCGCGGCGAGCGTTCGGTGACCTGCAAGGGCGACTTCGACCGCCACCCCTCATTGGGGCCGCTGCCGCCCGGCGCGCCGCCGATCTGTGAAATCTTCCGCCATTACCCGGACGCGCTCGAACGGGCGGCCGAGCTCGATGCGCAATACGGCACGAACCCGCCGCTCGACGAACTGCCGATGTACGGCGTCGTGTTCTCGTTCAAGGACCCGTTCGACACCAGGGACATGCGCTCGACGGGCGGCGGCGATGCGGCCTACGACATCGATTTTCCGGCCCGCGACCATGTCCTCGTCGGGCAGTTGCGCGACAAGGGCGCGATCATCTTCGCCAAGGCGGTGTGCACCGAATATAATGGCCGCGCCGGCAACCCCGGCGGCCGGCACAAGCCGGACAAGGTGTTGCCGTCGGTGCTCGGCTATCAGCGCAGCACCTGGGGCGGCAACCCGGCAAACGTGTATGACACGACCCGCGCCGCCTCCTTGGGGTCGAGTTCCGGGTCGGCGGTGTCGGTCAGCGCCAATCTCGTGATGGCGAGCCTCGGCGAAGAGACCCGCGCCTCGACCCGCGGCCCGTCGAACCACAATTCCTGCGCACTTATCCTGCCGCACAAGGCGATGCTCGGCTTCGACGGCGGCGCGATCGGCGCCGACATCTATTGCGACAGGAGCGGCATCATCTGCCGCACCATCGCCGATTGCGCCAAGGTGCTCGACGCGCTGAAGGACCCGGAGCAGGGCTATTACGACCCGCGCGACCCGTTCACGACGGTGCCGCGCTCCTCGGTGCTTGCCGGCGGCTATGCGGCGCACGCGCGCGGCGCGGGGACGGCCGGCGCGCTCAAAGGGCTGCGCATCGGCGTGGTGCGCGAGTCGATGCTGGTGCGCCCGGGCGAAAAGGCGACCCTGCCGATCTGCACCGCCGCCGCGGCCGAGATCAAAGCGGTGCTGGGCGCGCAGCTCGGCGCCACCCT
>DASUKH010000166.1:0-4446 GCA_036278835.1 Allostellaceae bacterium
GGTGATCGGCGCCAGCACAATACCGGACCAGGGCGCGACCCAGGGCGTGACGACAACGCGGTTCTGGTGGGTACGGCACGCGCCGGTCGATCATGGCGGCCGCATCTACGGGCAGAAGGACATGCCGTGCGACTGCACCGACGCCGCCGTCTTCAGCGGCCTCGCGCGCCTGTTGCCGCGCGAGGCGGTATGGGTGACGAGCACCCTGCGCCGCACGCATGAAACGGCCCGCGCGATCGTCTGCGCCGGATTGCCTGGCCCCGACCCGATCCCCGGCCCCGATGCCGCCGCGCTCGCCGCCCTTGCCGAGCAGAGCTTCGGAGACTGGCAGGGGCTGACCTATGACGAATTGCGCCAGTCGCGCGGCGGCGCCTTTCATCGCTTCTGGCATGCGCCGGCGCACGAGCGGGCACCCGGCGGCGAGAGCTTCCTCGACGTCATGGAGCGCGTCGCTGGCGCAGTCCATGCCTTGCTTGCCGCCAACCAGGGCCGCGACATCATCGCCGTCGCGCATGGCGGCACGATCCGTGCCGCGCTCGGTCTCGCGCTCGGCCTCGACCCCGAAGCCTGCCTCGCCTTCACAATGGAAAACTGCTCGGTGACCCGCATCGACCATGTCGAGGGGCCCGGCATGGGTCACGGCTGGCGGGTCGTCGCCGTCAACCGCCCGCCACGCTAGATCTGCCGACGGTAGTTGCGTCGGGCTCCTTCCCCGAGAAGCGGGGGAG
The DNA here is from genome assembly GCA_036278835.1 of Allostellaceae bacterium. Taxonomy (GTDB): domain Bacteria; phylum Pseudomonadota; class Alphaproteobacteria; order ATCC43930; family CGMCC-115725; genus DATARH01. The sequence continues at coordinate 729 of DASUKH010000166.1, forward strand.
GTGGCGAGTGCAGCGAGCCGGAGGGGGCTCGGCCGCGGCGGGTGCCCCCTCCACCATGCTTCGCGCATGGTCCGCCTCCCCCGCTTCGCGAGGGAGGAGCCGGGGGTGCCGGTTGGAAAAGGTGACGGCGATCGCGGAGCGTGCTAGCGTGGCGCCCGCGATGCGACAGGGAAGTCCGGTGCAAGACCGGCGCTGCCCCCGCAACTGTGAGCGGCGAGCCCGCGGCAACGGCCACTGATCCCTCGCCGGAGGGGTTGGGAAGGCGCCATGGGCGACGACCCCGAGCCAGGAGACCTCCGCCTCGCACCCGTCCCGAGCCCTCGGGAGGGAAACGGCGAAATTCCTCGGGCGGAGGAGGAGCCTTTGGTCTTTTCGTTGTCGCATCCGGCGGCGCTAGCGCCAATAACCCTGGTGCTGGGCGGCGCCCGCGCTGGCAAAAGCCGGTATGCCGAGGGGCTGGCCGAGGCGGCGGCCGATTCCGGCACCTATTGCGCCACTGCCGAGCCGGGCGATGATGAGATGCGGGCGCGCATCGCGGCGCATCGCGCGCGACGCGGCACCTTTTGGCGGACGATCGAAACCCCGCTCGATCTCGCCGGGCCGCTGGCCGATGAGACCGCACCCGACCGCCCGATGCTGATCGACTGCCTGACCCTGTGGCTGTCGAACCTGATGCTGGCTAGTCGCCCGCTCGACGGCGAATTTGCCCGGCTCGGGGCGGCCTTGCGTGAGGCGGCTGGGCCGGTCGTGCTGGTGTCGAACGAGGTCGGGCTGGGGATCGTGCCCGAGGCGCCGCTCGGCCGCGCCTTTCGCGATGCCGCCGGCACGCTCAACCAGGAGATGGCCGCGCTTGCCGACCGGGTCGTGTTCGTCGCGGCCGGGCTGCCGCTGATGCTGAAGGGGAGCTGAGCGATGCGGCGGATACCGGCGACGATCGTCACCGGCTTTCTCGGCGCCGGCAAGACCAGCCTCGTGCGCCATTTGCTGGCGACCGGCGTGGGCTACCGCCTCGCGGTCATCGTCAACGAGTTCGGCGAACTCGGCATCGATCGCGACGTGCTGCTCGGTTGCGGCGATGCGGCGTGCGCCGATCGCGACATCGTGGAACTGGCGAACGGGTGTCTGTGCTGCACCGTCGCTGACGATTTCCAGCCGACCCTGAGCCGCCTGATCGAACGACCGGAGCCGCCCGGCCATATCCTGATTGAAACCTCGGGTCTCGCGCTGCCGAAACCGCTGGTGCAGGCCTTCGCGTGGCCCGAAATCCGCACCCGCATGACGGTGGATGGCGTCGTCACCGTCATCGATGCCGCTGCTGCCGCCGCCGGCCGCTTCGCCAGCGACCCGGAGGCGGTGGCGAAACAGCGCGCGGCCGATCCCGCAATCGACCACGACAACCCGCTCGAAGAGGTGTTCTCCGACCAGCTCGCCTGCGCCGATCTCGTGATCCTCAACAAGGCCGACCTGCTGCCGACGGAGCGCCTGTCGACGTTGCGGGCCGATCTCTCGGCGCGATTGCGGCCGGGGGTCAGGCTGGTGACCTCGGAGCAGGGCCGGGTGGCGGCGCCGGTGGCGCTCGGCCTCGACGCGGCGGCGGAGGAGGACCTCGCCGCCCGCCCGTCGCTGCACGACCTCGAAGACGGGCATGACCACGACGATTTCGACAGTTTTGTCGCCGCGTGCGGGCCGGTTTATGACGGCGGCGCCTTCGCCGACCGGCTCGCGGCGATGATCCGCGAACACGACATCCTCCGGGCCAAGGGGTTTCTCGAGGTGCCGGGGCGCGGCCGGCGGCTCGTTGTGCAGGCGGTCGGCGCCCGCATCGAGCAGCATTTCGATCGCACCTGGCTGCCTGGCGAAAGCCGCGTCGGGCGGCTCGTGGTGATCGGCCGGCGGGGGATCGACCGCGCCGCGATCCGTGATGCGCTCGGGGGCAGCTGATGCACCTCCTGGCGACCGAAGCCGGCACGATCGCCGACGGATCTCAGGCGGTCGATCTCGCCCAGACCGCTGGCGACATCGTCGTGCTGGCGAGCGCCGATACGGATATCGCGCTGCTGGCGGCGGCGCAGGCGCGGCGGCGTGCAGAGGACCCCGCCGCGCCGAGCCTGCGGCTCGCACCGGTCATGCGCCTCGGCCACAATTTCTCGGTCGATCTCTACATGGAGACGGTAGCGCGGGCGCGGCTGGTGGTGGCCCGGCTGCTCGGCGGCGCCGCTTATTGGCCCTATGGTGTCGAGCGGCTGGCCGAAACCTGCCGCGCCAATCGCATCCCGCTGGCGCTCTTGCCGGGCGACGACAAACCCGACCCGGACCTGGCCGAGCTGTCAACCGTGCCACCCGAAACGGCGACTCGGCTGTGGCGATACCTGGCCGAAGGCGGCCCCGGCAATGCCGACAATTTCCTGCGCTATGCCGCCAGCCTCATCGGCGCCGCTGCCGATTGGGCGGAACCGGCGCCCTTGTTGCGGGTCGGGCTGTACTGGCCCGGTATAGCGGTCCCCGGCCTCACGGATATCGAAGCGCAGTGGCGCGGCAGGCCTGCCCCGGCGGAAGCCGGGGGCGGGGTGGTGCCGTTCGTGTTCTACCGGGCGCTCGTTCAGTCCGGCAATACCGCGCCGATCGACGCGCTCGTCGAGGCGCTGCTGGCGCGCCGGCTCAAGCCGCTGCCGGTGTTCGTGCACAGCCTGAAGGGGTCGGAAGCCGCCGCGTTGCTCGCCGACGCCTTTGCCGAGCGCCCTCCGGCGGTGATCCTCAACGCCACCGGGTTTTCGCTCGCGGCAGGCGGCGGTCGCGACCCGCTGGCCGCCGACTGCCCGGTGTTGCAAGTAGTCTTCGCGGGCGGCGACGAGAACACATGGCGCGCCGGCACAAGCGGCCTCGGATCGCGCGAGCTGGCGATGAACGTGGCATTGCCGGAGATCGACGGCCGCATCTTGTCGCGCGCCGTGTCGTTCAAGGAGCCGCTCGGCCGCGACCCCGAGACCGAGACCGATCTGGTCGGCTACCGGCCAGTCGCCGACCGGGTGGCGTTCGTCGCTGACCTCGCGCGCAACTGGGCGCGGCTGCGTGCCAAGAAGCCGGCCGAGCGGCGGGTCGCGATCGTCCTCGCCAACTACCCGAATCGCGACGGTCGCATCGGCAACGGGGTCGGCCTTGATACGCCGCAATCGGCGGCCGCGATCATCGCGGCGTTGCGGGCGGCCGGTTATCGCACCGGCGATCTGCCCGAAGAGGCCGACGCGCTGATGGCGCGGCTCCTCGCCGGGCCGACCAATGCCCGGCCGCGTGCGGCGGCCGAGGAGACGTTGGCGTTCAACGAATATTCGGCCTTCTTCGCCACCCTGCCGCCCTCGGTGCAGCAGCAGGTCGCGGGCCGCTGGGGCGCCGCCGAACGCGACCCGTTCTTCCGGCCGGGCCGGCTCGATTGCGGGCGCCTCGCGATCCCGGCGATCCGCGCCGGCAATCTCGCGGTGCTGATCCAGCCGGCGCGCGGCTACAATCTCGACCCGAAGGGGACCTACCACGACCCGGCACTGGTGCCGCCGCATTCGTATTTTGCCGCATACGCTTGGCTCATCGACGATTTCCGAGCCGACGCGGTGATCCATCTCGGCAAGCACGGCACCCTCGAATGGCTGCCCGGCAAGGCGCTGGCCTTGTCGGGTGAATGCTATCCCGAGGCGGTGCTGGGACCGCTGCCGCATCTTTATCCGTT
>DASUKH010000167.1:0-19750 GCA_036278835.1 Allostellaceae bacterium
ATCGTGATGGTCGGCGGCCATCGTGACGACCCGCATTCCGGCTGCCTGCCACATCCGGGTCACCTGAGCGACCGCTTCCGGTGCCGTCTCGGGCAATGGGGTCAGGATGCACCAGCGGTCGCGGAACAATTCGGCGAACCCCGAGCCGGGGCCGGAATGCTCGGTGCCGGCGACCGGGTGGCCGGGAACGAAATGGGCGCGGGCCGGCAGATATGGCCTGAGCGCCTCGATCGCGGCGCTTTTGACCGAGCCGACGTCGGTGACGATCGCGCCGTCGCGCAAGGCCGGCGCGATCTGACGGGCGATGTCGCGGTAGGCCGAGAGCGGCGTCGCGAGGACGACGAGATCGGCGCCCGCCACCGCCGCCGCCGGATCGTCGGTGGTCTCGTCGGCGAGGCCGAGGCGGCGCGCCGCCGCGAGGGTTTCGGCGCGGCGGGCGCAGGCGACGATCGTCGTTTCCGGGCTGTCGCGCCGCAGCACGCGGGCGAGCGAGGACCCAATCAGCCCGATGCCGATCAGCGCGACGCGTTCGAATGCGGGCATGCTCATCGCTGCGCCATGAACTCGGCGAGCACGGCCGCGACCCTTTCCATCTCCTCGCCGGTGCCGATTGAGATGCGGATATGCTGCGGCAGTCCGTAGGCGGCGACCTTGCGGGTCAGGATGCCGCGCGATTGCAGAAAGGCGAAAGCGGCGTCAACGTTCTTGCCCGGTTCTTCGGGAAAGCGCACCAGCACGAAATTGCCGACGCTCGGGGTGAGCGGCAGACCGAGCGCGGCGATCTTCTCGGACAGCCAGGGCAGCCAGCGGTCGTTGTGGGCGCGCGCGCGGGCCAGCGCCTCGGTATCCTCGACCGCCGCGATCCCGGCGGCGAGCGCCGGCGCCGACACGTTGAATGGGCCGCGAATGCGGTTCAGCACATCGGCAATCGCCGGCGGGCAATAGGCCCAGCCGAGCCGCAATCCGGCCAGCGCATAGATTTTCGAGAAGGTGCGCAGCATAACGACATTCTCGGCCCGCCGCACCAGCGCGACGCCGGGATCGTAATCGTTGCGGTTGACGAATTCGGCATAGGCGGCGTCGATCGCCAAGACGACATCGGACGGCAGCCCGGCATGCAGCCGCGCCACCTCGCGCGCCGACAGATAGGTGCCGGTCGGGTTGTTCGGGTTGGCGATGAAGACGATGCGCGTCTTCTCGGTGACCCGATCGAGGATCGCATCGACATCGGCGGTCAGCTCGCGCTCGGGTACCGCGACCGGGGTGGCGCCGACCGATTTGGCGCCGATCGCGTACATCAGAAAGCCGTGCCGGCTGTACAGAACCTCGCTGCCTGGCCCGGCATAGCCGCGCAGCAGCAATCCGATCAACTCGTCGGAGCCGGCGCCGCAGACGATCTGCGCCGGGTCTATGTTGTGATGGCGGGCCAGCACTTCGCGCAACTCTGCGGCGCTGCCGTCGGGATAGCGGAAGATTTCGCCGGCCAGCGCGCGGTAGGCGGCCATCGCCTTCGCGCTCGGCCCGAGCGCACTCTCGTTGGAGGCGAGGCGGATCGGCCGTTCGATCCCCGGCACCTTCGATTCGCCGCCGACATAGGGGGCGATGTCGAGTATCCCCGGGCCGGGGACCGGGGCGGTGGCGGTCGTCATGATCTATCCTCTGACGGCGGCTGGAGCGGACGCGGCCGGCGGGTGGCCGCCGGCCGGGCGCGGCGATTCCAGTTCGGCGGCATCGAGCGGCACGGCATATCCGCCCAACCGCCACAGCCGGTAAAGATGCGGGCCGAGCTGGGCCCGAAACCGCTCGAGCCGCGGATCGCCGACCGGCACGAACCCGTCGATCTCGACCAGCGTGTTGGCGGTCTCGGCCTGCTCCCAGGAGGCCAGCAACCGGCATTCGAGGCCAAGCGCCGCCAAGGTCGACGCCATGCGGCCGCGGCTGATGCCGGGCACGTTCTCGGTGGCGAACAGGCTGCGATCGAGCGCGGTGGGAACGTGCGCACCACGCCCGATCGCCAGCGCGTCGGCGCGGTCGAACCGGGCATTGCCGCGCGCCCCGAACGGCAGCCGGGCGATGACGTGCGGCGCCGCCTCGTTCGCCGACAGCAGGTGCCGCCACCACGGGTCGGGTTCCTCCTCGTCGGGCATCGGCAGCACGCCGATCGCCGCCTGGCCCTCCGTTACCGCGCGGATCACCTGGCCGGTCGAGCCGTAGGCGAGCATCGCGGTGTGGCTGCCGTAATGGTCGCGCGCGATGTCCCAGAACCCCGGCTGCTCGGGCGGCGCATAGACCGCGATCTTAAAGGCGCCCTGCATCCGCACCGTCGCCGCCAGCAGTTCGCGCCACATCCGGACCAGCGCCGCCGGCGGGAACAGGCCGCGGTTGCGGGTGACGAGGCGGCGCAGAATCTCGGCTTCGCGCGCCGGCTGATGCGCCGCGATGCCGCCCGAATTCTGCTTTGTCGCGGCAACCCCGGCGACGATTTCGACCCGCTCGGCCAACAGGTCCAGCAGCCGGTCGTCGATCTCGTCGATGCGGCGGCGCAGCTGTTGGAGATCGGGCGGGGTCTCGGGCATCGGTTCCTGCGCTACCGGGTCGGGCGCTAGTAGTAGGGATGCAGGTCGGCAAAATCAAAGAAAACGTTGACAGCACTGGCCCCTGATCCATAGCTAACAGCCCCGCCGGCCGGCCCGGCGCCGACTGTCGGCGCGCGCCTGCGAAGCCGCACGGCGAACAGCGAAACCGTGAAGAAGAGCGCGCGTTGTCGATCCTGAGTGCATCGCGGTTGCGTCCGGTTCAGGACTGGCCGGGCCATCGGCTTCTCGTCCAAACCAGGATGCCGCTTGATTGCGGCGTCGAGCTCGGGCCGTTCACGATCGCTTACCAGACCTACGGTCGGCTTAACCCGGAGCGCAGTAACGCGATCCTGATGTGCCACGCGCTGACCGGCGACCAGTACGCCGCCGACCCGCACCCGATCACCGGTCACCCCGGCTGGTGGACCACCCTGATCGGCCCCGGCGGGGTGCTCGATACCGAGCGCTATTTCCTGATCTGCGCCAATGTCATCGGCGGCTGCATGGGGACCACCGGGCCGAAGGACGCGAACCCGGCAACCGGCGAGCCGTGGGCGCTCGACTTTCCGGTCATCACGATCCGCGACATGGTGCGGGCGCAGAAGCTCTTGATCGAGCATCTCGGCATCGACGAATTGTTCTGTGTGATCGGCGGCTCGATGGGCGGGATGCAAGTCCTGCAATGGGCGTCGAGCTATCCCGGATCGGTGTTCGCGGCGGTGCCGATCGCCGCCGCGGCGCGGCATTCGGCGCAGAACATCGCGTTTCACGAGGTCGGGCGGCAGGCGATCATGGCCGACCCCGACTGGTGCGGCGGGCGCTATCTGCGCGAGGGCCGCAGCCCGTCGCGCGGCCTCGCGGTGGCGCGCATGGCGGCGCACATCACCTATCTGTCGGAGCCGGCGCTGCACCGCAAATTCGGCCGCAACCTGCAGGACCGCAAGACGGTCACCTACGGGTTCGACGCCGATTTCCAGGTCGAGAGCTATCTGCGCCACCAGGGCAGCACGTTTGTCGATCGGTTCGACGCCAACTCCTACCTCTACATCACGCGGGCGATGGATTATTTCGACCTCGCCGCCGAGCATGGCGGCTCGCTGCCCGCCGCCTTTTCCGACAGCCGGCCGCGCTTCTGCATCGTGTCGTTCACCAGCGATTGGCTGTTCCCGACCTCGGAAAGCCGCGCCGTCGTGCACGCGCTCAATGCCGTCGCCGCCAATGTCAGCTTTGTCGAGATCAAGACCGACAAGGGCCACGACGCGTTTCTGCTGCACGAGCCGGAATTGTTTGACACGTTGCGCGGTTTCCTGACCGGCTGCGCCGAGCATCGCGGGCTGCCGCGCTTCTGGAGCTGACGATATTGACCCGCAGTGCCGCTGCGCGACTCGGAGCCGCCGACGAGGCCGCGCCCGGGGCGCCGACCGCCGGCGAGCTGCGGCGTGACCTGCGCCTCATCGCCGACATGATCGAGCCGCGCGCCCGGGTCCTCGACATTGGGTGCGGCGACGGCGCGCTGCTCGCCTACCTGGCGCATGACAAATCGGTCGATGGCCGCGGCATCGAACTCAGCCAGTCCGGCGTCAATGCCTGCGTACGGCACGGGCTGTCGGTGATCCAGGGCGACGCCGACCGCGACCTCGCTGCGTTCCCGGCCGGCGCCTTTGATGTCGTTGTGCTGAGCCAGACCTTGCAGGCGACCCGCCAGCCGCGACAGGTCGTCGAAGAATTGTTGCGCATCGGCAAGCGGGCGATCGTCTCGTTCCCCAATTTCGGGTTCTGGCGCGTCCGCCTCGCCCTCTTGTTCCGCGGCCGCATGCCGGTCAGCGCCCTCTTGCACAACCCGTGGTACGACACACCGAACATTCATCTGTGCACGATCCGCGACTTTGTCGCGCTGTGCGACGAGCTGGGCGCCCGGATCGAGCGCAGCGCCACCCTCGACCGGCACGGCAGGCCGTTTCCGCTCGACCCCCGCGGCAGCCTCGCCAATTTGCTGGCTGAACAAGGTGTCTTCGTGCTGTCCGGCGGCGGCCGCTAGGCGCCTCTCTAGTTTAGGTGGGCATTTGGGCCGCGCCGGGTTCCTCCCCCGCTGCGCGGGGGAGGAGCCATGGCAGCGGCTCGCCACACGCACCGAAGCCTAGGTACGCGGACTTTCGTCGCAGGCGGGCGCGTGCCATTGAACCCAGCGCTGTTCGAAGATCGCCTGCTCCTGCCGCATCCGCTCGGGCGCGCTCTTGCCGAGCCGGGCGAACGAGTGGGCGCCGTCATGGTGCACGAACACATCCTCGGCGATTGCAAGGCGGTAATTCGCCTCGCGCGCCCGCCGGCAGTAATCCTCGGCCGCGAAAAAGCCGAGCTGGTACGCCTCGTTGAGCGCGCCCACTATCTCCCGCAGCCGACGCCGCATCGCGACGCAAAAGAACGACAGACTGTCGGTCTCGGCGATGCGGCGCAGCCGGGAGCGGACAAGGCGCGGCGCCCAATCGCGCATCTCGTCGAGGCTGCGATAGGGGGCCGGCACAAGCTGGAAGTTGTCGCCGGCATTGGTCAGCGGACCGCACAAACCGATTCCTGGATCGAGAAGCAGCGGCCGGATCAAATCCCACAGCCAGCCGCGCGTGACGACCGCGTCCTCGCCCAGCAGCACGACGTAATCGCCAGCGGCGGCCCGTAGCCCGATATTGACCGCGGCGGCGTATCCGGCCTCGCGCGGCGGCGTCAGAACGCGCACTCGCGGATCGCCGCGTCCGAGAGTCTGGTCGGCTGATCCGCCATCGATGACGAGGATTTCGAGCTTCGGATAATCGCTCCACGTGCGGATCGACGACAGGCAGGTGGCGGCGCCCTGCCGGTTGCCGTCCACGTGGAGAACGATCGATACCGACGGCGCCGTCATATCGATCGCCGCGGCCAGATCGCGCGCCCGGTTTGCCCAGGTGTGCTCGCGCGCCCAGTCGCGGCGCCGCGCGCGCAGGGCCGGGCTGTCCTCGGCGAGGGCCTGCGCGATGCGCTCGGCGAACGAGGCGGGGTCATCGGCGATATAGGCGAGATCGGTCGCGCCCTCGACCTCGGGTAAGGGGGAAGCGACGACGGCTTTCCCCGCCGCCATGTATTCGTACAGCTTGACCGGATTGGTGCAGCGGGTCAGCTCGGTGAGCTTGAACGGGATCGCCGCGACGTCGAACCCGGCGAGTTGCGCCGGCAATTCGCGATACGGCCTCTCGCCGAGCAGCCGGACATTGGGCAGCCCCTCCAACCGGGAGACCCCGCTTCCCTCGGGCCGACCGATCAAACGGAACTCCCAATCGGGCCGCGCCGCCGCGCAAACGGCGATCCAGCCGTACTCGAACCAGTCTGCGAGCGCGCCGAAATAGCCGATGACCGGGCGCGCGCCCGCCGCGCGATCGGAAAAGGCGGCGGCGAAATGCTCGAATTCCGCGGCGTTGCGGATAACCACGCTCGCCCGGCGCGGCGCAACCAAGTCCGCCAAAGGCTGCGAGGCCGCGATAACCAAATCGGCATCGGCCAGCAAAGCCGATTCCGTCTCCGCCAGCCAGCCGGGCGCATTGCCGAAGCCGGTCGCGAGGTCGAGGCAGTCGTAGACGACGGTAGCGCCGGCGATGCCGCAGGCGGCGCCGTACCAGCCGGGCTGCTCGACCATCGCCACCGGTGCGCAAATCCCCATCACCGCGACCAGGTCGTCGAGCGCCAGTTGCACCTCGTCGAGCGCGGAGCCGCTCAAGCCGCGAAAGACGCTCTCTCCGGCATCGCCCGAGAGGCGCAGGCGAGTCACGAACACGCCGGGATGCGGCGATTCAAGGATGCGGAAGCGGCCCTTCTCGTCGGCCGATTCGAAGGCGAGCGATATGTAGAAGACGCGCGCGCCGTTATCGGCGAGGCCCATCGCGAGCTGCTGCGGCCGCTGCATGCGGTAGTGCCAATCGACGACCCCGAACCAGATGATGTCGGCGCCGCCGCCGGTCTTGCGGCTCGCTTCGGCAAAAGCCGGGCCGTAGCGCTCGGCCGGCGAGTATGGCGGCAGGCCGGTTGTCGGCGCGCCCGCCGCCTCGGAATAGCCGAGCACGGCATCGAGCGCCCGGCGCGCCGGCTCCAATTCCGGGTCGAGGCGTACCGCATGGCGCAGGCTCTCGACAGCCTGGGTATGCCGGCCGCGCAGCAGCAACAGGCCGCCTAGCTGCAGATGCGTGTCGGCGACCGCCGGCGCGAGCGCGATGGCGCGACGATAGGCAGCTTCCGCCTCGATGTAATTTCCCTGTTCCTTTACCGAGTGCCCGTATTGCACCCAGAGACCGGCATTTTCGGGATCCTTGTCGAGCGCCAGCCGGTAATTGCGGGCCGCTTCGGGCCAGTCGCGGTCGTCGCGCGCCCGGTCGGCCCTCGAAGCGGCGTCGCCGGTCAGCCGGTCGAGCGCCCCAGCGGCCTCTTTCAGGCGCGGATCGATCAGCATGAGGGCGCGGGAAAAGAGGGGGAGGGCCTCGTCCCAGCGGCCGTCCTGCTGCAACAGCCGCCCCAATTCGAGGTGCGCGTCGAGACGGGTCGGATCGCGTTCAAGGGCGTTTCGCAATGCCGCCTCGGCGCCGGCGATATCGCCCTGCCGCCGCAACGCCGCGGCGCGCCGCAGCCAGGAGGCGGCCGGCTCCTCGCCGTCTTCGGGATAATTGTGTACCGGTTCGCGTCCGCTTGCGCCGCTCATCCGCCCGAAAATCCCGAATGTCCGCTTCATGCAAGCCCGGCTTTCGATCTTAGCGGCTGAGCGGCTGGCCCGCCATCTCACGCAAGCCGCCGCAACAACCCCGTTCTCGCGGTGTCGCGAAGCGGTATAAGCTCCCGCGGTCACGCCGGCGGGCAGCGCCGGGCGGCTCGGAAACGCGAGGCAGACACATGAAGATTCTCTACTTCAACGATTTCAGGCTCGGCGTGCTGAAGGGCGGCGACAGCGTCGTCGATGTCACCTCCCTGGTCCAGGATATCCCCCATACCGGACCCGGCGACCTGATCAACGGACTGATCGAACGCTTCTCCGGCTATCGCCAGAAGCTCGAAGACGCGGCCCGCAACGGGCAGGGCGTGCCGCTCGCCAGCGTGCGCATCCGCCCGCCTTTGCCAAAGCCGGCCAATATCGACTGCATGGCGGTCAACTACATGGAAGACGGCACCCGCAGCGCCCCGGCGCCGATCAACGGCTTCCACAAATCGCCGTCGGCGATCATCGGCAACGGCGACACGATGGTGCTCCCCGACGTGCCGGCCACGATCTTCGAAGGCGAAGCCGAGATGGCGGTCATCATCGGCAAGCGCGCGAGCCACGTCAGCGCCGCCAACGCGATGGACTATGTTTTCGGCTATACGAATTTCATCGACGGTTCGGCGCGCGGCCTGCCGCCTTCGGGCAACGTCTTCTTCCAGATGAAATCGCGCGACACCTTCGCGCCGATCGGCCCGTGCATCGTCACCGCCGACGAGATCAGGGACCCGCAGAAGCTGCAAATCCGGCTGTGGAACAACGGCCAGCTGATGCAGAATTTCAATACCGACGACATGGGCCACAAAATCCCGCGCTGCATCGAATGGCTGACCTCGATCCATGCGCTGGAACCCGGCGACATCGTCGCCACCGGCACCAATCACCGCGGCCTCAACCCGTTCATGGACGGCGACAAGATCGAGATCGAGACGGAAGGGCTGGGCCGGCTCACCTTCCATGTGAAGGATGAGCTGAAGCGCAAATGGGAGCGCAAGACGCGCCTCCAGATGCACGAGGCGGCCACTCAAAAAACCGCCGGCGCCTACCCCGACATCACCCCGCAGAAAGAAGGCAAATACGCCAAGGCGGGCTGAGCTGCCGCGTTAAGTTCCCGCCGCCGTGCGTCTTTCGAGACGCCGGCTCGCGGGTTGGGTCAGAAGGGGTTGCCGGAGCAGCCGGCGTACGGGCCGGCCGGGAAGACGTTTATCTTCGATGCAAAGCACCCTTCGGCCCCATCCTGAGGAGCGCCCGCAATGCGCTCCTCGCGGCAAGCGCGATGGCGACGCGGTCGTTTCGGCCGCCGGCGGCGCGCCGCCCGTGGTTGAACTGCGCGGGGTGACAAAGCGCTTCGCCTCGGGGGTTGCTGCATTGGACGGCGTCGATCTGGCGGTCGGGCGCGGCGAGTTCCTCAGCCTGCTCGGCCCCTCCGGGTGCGGCAAGAGCACCTTGCTGCGCATCGTTGCCGGGCTGACCCCGGTAACCGGCGGCGTCTGCCATGTGCGGCCGGGGGAGGGTGACCAGTCCACCGCCGGCGCGGTCGGGTTTGTCTTCCAGGACCCGACCCTGATGCCGTGGGCGACGGTGGCGAAGAATGTCGAACTGCCGCTCCGCATCGCCGGGCGGGTCGGGCATGAAGAGCGCGAGCGGGTCGCCGCTTCGTTGCGTGCGGTCGGGCTGGCCGGGTTCGAGCGCGCCTATCCGCGGCAGTTATCGGGCGGCATGCGAATGCGCGCGTCAATCGCCCGCGCCCTCGTCACCGAGCCGGAATTGCTGTTGCTCGACGAGCCGTTCGCGGCGCTCGACGAGATCACCCGCATGCAGCTTAACGACGATCTCCTGCGGCTGTGGGAGACGCGCCGGCCGACCGTATTGTTCGTGACCCATAGCGTCTTCGAGTCGGCGTACCTCTCGACCCGCATCGCGGTAATGGCGCCGCGCCCAGGCCGCATCGCCGCCGACCTTGCGGTGACACTGCCGCAGCCGCGGCAACGCACGCTACGCACGTCGCCCGAATATGCCGCGCTGTGCGAGCGCGTATCGCTAGCGCTCGCCGATGCCATGGAGCAGCACTCGCTATGATCGAGCGACTGCCGCGCATCCTGGCGCCGCTGGCGATCGGGATCGCATTTCTCATCGGGTGGGAGGCGGCGGTGCGCCTCAGCGGCACGCCGCCCTACATCCTGCCGGCGCCGAGCGCGGTCGCGGCGAGCCTGTGGATGGACGGGCCGAGCCTGTTGGGGTCGCTATTGGTGACTCTGCGGATCACCTTGGCCGCGCTGGCGGCTGCCGCCCTGATCGGCGGCGCCATCGCGCTGCTCTTCTCGCGCTCGCGCATCCTCGAAGTGAGCCTCTTTCCCTACGCGGTCATTCTGCAGGTGACGCCGATCGTGGCGATCGCGCCGCTGATCATCATCTGGGTGCGGCAGCCGTTTCTGGCGCTGCTCGTGTGCGCCTGGATCGTCGCGTTCTTCCCGATCGTGTCGAACACGACGCTCGGCCTCAACAGCGCCGACCGCAACCTCGCGGCCCTGTTCCGCCTTTACGGCGCCTCTCCCGGCCAGACCTTGCGGCTGCTGCGCATGCCGACCGCGCTGCCCTATTTCCTCGCCGGGCTGCGGATCAGCGGCGGCCTCGCGCTGATCGGCGCGGTCGTCGCCGAATTCGTCGCCGGAACCGGCGGCGCCGAAACGGGGCTGGCCTTCCGCATCCTCGAAGCCGGTTACCGCTTGGCGATCCCGCGCCTCTTCGCCGCGCTGTTCCTGCTGTCGCTGACCGGGATCGTCATCTATCTCGCGCTCGACCTCCTGTCGCGTGCGCTCCTGCGCCACTGGCACGAGAGCGCGCTCAACGAAGAGGAGTAACAGGCTCTTCATCGGCGGATCACGCATCGCCGGTTGAAATGTTCGATTTCCCTGGGCTTGAGCGCCGCCGGCCGGTTCCCCATCTGACCCGCTATGAGCCGAGCCGGCATCATGGCGCTGTTCCGATCGACGAGCGGTATCGCGGGCGATATCCGCGACGGGATTTTCACCCGCGCCGAGCCGTTGCCGCAGATCGACGGTGCCGCGATCGCCGCCGTCACCGACCTGTATCGCGAGATGCTGCCGCCCGGCGGGGCGATCCTCGACGTGATGTCGGGCTGGGTTCCGCACCTGCCGCCGGAGGCGCCGTATCGCCGGGTCGTCGGTATCGGGCTCGAGCGCCGGGCATTGGCGGAAAACCCGTTTCTCGACGAGTGGCGGGTGCAGGACCTGAACCGCAACCCGGTCCTGCCGTTCTCCGCCGGCGAGTTCGACGGCGCGACAATCTGCGCCGCGATCCAATATCTCGCCAGCCCGGCCGCGGTGATCCGGGACATCGCACGGGTGCTGCGGCCCGGAGCGCCGCTGATCGTCAGCTTCTCGAACCGCTGCCGCGCCACCAGGGCGATCGCCTGCTGGTGCCTCCATGACGATACCGGGCAGCTTTGCCTTGTGGCCCAGCATTTCGCCGCGGCCGGCAACTGGGCCGATTTGCGCTGTCTCGACCGCACGCCGCCGGGCGGCGGCCAACCCCTCTACGCCGTGATCGGCCGCAGCCTCGGCGCCTGCCGCCCTGGCGACAGCGACTGAACCCCGAAGGACGTCGCAGGCGCCGCGTCCCTAATCGCCGGCTGCACTGGTCGCGGTTCGGGCTGCCGCCGTCCGTTCTATCTCGGTTTTGGCCCGCGGGTATTTGGCCAAGAACAAATCGAAATCGGCCGCCGCCAGTTCGAGCACCCGTCCATATCCGAGCGAAACCACGTCGGCTTGGCGCGGGCGGTGGCTCAACAAGGCCATTTCGCCGACGAAATCGCCGCTGCCCAACCGCACCCGCTGGTTAGGCAACCGCACCTCGACCGCGCCCGAGGAAATAAAATACATCTCCCTGCCGCGCTCGCCCTTGCGGATCAGCCTTTCGTCCGGGACCAGCAGCCGAGGTCGAAACAGTCGCACGAGCGCATTGAGTTCGGGTTCGTCAAGACCGCTGAACATCTCAAACGATCCGATCAATTCCTTTGTCTTCAGCCCAAGGTCAAGCGGCGTCCGCCGGCCGGGATGCGTCTGGACCTCCTTGTGCTCGCGCTCCAGATTGTCGAGCAACTCGCCGCCGATCAGGCCCTCCTCGAACAGGTCGCGAAAGTGTGACGACAGCAGTTGAAACCCGGATTGCCGCAGGAAGCGCCGCTCCAGATTGTCGGCGTGGTCGGGGTATTGCAGCTGCAGCGCATTGAGGGCGCCGGCGGTTTGTTCAGCGCGCCGGGCTACGATCTCGGCGAGCGGGCCGGCGATCTCGATCCCGAGCAACGGGCGCAACCGCCGTTTCACGAATGAGGCGAGTTCTTCGAGGGTCAATCGGCGGGTCAGCAGGGTTTCGAACCGGACGGAGACTTCGCGCTGCAGCGGGGCGGCGATATGCAGCCGCCGATGCAGCAGATGCGCGATGCGAAAACCCCGTGGAAATCCCAACAAGGTGCAGGCGGCGCGTTCGTAGCCGGCCTGTCCCTCGGTCCTCGCGGCGTCAAGAATGCGCGCGGTATTGTGCAACAGCCGTTCTATGGCGGCGCCCGAGACCGTCCCTTGCTCGTGGTGGTCGAGGATGATGCGCCGCTCCCGGTTTGCCAGCGCGATCAGCCCGACCGTGATCCGATCGCGATCGGAGATTGCCTGCTCCAGGCCCGGTTGCGATTCCAGTTCCTCGATGCGCTGTTCGTAGTGCTGAACCACGGCCTGCCCGGAAGTTGCGGCAATGCGGTATGTCCGGGCTGCATTGCGAATGGCCTCGCGCACATCGGCGAATGAGAGGACCAGCACCTTGTTGCGGATCGCCAGATTCAACGGCGAGAGGCGATCGAGCTTCAGCAGGCGAATGACAGGACGCAGCGTCAGGCCATTGACCAGCAACGTGAACAGCACAAAACCGGTCGCCAGAATGGCAACGAAATCCTTGCTGGCGGCGTCGATATACGGATTTTCCTTTACCGATAGCGCCAGGGCGAGGGTGACCGCTCCGCGCAATCCGCCCCAGGTGATCGCAAGCTTGTAGGCGCCGCTGATCTTTTGGCTTAGCCGGAGCGCGCTGAGCAGCGGGAGAACCCCGAACAGCACGGCGGCTCGCGCGGCAAGCGCCGCCGCCACCACGACCAGCAGCAACCCCAGGTCGCGCATCCGCGCCCCCTGGACCAGCTTCGGGACCAGCGTGGAGGCGATGACGAAGATCAGCGAGCTCGCCCAGAAACCTGTCTGCTCCCAGACCCGCTCGAGATAGCGCCAGCCTCCGGGGCGCAGCCGGATTCGGGCGAGCGCGCCGCCGGTCAGCCCGGCGCTGACGACCGCCACCACCCCCGAGACATCGAAGAGGTGCTCGCCCAGCAGATAGACGATGTAGGGGAGCGCCACCGAGAGGGTCACCTCCGCCGTTCGCACCTCGCCGACGAGCGGCAGAGCCGCGCCAAACGCGCGGCCCGCGACAGCGCCAAGAACGACCCCGCCGAGAAATGATGTGATGAAATGGTATGCCCCGGTGGAAAGGCTCAGGTGACCGGGGTTGGCCAGCATGTCGAGCAGCATCGAAAAGAGCACGATTGCCGCGGCGTCGTTGAGCAGGCTTTCTCCTTCCAGCAACCGGGCAAGCCGCGGCGGCGCGCCGACATTGCGAAAAATGGCGATGACCGCCGCCGGATCGGTGGTCGCGACGACCGCGCCGAGCAGCAGGGCAAGGATCAGCGGTACGCCGAAAAAAGACAGGCTGATGCCGATCGCTGCGGCGGCGGCGAACACGGCGAGAATGGCCAGGGTCAGGATCGGTGCGGCGTCCCGCGCAATATCCCGCAGATCGATCGTCAGCGCCGCATGAAATAGTAACGGCGGCAGGAACACGACCAGAAACACCGAGGCATTGATCGGCAGATCGACGACCGGCTTGACGATGTTGTCGAACAGGTCGGTTGTGTCGAGCAGCAAGGAGGCAGCGCCACCGAATGCTATTCCGGCGACGGCCAGCAGCACACTGTATGGCAGCCGGAATCGCTCGGCGACCGGCTGAACCACGCTTATCAGCAACAGGAAGACTGCGATGACGAAGGTGGTTACAACGACGCTGTTCAATGCGATTCGGCCTGAGTGCGGTATCTGCGCAGGTGGATCGACCTGACGAATTCAAAATCCCGGGCCAATCTCAACAGCACAATAAGCGTCCGCGCCGATGGCGGTGCGGCAGCAGCACGGCCAATACCAAACACCGGCAAGGGAATCTTTCGATGGTGCGCCGAACGGCGGCGTCGCGAAGCGGCGGCAGTCGCATCCCGTTTCCGGCGCCTTCCCGTTTAATTTCTTAAGGGGCAGGCTAGCAGAAAGCGCCGGCTTTGATGCCACATCCTTGGTACGGCCCGGCAGCACCTGTGGGTAGTGGGCTTGCAGCGGCCCGCCCCGGTCGGAACACCCCGATCCTGCCGCTTGGCCGCGTTAGCGGAAGCACCCCGCGGCCGCGCCGTCATTCCCGCGAACGCGGAAACCAGAGCCACAGGTTTTCCGGTGGCTCTGGCGGGGTGCGCCGGGATGCGGCGCCTACAGCACCCCCTGGCTCTTCAGTGCGCCCAATTCGCCGGCGCCGATGCCGAGCCAGTTTTGCAGAACCTCGGCGCTGTCGCCGCCGAGCGCCGGCGCTCCCTTCAGGCGGATGCGCTTGCCGTCGATGCGCACCGGCCAGCTCGCCATCTTGTCGTCGCCGTTGTGGTGGCGGACCTGCTGCATGAAGCCGGTTTCCTCGAAATACGGCTCGTTCTGCAATTCCATCGTGTCGAAGACAGCGCCGGCCGGGACCCCGATCGCGATCAGCTTTTCCATCGCCTCGCGCTTGTCGTACCGCACGGTCCATTCGCCGACGATGCGGTCGAGCTCGTCGCTGTTGGCGACGCGCGCCTCGCCGGTCGCAAAGCGCGGGTCGTCGATCAGCTCTTCGCGGCCGATCAGGCGCATCAGCCGCGTCCAGTGCTCCGGATTGGCACGGCTGGTCGTTATGTAAAGATAATCGTTCGGCCCGCCGCCCTTGCACGGGTAAAGGCCGGCCGGCGAGTTGTTGCCGGCGCTCGGCTTCGAGCCGCGCCGCTGTGCCGGCTTGCCGCTGCGCATCATTGTGGCGAAGCAGGTGCGCATGTAGTGGATCATCGCCTCCTGCATCGAGATTTCAAGCAGCCGACCGCTTCCGGTGCGGTTGCGCTCGTGCAGCGCGCCGAGGATGGTCGCCGCCATCAGCATGCCGGTGCCCGTATCGCCGAAGCTGAGGCCGGGCTTTATCGGCGGCCGGCCGGGTTCGCCGGTGACGCTGATCGGGCCGCCCGCCGCCTGCGCGATCATGTCGAAGGCGAGGCCCTTCTCGTGCGGGCTGCCCGGGCTGAACCCCTTGATGCGGCAATAGATGATCCCGGGGTTGATCTGCCTTACCGAATCGTAGTCGAGGCCGAGGCGCTCGATAGTGCCGGGCGCCATGTTCTCGGCGGTGACGTCGGCCTGCTTCAGCATCTCCTTGACGATTTCCAGCCCCTTCGGGGATTTCAGGTTGATCGCCAGCGACTTCTTGTTGACGTTGAACTGGCGGAAATACCAGGGATCGTCGTCAGGCTTGCCGGGGCGCAGGCGGCGGCCGGGGTCGCCGCGGCCGGGGTTCTCAATCTTGACCACCTCGGCGCCGAACCATGCCAACACCTCGGTACAGGTCGTCCCCGCCTCAAACTGGGTGAAATCGACGACCTTGACTCCCTTCAGGAAGCTGAACTCCTGGGTCATATCGCTCATCGCCGTTCCCTTTCGCCGCACTATCCGCCAGCGTGCCTTTTCTCGGGCGAGGCTGCAAGCCAAGTTGGCAGGGCCGGCGGTCCGACAGCTTTACGGCGACGATTGCCGGAGACTTGGGTTATCGTCGCATCGGTTTTGCAAGGAGGCCCCATGGCCGAACCCAGGCTCGCGCCAAACCTTCCGGATTGGATGGTCGAGCACGCCAACCGCTATCTGTCGAGCGGCGGCACCGACGGACACCTCTATAAGATCACCCAGCCGGGCCGGCTCGAGCTGACGGTCCCGTCGCTGCTGCTGACGACGACCGGCCGGAAATCGGGAGAAAAGTTCATTTTCCCGCTGTTCTACGGCACCGATGGCGACAGTTATTTCGTCGTTGCGTCGAAAGGCGGCGCGCCGCAGCATCCGGGCTGGTACCGCAACATCCTCGCCGACCCCGATGTCGAGCTGCAGGTCGGCGCCGCCCGGATCAAGGCGCGGGCCCGCACCGCGACCGGCGCGGAGCGGGCCCGGCTCTGGGAAAAGGCGCTCGATTTCTGGCCGCCTTACGCCGATTATCAGCGCAAGACCGAGCGCGAAATCCCGGTGGTCGTGCTCGACCCCGCCCGGTAGCAGGCTCTTCGACAAAGGCGGATCACGATGCCCGAGACGATCGCCATCGAGCAGGTGGACCATGTCGGCATCAGGGTGCGCGATCTCGACCGCGCCCTGGCCTTCTACCACGTTCTCGGCTTTGCCCTGGTTCGCCGCGCCGAGGGCGATGATGTCGCGATCGTGCGCAATGCGCGCGGGGTCGAACTGAACCTCGTGTTCAATGCCAGTGCCGGCGACCCGGCCGTCAACATCCTGATGGACGCGCCGGAGAAATTCGCGGGCTACACGCATATCGCGCTGCGCGTCGCCTCGATCCCGGCGACGCTCGCCATCCTCGAGGCCAACCACATCGCGATCAGCCAGGGGCCGGTCAGCTTTGGCGAGGCCGGGCACGTGTCGGTGTTCGTGCGCGATCCCGACCGCAACGTCATCGAGCTGCGCGGCCGCGGCCAGGACGCCGTGGAGGGTGTTGTCCGCTACGAGCCGTAAGGGTCCGGGGGGAGCGGTCGCGTCGGCGAGGCGCGCCCCGTGATGGCATCAGCCGGAACGCCTCGCAGCGTCCTGAATACCGTGCTGCTGGCGCTCGGCCTGATGGCGAACCTCGCGCCGATGGCGACATTCGCGGCGGTGCTCCCGGAGATCGCCGCCGCCTGGGGTCTTACCGCCAGCGAGGCCGGCTGGATCAGCGGCATCTATTTCGCCGGCTACGCCGCCTCCGTGCCGATCCTGGCGACTCTGACCGACCGCATCGACGGGCGCCGGGTGTTCGCCCTGTCGTCGCTGCTCGGGGCCTGCGCGAGCCTGGCTTTTGCCGGCTGGGCCGACGGGTTCTGGATCGCCGTCGCGGCCCGGCTGGTCAGCGGCATGGCGCTCGGCGGCGTCCATATGCCCGGTCTCAAGCTGCTCGCCGAGCGCACTGCGGGGCAGGCGCGAAGGCGCGGTAGCGCGATTTACGCCTCGTCCTACGCTCTCGGCGCGGCCGGCTCGTTCTTCATAGCCGGCGCGGTCGATGCCGCGTTCGGCTGGCGCGGCGCCTTTGCGATCAGCGGCCTCGTGCCGCTGATCGGGATCATCGTGGCGGTGCTGCTGCCGGCGTCCTCCGAGACGGTGCCGAAGACCGGCTCCGCCTTCGACCTGCGGCCGCTGATCCGCAACCGGGCGCTGCTCGGTTATGTGCTGGCTTTCGCCGGCAACATCTGGGAAGTCTCGGCGGTACGGGCGTGGTTTGTCGCCTATCTCGTCTGGACGCTGAGCCTGCCGCACAACGGGCTCGATGTGCCGACCCCGGCGGTCATCTCGGGGCTGGCGTCGCTGGCTGGGTTTCCGGTCAGCATCGCCATCGCCGAGTTCGCGCTGCGCTGGGGCGCGCGGGCGATCGTCCTGACCTGCCTCGCCTCGGTGTCGATCCTGCTCGCCCTCGCCGGAACCGCCGGCGGACCGAGCATCGTGATCCTGCCGCTGTTGGTGCTGGCGCAGATTGCCAGCATGGCCGATGCAAGCGCGCTGGCGAGCGGCGCGGTCGCCGCCGCCGACCCGGCCCGCCGCGGGGCGGCGCTGGCGCTGTACGCCTTCACCGGATACACCGCCGCCTTTATCGGCCCCGTTGCGGTCGGGGTGGCGCTCGATGCGTTCGGCGGCACCGAGAGCCGGGCCGGCTGGGCCGCCGCGTTCGCCACGATGGCGCTGGGATCGATCGCGGCGATCTGGGCGGTCCGCTTTGGCCGGCGGCGCGCGACGGCTGCTGCGCCGCGGGGGCAACTGGCCGTCGGTCCCGATCAATAAAGCGGCACCCTTGCACGCGGGCGCCGGAGCGGAACGCCCGGATGCCCGGAATTGTTATCCATAAGAACTCTTCAATCACAGGTTAGGAGGTAGCCATGGCGGCCATTTTCCGCCCTCGGCGACTTGGGATTTTCGCGGCCTTCGCGATCACCGCGGCAGCCATCGGCGGTGTCGCGTCATCGCCTGCCAATGCCGGTAGCGAGCCGTATCTCGGCTGGGATTTCGGACATGGACTCGGGGTTGGTATCGGCACGCCGCCCTCGGCGTACGACCCGTGCCCGACCTACGGCTGGCCGGCGTCCCCGTACCGCTGCCACTACCGGGCTGTTCATTATGACCGGAATTACGCAAGCCACCACCGGTACCGGTACCGCTAAAGCGGCATCCATTCAGATCGCATCGCTCCTTTCGTCATGGCCGGGCTTGTCCCGGCCATCGACGTGAAGGCCGGGGCATCTTCCGGTTCGCGTGGTATCCGATCAAGTCCGATCGTTGGATGCTCCCCGCCCGCGGACTTGATCCGCGGGTCCACGTCTTCGGCGGCCTGATAAAGACGTGGATGGCCGGGTCAAGCCCGGCCGAGGGGACAGTTGATTCCATTGAACGGGCCCTGCTCTAGCGTGGAGATGCCCGGCCACGAGGTCGAACCTGGCGACCCGCACGCTAACGCCGGGATCGGCGGCGCGGCCTCGGGATAATTGCGGTCACGGCGACTGCCCCCGCTCCATCGCAACCTCCGCAGAGAGGCTCTCGTGGCCGCGGAAAATTGTGGCGACGGCTAGCGTGCGGCCCGCCTTGCGGAAGCGCAGCGCCACGTCGTGGGCGCCGGGATCGCCGTCCTGGGCGATCTCGTCCCAGCCTGCGGCATGGCCAACATAATCGATCGATACGTCGTAATGCTGGCTCCAGAAAAACGGGACCGCCTCATAGCGCTGGCGCCGGCCTAGCATATTGCGCGCAGCGGTCTGGCCCTGCCGCTCGGCCACCACCCAGTGCTCGATGCGCAGGCGCTCGCCGCTGTACGGGTCGGGCCAGCGGGCGATGTCGCCGGCCGCGAAAATGCCCGGCGCGCTGGTTTCGAGATATTCGTTGACGAGGACGCCGCGATCGATCGCGAGGCCGGCCTGCGCCGCGAGATCGAGCCGCGGCCGCACGCCGATCCCGACGACGACCAGCTCCGCATCGATCGCGGTGCCGTCGTCGAGCCGCACCCGCCCCGGTTCTATGCCGGCCAGCGTGCGGCCGAGGTGAAATGCCACCCCGTGCTCCTCGTGCAGCGCGCGGACGAAATCGCCCATCGCCGGGCCGAGGACGCGCTCCATCGGCCGCGCTTCGGGCGCGATGACGTGCACCTCGACCTCACGGTGCCGCAATGCCGCCGCCGCTTCGAGCCCGATAAAGCTGGCGCCGACGACCACTGCTCGGCTGCCCTTGCGGGCGCGGGCGATCAACTCGCGGCTGTCGGCGAGCGAGCGCAGCGTGCGCACATGCGGCAACGCGGCGCCGGGCAGGTCGAGCCGGATCGGTTCGGCGCCGGTGGCGAGAAGGAGTTTGTCGAAACCCAGCCTGTCGCCCCCGTCGAGAACCACCTGTCTTCCGGCCACATCGATCGCGGTCGCCGCGGTGCGGAGGCGAAGCTCGATGCCGTTCTCCCGGTAGAACTCTTCGGGGCGCAGCGGGATCCATTCCTCGGGGGCGGTGCCGGCGAGATAATCCTTCGACAGGTTCGGGCGGTCGTACGGGGCCGCAGCATCGGTGCTGACGATCGTCACGCCGCCCGCATAGCCTTCGCGGCGCAGCATCTCGGCGGCGGCATAGCCGGCGGCGCCGCCGCCGACGATTACCATGCCGCCGGTCGGGGCGGCGGGGGAGGGCGCTCTCGCCGGCATCGGCCGCCCGGCTTCTGAGGTCTTTTCGCCGACGAAGATGCGGCCGTCGCGGCGCTCGATCCGCCAGCACGAGGTCGCGTTCAGGGCGGGCGCGGCCAGGGCCTCGCCGGTGCGCAGGCTGAAGCAGGCGTGGTGCCAGGGGCAGCGCACCGTATCCTCGACCATCAGCCCTTCACCGAGCGGGCCGCCGTAATGGGTGCAGGTCGCGCCAATCGCAAACAATTCGGCGCCGCGGCGGGCCAGCAACACCGCCTCCTCGCCGACCTGGCCGACGAGCATCGCCCCGTCTTCGAGGTCGCTTTCCGGAACACCCTTTGTCAGGTCCGGCTTGTC
>DASUKH010000168.1:0-2442 GCA_036278835.1 Allostellaceae bacterium
TATTGCGACATGCGGGCGAGGAACTTGGCGACGCCGTGGATCATGTTGTTGGTGCGGAAATGGTCGGCGACCTCGCCGTTGACGCGGACCGTCGTCTCCGCCTTGTCGAGGTCGAAATCGGTCTCGATCCACGGCCCCATCGGCTTGAACGTGTCGCTGTTCTTGGCCCGCCACAGGGTGCGGTCGCCGCGCTGCCAGGTGCGCTCGCTCATGTCGTTGCCGATCGTCCAGCCGAGGACGCAGGACAATGCGTCGCGCTCCGACAGATGCTTCGCCCGCTTCCCGATAACCGCGACCAGCTCGGCCTCGTATTGCACGAGTTCGCCGGCGTCCTTCGGGATGACGATGTTCTCGCGGTGCGCGATCAGCGCGTTGTTGGCGCGGTAGCCGATATCGGCGTAGGGCGGCAGCTCCGGCTCGCGACCGAGCTTCTTCGCCGCCTCGGTCACGTGCTCGGGATAGTTGAGGCCGGCGGCGTAGAAGGTCTTCGGAATGACCGGCACGAGGAATTTGACGGCGTCGAGCTTGCGCCGCACGGCGGTGCGCTCGTAGCCGGCGAACGGGTCGCCCCTGACCTCGACGACCTCGTCGCCCTCGAGGATGCCGTACGCCTCGTGCCCGTCCGCCGCGTATCTGAGCCAGCGCATCGCATCCTCCTGTCCCTCTCGGTCCGAGGATAATAGAGGAGCACCGGCGCGCGGCAACCGCTCGTCCGGTGCCGCCGCCGCTGGACGCCTCCCGCCGGTTTTGCGACCATCGCTCCATGTCGTTGACCTGCAATGCTCTCCGCCCCGTCGCCCTGATCCTGCTGTCGCTCGGCGCGATGGCGGGAGCGGCCGAGGCGGATGCGATCAGCACCCGGTTCGAAATGCACGGATTTGCCGGGGTCGAGGTGCTGACGTTGAACAGCCGCACCGAGGAAAATGCCGACAGCTACGCGATCACCGTCAATTACGCGACCGAGGGCATCGCCCGGCTGTTCGTCAACCTCGCGAGCCATGCGCAGGTCCGCGGCCGCCGAGTCGGCGGCACGGCCAACCCCGAATGGTTTTACAAGGAAACCCGGCGCAACGGCATGGAGCGCGCCGACCGGGTCGTCTATCGCGGCGACGGCGCGGTGGACGGCAGCTCGACCCCGGCGCCGCCCGATCCGGTGACGCCGGAAGAGGCGCGCGGTACGGTCGATAACCTGACCGCTTACCTGCGCCTGCAATTGCAACTGGCCCGCACCGGGCGGTGCGCGTTGACCGAGCATGTGTATGACGGCCGCTACCGCTACGACCTGACCTTTACCGATGCCGGGCGACGGAAACTGACCCCTTCCGGCGGCCAAAACTTCGCCGGCGAGGCGATCGGCTGTCATATGACGCGGCGCTCGCTCGGCAAGGGGATTCCCGAATCCGAGCGCGACGAGGGAGCGCGGTCGGGAACGATCTGGTATGCCCGCCTCGTCCCCGGCGATCTTCTCGTGCCGGTGCGGATGCGACTCGAGACGCAGCTCGGCACCGTGCACGGCTATCTCGCCGAACTGCACGGAAGCGGCGTCAACCGCGCATTGATGGAGTGAGCCCGAGCCGGAGGAGGGCGGCGGGCAGATCGGCGAAATGGTCGAGCACGGCATCGGCGCCGAGGGTGGCGGGATCTCGGCGGGCATAGCCGTAGCGCATGACGATCGCCGGCACGCCGGCGGAGCGCGCCGCGGCGATGTCGTTTTCGCTGTCGCCGATCATCGCCGAACGGCGCGGGCTGCCGCCCATCTCGGCGATCAGCCGGAGGAGATGGCCGGGGTCCGGCTTTTTGACCTTGTAGCGGTCGCCGCCGGCGAGGCCGTCGCACAGCGCAGCGAGACCCAGCCCCGCCAGCACGGTCTCGGCGGCGCGCTGCAGCTTGTTGGTGCACACCGCGATGCGATAGCCATGCCGGCGCAGATCGGCGAGCGTATCGGTCACCCCCGGATAGGGCCGGGTCAGGTTGGTCGCGTTCGCTTCGTAGACCGCGACGTAGCGCGGCAGCATCGCCGCCGCCTCGGCCGCATCGCCGCCGCGCGCCGCGAAGGCCCGCGTCACCAGCATCGGCACGCCGTCGCCGATCATCGGTTTGACCTCCTCCGGCGTCAGCGCGGGATGGCCGCGCTCGCCCAGCACCTCGTTGAGCGCGCCGGTCAGGTCGGGCACGCTATCGACGAGCGTGCCGTCGAGGTCGAACAGCAGTAGAAAATCGGCCATCCCCGGCTCCGCGCCTCTATCACACAATGCAACAATCTGTGTGTTGGCAGGGCGGCGCGGCGCATGCAACCTTTCGCGGTTGATCGCGTTTCGTTCCGACGTGACCCTTGGGCGAGCCTGAACCAGAAATGAGCCGATCCCGCATCGCCGCCATCATCCTTGCCGCCGGCGAGGGCACCCGCCTCAACTCGGCGCGCCCGAAGGTGCTGCACGAGAT